>JAJNBA010000011.1 GCA_021155985.1 Actinomycetes bacterium
CCGAGTCTGAAGCTCGTGATCGACATGGAGGCCGTCTTCCAGCACCTGTCGGACTCGCTCCAGCGAGAGCTCGACTTCCGTCAGGAGGCGTCGAACATGCAGCGGATCGGCGAGGTGCTCGAGTCGTTCCCTCGGCTCGCCGTGCCCGAGGTCCACCAGGACCTGTCGACGTCGCGCCTACTCGTGATGCACGACGTGGGCGGCGGGCCGATCGACACGTCTCCGGAGGGTGCGCCGCGGCGCGAGGCCGCCCGTCAGCTGCTCGAGTCCTTCTATAGGCAGATCATGGTCGACGGCTTCTTCCACGCCGACCCGCACCCGGGCAACCTGATGTGGCAGCCGGAGGAAGAGCGTCTCTACTTCCTCGACCTCGGCATGGTCGGCGAGGTGGGAGCGGAGATGCGCGAGCAGCTGATGCTGCTGCTGATGGCGTTCTCCCAGGAGGACGTGGGGTTCCTCACCGACGTCACGCTGATGCTCGCGAACGCGATCGAGCGGAGCGACCTCGACGTGGATCGGTTCCAGTCGGAGATCGGCTCGATCATGGCCCGACACCGGACCTCGTCGCTGAAGGACATCCAGCTGGGCCCGATCCTCCAGGAGATGACCGAGATCTCGGTCCGCCACGGCGTGCCCTTGCCCGCGTCGCTCGCGCTCACGGGGAAGGCGCTGGCGCAGATGCAGCTGGCGACGGCGCAGCTCGATCCGGACCTCGATCCGTTCGAGGTTGCGGGGAAGTTCCTGATGCGGAGCCTGCTCAAGGGGATGGCGGGAAGGCTCGACCCGAAGGCCGTCTTCTATCAGTCGCAGAAGTTCAAGGTCCGAGCGATGCGGGTCGTGGAGGCGATCGAGCGGATGATCGGCGCCCGGCCCGGCCAGAAGATGGAGATCAACTTCCGGGCGGCGCCGCTCGAGGCCACGGTGCGCCGCGCCGGGCGCCACCTCGCCCTCGGTCTGACCGCGGGCGCGGCGATCCTCGCGAGCGGGCTCACGGCCATCTCGGAACGGGTCCCCGGCTGGGTTCCGATCACGTTCGGGATCGTCGGCGCGCTGCTCACCGCGGGCATGCTCCTGGACCTGTTCCGGAGCCGGAGCCGCTAGCTCAGGTTCCGGTGTCGATCCGCTCCTGCACCTCGCGGAGCCGCTCCACCACGCCATGCAGGATCGCGACCGCGACGCTCGGGTTCTGGATCAGGAACGGCTCGAAGTAGATCGTCTCGATCACGAGCGCCTCGACCCGCTCCGCGGCCGTGACGCTCGCCGAGCGGCGCGTGTGACCGAGCAACGCCATCTCCCCGAAGAAGTCGCCGGGGGCGAGGTCGTGGACGGCGCCACCCACCTCCACCCGGGCGGAGCCGGACAGGAGCACGAAGAGGCCGCCGCGGTCCGAGTCTCGCTCGACGAGCGCCTCGCCGGCGGCGAAGCTGCGGCGCTGCCCGAGCTTCGCGACCCGCGCCAGGTCGTCGTCGGTGAGCTCCTCGAAGAAGCGAACCCTCCGGAGCGCCTCGACATCCGTGGTCATCTCGTCCCCTCGCCGCACCTCATGCCGTCGCTCCCGTTCGGCGCGCGCTCATCCTAGCGAGGCGAGCTCCACGGCCTCATCCCGTAGCCTCCGAGCGTCGGCCCGACCGCCTGCCCGGATCAGCTCCATGGAATCGCGGACGTCGGAGGGACGGTCGATCGAGACGACCGCCCGGACCCTGCCGGCCGTCATGTAGAACGCGGCGAAGCTCCTCGACTCCATGCTTCCGCGGATCACGAGGTCGTCCCATCCGTGGTGGTACCCGGCGTACTGGATCGTGTGCTCGTACTGGTCGGACCAGAACCAGTGCACCTCGTCATAGGGGGTCGTTCGCCCCAGCATGTTCAGTGCAGCGGCGCGACCCTGGCGGCGCGCGTTGTTCCAGTGCTCCGTGCGGATCCGCTCCCCGAAGACGGGATGGAAGTGCCGGGCCACGTCTCCGGCGGCGAACACGCCGTCCACGTTCGACCGGCAGTGCTCGTCGACGAGCACCCCGTCGTCCACGTCGATCCCGGATCCGTCGAGGAAGTTCGTGACCGGTTCGACGCCGAGACCGAGCACGACGAAGTCGCAGTCGAGTCGCAGGCCGTTCGCGGTGGTGACCCCACGCACCCGCCCGTTGCCCTCGAAGCCGGTCACCTGGTCGTCGAACGTCATCTCGACGCCGTGATCACGATGGATCGCCTCGAGCACGCGGCCGACCTCCTCGCCGAGGACCCGGTCGAGGGGGGCGTTCCCGCCGGCGACGACGTGCACCTCCAAGCCGCGCTGTCGGAGCGACGCCGCCACCTCGGAGCCGATGAAACCCATCCCGGCCATCACGACCCGGCGCCCGGGCACCATCTCGGCACGGATCCTCGCTGCGTCGCCGAGGGTGCGGAGGTCCAGGACGCCGGGCAGGTCGATCCCCGGGATCGGGAAGCGGCGGTTGCGCGCGCCCGTCGCGATCAGGAGCGAGTCGAACGCGATCGGGTCCCCGCCGGCGACCTCGATCGTCCTCGCGGCCATGTCAACACCGAGCACCGTCGTGCCGAATCGCGTTTCGATCCGATTGTCCGCGTAGAAGGCCTCCGGCCGGACCATCGCCTCCTGGATCGTGGACTCCCCGCGCAGGAAGGTCTTCGACAGCGGCGGCCGCTCGTACGGGAAGGCCGGCTCCGAGCCGATGAGGACGACGTCGCCGTCGAACCCCTCTTCGCGGAGCGTCGCGGCCGCCGTGGCGCCCGCCAGGCTGGCGCCCACGATCACGAACCGGCGGTGCCCCTCTGCGGGGACCGCGCTCCGGTCGGGTGTCGGGACCGGCTCGCTGTCGGACGCCGCGAGAGCCCCGTCGGCCGACGGCGCCGACCCGCCGATCCGTTCGAGCGGCTCCGACGCGGGCCCGTGCACGACCGACCCGTCGGCGGCGTACCGCGACCCGTGACACGGGCAGTCCCAGGTCCTCGCGCTGTCGTTCCAATCGACCGTGCAGCCCATGTGGGTGCAGCGGGGTGAGAGCTCATACGTGTTGCCCTCCTCGTCCCGGTAGACGGCCAACTGCCGTCCGTCCACGCTCACCAGGCCGCCGTGGCCGGCATCGAGATCGGCGACCGAGCGGTCCACCGTCTTCACGATCAGGACGTCCGACGGCACCTCGTGCGCGACCTTGTTCGGCACCGAGCCGAGGAACCGCCGGACCCCGGCCATCCCCTTGTTGCCGACCACGACGAGCTGGACGTCTTCTGCCTCGGCGAGCTCGCAGATCCGCTGGGCGGGATCGCCGTCGACCGTCCGCTTCTGGACCTCCACATCCTCCGGCTTGGCAGACGTGACCTCCTCGAGCTTGATCGCGCCCACGAGCGGATCGCCCACATGCACGAGGATCACCGACCCGGCGTACACGGAGGCGAGCGTGTACGCCTTGCGCACGGCCTCGGTCGCCGTACCCGACCCGTCCGTTCCCGCCAGGATCCTCGAGTAGGGAGGCGCGGGTTCGCGGGGACCGGCGCGACCGGTCGTGTCCACGATGAGCAGGTCGCACGGCGCGTCGTGCGCGACCCAGTCCGGAACGCTCCCCAGCCGGAAGCGGGTCGCCTGGCCCATCCCGCGGTTCCCGACCACGATCAGGTCGGCGTCGTGCTTGATCGCCGCGGCCAGGATCGACTCCCCCGGGGTGCCTTCGATCAACTCGGCCGTGGCATCGACCTTCTTCGCTCGCGCGTGCTCCGCGGCTTCGTAGAGCGCCGTCTGCAGAGGCTGCCGGGACACGCCGTAGGCGTCGAGTGCCCCGACGAGGACCAGCCGTCCGCGGAGCCGCTTCGCGAGCTTCTGCGCCACCTCGACGGCGACCGTCGCCGTCGGTGAGCCGTCGGTGCCCACGACGATCGTTCGGTAGGGCATCTACGCGACCTCCACGGAGCCGTCCATCTGCGGATGCACGTCGCATCGGAAGTAGTACGCACCGGGGTCAAGCGCCGGCACGTCGTACGTCACCGTCTCGGCGCCGGCGATCAGGTCGCCGACGAACAGCGACTCCTCCGCGGAGTCGTCCCGGTAGATCGCGACATTGTGCTGTACACCGCCGTCTCGATTGTCGAACGCCAGCTCCACGGGCTCGTTCGCGGGCAGCCGGAGCACGTCCGGGACGAACGCCTGGTCGTCGAACGCGCAGACGGTGATCGTGGCCGTTCCCACGGGACATTCCGGGACGCCACCGAAGCCGAGCGTCGGCTTGAAGATCATCAGCCACAGGATCACGAGCAACCCGACGAACCCGATGGCCGCGATCGTGTAGGGCCGCTTCGATCGGAGGATCTCCTCGAACTGAGACCTCGAGACGGCTTCCGTCCCGCCCACCATCGCGCCGGAGATCGTCCTCAGCCGTTTCGCCCACGTGGTGCCCATCGCATACATCGCGGCCATGACGAGGACGAGGACGACGATCGCCGCCCAGATCCACCCCTGACCCCAGAACTGCCCGGTGAACCCGGCAGCGATCCCGCCGATGAGCAGGATGCCGATCGAGTTCCACATGAATCCGACCGACGACGCCGAGAGCTCCAGCAGCTGGCTCACGCGTGCCGGGTCGCGCTCCTTCGGGAGCCGAAGCGTCACGTAGGCCGAGACGCCGTGCGCCATCAGGAACCCGAACGCCCCGGCGATGTGGAGGAAGACCCACCAGCGATGCATCCGCTAGCCCTCCCCCACGGTGACGGCGCCGGCCGTGGAGGTGTCACGAGCAGCCTCCTTCTTCCGGATCTGGCGCATCACGAGCCGCTCCAGGACGAACACCAGCGTGGCCATGAAGATGCCGACGAGCCACCGCTCGAACCGCCGGAGTGGGGACCGAGGCGTCGAGGTCACCCGGCGGACGCCTCTCGCGCGTCCTCGATCCGGACGAGGATCCAGAACCCGATCCCAGCGGCGATCGCGAGCCACGACCAGGCGGTGTCGTCGGGGGCTCCCGCGTAGTCCGCGAACACGAGCCCGGCGACGCCGAACAGGACGGCCGCGAGCGCCGTCACGACCCCCGTCACCTGCCACCCGACGCCGCGGAGCGACGTCGCGAGCGCGGCGCCCGCGACGGCCAGAGCCGAGACGGCCACCCCCGACCAGTGATGGAACTCGACGTGGGGATCCGTCGCCGGCCCTTGCTGGAGCTCCGCGTTGATCACCGCGTAGATCCAGGCCGGGATCGTCCCGAGCAGGGCGTAGGTGAGCAACGCCACGCTGGGCCGACCCGGGAGTCGGAGGAGCGACCGGGGGGCGGGGTGCAGGATCGCGAGGAGCACCATCCCGAGAGGCGCGATGAAGAGCAATCCCGACACCAGGTCCCCGCCCATCAGCCCACCGAACGTCCACGCGAGCGCCTGCGCGACCAGGACGTGCCAGACGGCCGTCCATCCGGGCCGCAGCACGAACAGGATCGAGAACACACCGATCAGACCGCCACCGGCGAAGCCGCCCAGGTTGTGGAACCGGTGGCTCTGGGCCCCGGGATCGCTTGACAGGATCGAGTCCACGATGAAGAAGAGGGAGTAGCCGATCGTGAGCACACCGAGGACCCAGCCGACGATCCGGAACGCGAGTGAGCTGCTCGTCGATCCGGTCTCCATCCCGCGCTGCCCCCTCAGTCTCCGTCGATCGGCACGTGACCGGTGACGGTCGTGCCGCGGCCCGGCGCCGAACTGATCTCGAGAGAGCCTCCCACGGCCGCGAGCCGGTCGGCCATGCCCTGCAGCCCCGAGCCGGCCACGACGCCGTCGGGGTCGAAGCCTCGGCCATCGTCCACGACCTCGAACGACAGGTCGCCGTTCGACCGGGTCAGATGGACGACCGTGAGCGCGGCGTCCGCGTATTTCGCGACGTTCTGGAGTGCCTCGAGGGTGCAGAAGTACACCGTGGCCTCGATCTCGGCGGAGAACCGTCCGAGCCCGTTCCCGTCGACCTCCACACCGAGCCGGCTCTTCCGCGACTGCGCCTCGATCGCGGCCACGAGGCCGCGATCCGCGAGCAGCGGCGGGTAGATCCCCCGTGCCAGGTCGCGCAGATCCTCGAGCGCCGTCTGCGTCTCGGATTCGATCTGATCGAGCATCTCGACGGCCTTCGCCGGATCCCGTTCTGCGAGCTGCTTCGCCAGCCTCGCCTTCACCGCGAGGGCCACGAGCTGCTGCTGGGCGCCGTCGTGGATGTTCCGCTCGAGACGCCGGCGCTCTTGGTCCTGGGCTGCCACGAGCCGCTGTCGAGAGGTCCTCAGGTCCTCGACCAGGCGCACGTTGCGCAGGACCAAGCCCGCCTGCGCGGCGAGATCCGCGACGAGCTTGTCCTTCGTCGGACTCATGGGGTCCGCGGGCGGCATCCGAACGGACAGCGCCCCGAGGAGCTCGCCACGGTCCCGGACCTCCACCACATGCTCGCCCGGGATCCGGAGCGGGCCGCCCTGATGGCGGACCGGCTCAGCTGGGGCAGCGTCGACGGGCCACGCGGCCGCTGGTCGGAGCTCCGCGCCGACGAGGAGCCACACCCTCGCCGTCTCGGCGCCCGTCCCCTCTCCGAGAACCTGGGCCATCCGCGGGAGGACGTCCTCCGTGGCGTAGGAGGTGCGCATCCGATCCGAAAACTCCGCGAGCACCTCGTACGGGGTCGCTCGCTTCCCGTAGACGAGCCGGTCGGCGAATCGGCGGGCGACACGCATCACCGGGCGGAACGCGATCCCGAGCGCCAGGGCGACCGCGAACAAGGCGCCCGTGTTCCCGCGGTCGGCGGTCAGAGAGGCCAACAGCGCTACCGCGCCCGCGTAGACGGCGAGGGCGAGGACGACGAGCGTGGCGACGACGACGGCCTTCTTCACCACGACGTCGAGATCCCAGAGGCGGTACTGGAGGATCGCGATCCCGACGGCAACGGGGAGCCCGAGCAGTGCGAGACCCGACATGAACTCCCCGAGGTCTCCCTCTGAGATGCCGAGCCACTCGAGCATCGCGCTCAACACGAAGTAGATGACCAGCACGACGACCGCGAACGCGAACCACTTGAGCTGCTGCCGCTCGACGCCCCGCGATCGTCGGAACCGCATGATCATCGAGACGACGGCGAGGAGGAAGAGCCCCAGGAGGGCGGGCCACAGGCCCACCTCGAGCCAGGCCGGCGGTTCGAGGGCCGGCACGTGGAGCGGATTCGCGAGCTGCCCCGATCCGTCGGTCGTGAGCTCGAGCTCGGAGATGCCGAACCCGAGGACCAGGAACGCGAGCGCGGACAGGGCGAACCCCGCCCATTGGAGCGGCCGCCAGCGCTCTGACGGAACTCGCCCGTCGGGGAACCACAACGGCAGCAAGATCAGCAGCGGGAACAGGGCGACCGCCCACAACGCCGTCCCCGTCCAGCCCACCCACGCCGCTGCCGATCGCGACCCGTGTTCGAGGAGGTATATCGCCCACTCGGCGCTCGCGAATGCGACGGCCACGACGGCCGCCACCCACAGCAACAGGACCCCGATCCGGTTGCTGGGGGCACGGCTCAGGCTGAGAGCGCCGACGACGCCCATCCCCATGAACGCCAGGAAGTTCGTGCTGTCTCCGATGAGGGGATCACCGTTCAACGACAGGAAGACGAGTCCCGAGGTCGCGACCGAGAACGCTGCGGCGAGTACGACCCACGGCCAGCGAGCAGGTCGGGGCGCGGGATCGCTCGCCGCCATCGCGCTCACGCGGGATCTCCCACGATCCGGAAGACCTCGACCGGCTCTTCACGGCCTTTCACGACACGGGGGCCGATCGGCTCGGCGGCGACCGAAGGAGCCGCCGAGACGGTCGAGGCCGCGGCGACGACCTCGCCTCCTCCCGCCTCGGATTGCAGGCGCTGCGCTACGTTGACCGCGTCCCCGATCACCGTGTACTCGAGACGCCCACCGCCACCGATGGCGCCGGCCATGACGACGCCGGTGTTCAACCCGATGCCCACGTGGAGTCCGTCGACCGAGTCGGTCCCCCACCCCATCGAGTTGAGCTCGCGTTGGCGATCCTGCATGGCGAGCGCGCAGTGCAGCGCGCGTTCGGCATGATCCTCGGACGGCTCGGGCGCGCCGAACACGGCCATCACGGCATCGCCCTGGAACTTGTCGATCGTGCCGCCATGCTCGGAGATCACCTCGGCCATCGCGCCGAGGTGACGTCCTACGATCTCGCCGATCTCCCGGGCCGTGAGCCGCTCCGCGATCGTCGAGAACCCTCGGATGTCGCTGAACAGCACGGTGACCTCGAGCTCGCGCTGGCTCGCGGCGTCGCCGCCGCGAGCCAGCGCGTCCACGAACTGCGACGGCACGTAGGACTTGAGGGACGTGGCGGTCGCCGAATGCTCGACCACGGCCGCATGCAGCTTCTTGAACTCCCCGAGGAGGCCGGTGCCGGCTTCGCCGTCACCGGCCATCCGCCGGAAGAGCATCGTCACACGCCCGTCCACCGCCTCCTGGGTCGTGCTGAGGGCCGCGGCCATCGCCTCGTAGCCGAGGCCCTGGGCCATCATGTCGAGCACGATGCGGTCCTCCTCCTGGGACTCGGCACGGCCGGAGAGACGCTCGGCGATCGCGGGGTCCACGACGCTCCCGCCGCTGCGCACCTCCCGGATCGCACGGGCGAGCTCGTCGCCCTGCGCGATCCGGTCCTTCAGGAGGTACGCGAGCCCGCTGTGACCTTTGCCGAGGAGCGCGATCGCGTACTCCTCGTCGTCGTGCGCGGAGAGGACCACGACACCCGTGTCCGGATGGCGCTCGCGGATCGCGTGTGCGCAGTCAATCCCTTCGAGCTGGAAGGACGGCGGCATCTTGATGTCGGTCACGACGACGTCGGGGCTGTGCTCCGCCGCCGTCGCGAGGAGCGTCGGCGCGTCCTCGGCGACCCCGACGACGTCGATGTCTTCGTAGGAGTTCAACAGCGCGCGCACGCCTTCGCGAACCAGGACGTTGTCTTCGCCGAGCACCACCCGGATCATCACGCAACCGCCCCCCGAGCCCTCTGCACGTTCCTCGCGTGTACCATCCGCGCATGCCGCTGCGGGTGGTCTTCGCCGAGGATAACTACCTCGTGCGCGAAGGAACCGCCGCCCTCCTCGCCACCGCCGGCGAGGTCGAGATCGTCGGCACCGCATCCACCCTCGATGAGCTGCTCTCGGCGGTCGACGAATACGGACCCGACGCGGTGCTCACGGACATCCGCATGCCGCCCAGCGGGAGCGACGAGGGCATCCGCGGCGCGAAGCAGATCCGGGCCTCGCACCCCGAGATCGGCGTCGTCGTCCTGTCGCAGTTCGCGGAAGAGGAGTACGCGTACGACCTGCTGAAGGACGGCGCGGCCGGCCTCGGCTACCTGTTGAAGGAGCGAGTGGCCGACGTGGAGGAGCTGGTGCGCGCCCTGACCGAGGTGGCCCGCGGCGGGAGCGTGCTCGATCCGAAGATCGTCGAGGCGCTCGTCGCCGCGAAGGAGCACCTTGCCCACTCGCCCCTCGCTCGATTGACCGATCGGGAGCGAGAGGTGCTCGGACACATGGCGCAAGGGCAGAACAACGCCGCGATCGCGAAGTCGCTCTTCCTCACGGAGCGCGCGGTGGAGAAGCACATCAACTCGCTGTTCCACAAGCTGGGCCTGACCGAGGAGGCCGACGTGCATCGCCGGGTGATGGCGGTGCTCGCCTTCCTTCGCGATCAGACCTAGGGTTCCCATCGTTACTGCGCCCGCCGCGTGTCGACGATGTAGACGCTGCAGGGAGCGTGCCGGAGCACGAGGTTGGGGACCGTCTCGCGGACGCGCCAGCGTGAGCCGTGCGTCCCTCGATTCCCCAGCACGATCGTGTCCGCCCGGATCTCCTCGGCCACGTCGACGATCCGAGACGCGGCGTCGCCGTCCTCGATCCGAGTCGTGATCGGCAAGCCGGGGAACCTCGCGGCCAACCGACGCAGGTGCGACTGGGGATCGGCCGCGCGGTCGGGGTCAACGACCGCCCGCACGTCACTCTCGGACTTCACGTACAGGACCAGGAGCTCGGCACCGCGATCGCGGGCGAGCCGCGCCGCGTCCTCCACCGCGAGATCCGCGGCCGCCGAGGTGTCGGTTCCCACAAGGATCGTCGTCATCTGAGAGCCTCCTTCGTTCGTCACCGCGACGCTACGCCGCGCCCAGCGGCGTGACGACGGCGCGGCCATGCCGAATCCGCCGGGGTGCCAGCACACCCCCGGACCGGGTGTTCTCGCACCGGAAGCCGCAGGTCGACGCCCTTGGAGGGACCACACGCCGATGGGACGATGCCCTGGTCATGGCGGATGGACGAACTTCCTCCCGGCTCGCGTGGTCCCTCGCCGCGCTGACAGTCGCCTTCATGGTGCCGGCGATCGTGTTCTTGGTGCTCGGTCTCGGCACGCCCCCGCCGGAGGCCGTCTTCGGGTTCCGCGGGTGGGGGCTGCTGCTCGCGGCCGCGTTCGCGGTCGCGGGCCTGTTGATCGCGTCGAGGGTCCCGTCCAATCCGATCGGATGGATCCTCCTCGTGGCCGGCGTCGGCACGGCGATCCAGGAGCTCGCCCAGCAGTACGCGCTCTACGGTCTCTACCACGCACCCGGAGCTGTCCCGGCGGCCCAGGTCGGCGCGTGGGTGACGGAGTGGGTGTGGATCCCCTACATGGCCGCCGTGGCGTTCGTGGTCCCGATGATCTACCCGACCGGGCGACTGCTCTCGTCGACGTGGCGGCTCATCCTCATCGTCGGCCTGATCGCGGCCGCGCTCGGCACCCTGTGCTTCGCGCTCGCTCCCGGTGAGCTCGAGAGCTCCCCAGGCGTTCAGAACCCCCTCGGTGTCCGCGGTGCGGACTGGATCCGGACGATGGGTGACGTCGTGATGCTGACCTTCGCGGCTGCGCTACTGAGCGGCATCGGGTCCCTCGCGCTCCGCTACCGGATCTCCTCGGCAGACGAACGGCAGCAGGTGAAATGGCTCCTGCTCGGCCTGTCGCTACTCGCCTCGACGTTCCTCATCGGTGTCCCGTACTGGACGCTCGGCGGTGAGGGAGCCTCTTCGCTGGACGTCGTCGAGAACCTGCTCGTCCTCGCGATCGCATCGATCCCCGTGACGATCTGCATCGCGATCCTGAAGTACCGTCTCTACGAGATCGACGTCGTCGTGAAGAAGACGGCCGTCTACGCGGTCCTGGCGCTCCTGTTGTTCGTCCTCGGCATCCTCCCCGCTTGGGCGATCGCGGGCGTCGTGTTCGAGAGCACGAACGACGGCTTCGTCTACATGCTGTCGGGGATCGCGGTCGGGCTGGCGGTGTGGCCGCTTCGTCGGGTCGCGACCCGTCTCGCCGATCGGATCGTGTTCGGGCGCCGCGCGACGCCGTACGAGGTCCTCAGCGAGTTCTCCGGACGGGTCGCCGAGACCTATGCCGCCGATGACGTGCTCGAACGGATGGCGCAGGTCCTCGGCGAGGGCGTGGGCGCCGATCGTGCGACGGTGTGGCTGCGGATCGGCGACCGATCTCGGGCGGCCGCGACGTGGCCGGGCGGCGAGACCGTGGGAACCGACGTGCCGGCCGACGCCGTGGAGGTCCGCCATCAGGGCGAGGTCCTCGGCGCCCTGTCGGTGCGGATGCCGGCGAACGATCTCATGACGCCGGCCAGGGAGCGGCTGATCCGCGACCTCGCGGCCCAGGCCGGCCTCGTCCTTCGGAACGCGTCCTTGATCGAGGACCTCAAGGCCTCGCGGCAACGACTCGTGACGGCCCAGAACGAGGAACGGCGACGGATCGAGAGGAACATCCACGACGGCGCGCAGCAGCAGCTGGTCGCGCTCGCCGTGAAGCTGAAACTCGCCGACTCCCTCGTCGGCCAGGACGACCAGCGCGCACACACGATGCTTGCCGACCTGCAGACGGACACGAGCCAGGCGCTGGAGGACCTGCGAGATCTGGCGCGGGGCATCTACCCGCCCCTGCTCGCGGACAAGGGTCTCGGCGCCGCGCTGGAAAGCCAGGCTCGGAAGTCGGCGGTTCCCGTCACCGTCGAGGTCGACGGGATCGGCCGCTATCCGCAGGAGGCGGAGGCCGCCGTCTACTTCTCGTGCCTCGAAGCCCTGCAGAACATCGCCAAGTACGCGGAGGCGACTGCCGCCACGATCCGGCTCTCGCAGACGAACAGCACCCTCAGCTTCGAGATCACCGACGACGGTCTCGGCTTCGACCCGGACGCCACCGGGCACGGCTCCGGCCTCCAGGGGATCGCGGACCGTCTCGCCGCGCTCGGGGGCGAGTTCGTCCTGCGCACCGCGCCCGGCCGGGGCACAACGATCCGCGGCACCGTCCCCGTGGGGGAGGGGCCGTGAGGAGAAGTACCTCCTTCTGGCTCGCGTGGGGCTCGTTCGTCATCGATATCGCACTCCTCGTATGGAGTTTCGTCCTCGCGACGGGCGCGGCGTCCGGAGAGAAGGACTTCATCGTCATCTACGGAGGGATCGGTTTGGTCCTCGGCTACGGTGGTGTCGGCGCGCTGATGGCCTCGCGGCGGCCGGGCAATGCGATCGGATGGCTCTTCTGCGCGACAGCGACGGTATTCGCTCTGTCTGCGTTCGCAGATGAGTTCGTGACCCGCGGGCTCGTCACCGGTTCGATGGCGTTCGTCATCCCGATCGCCTGGTTACAGAGCTGGCTCTTCGTCTTGGCGCTGGAATCGATCCCGCTCGTCCTGGTGCTGTTCCCGGATGGCCGGCCGCCTTCGCGCAGATGGCGCCCCCTCGTCTGGGCGATCGCTAGCCTGACGGTCCTCGCCGTCCTCGGCTTCGTTCTTTCGCCGAACGAGCTGGAGACGCCCGAGCGCTTCCATCTCGAGAATCCGACCGCGATCGAGCCGCTCGAACCACTCGCGGACGTCTTCCTGACGGTCGGCGGCATCGGATCGCTCGTGGCGGCGCTCGCAGCACTGACGGCCCTGGTTCTCAGGTTCAGGAGGTCGTCCGGGGACGAGCGCCAACAGATCCGATGGCTGGCGTACGTCGGCATCGCAGCGCTCGTGCTCATGGTCGGCACCTTCGCCACCGAGAGCAACGTCGTCGTGAACAACGTCCTCTTCTTCCTGCTCTTCATCGTGCTGGCGATCGGCGTCCCTGCGGCCATCGGCACCGCGATCCTGAAATACGGCCTCTACGAGATCGACCTCGTGATCCGGAGAACGATCGTCTACGCGGCCCTCGCGGCGTTCGTCACGGTCGTGTACGTGAGCATCGTGGTCGGCGTGGGAGCCGCCGTCGGTAGCCGCGGGAACACGATCCTCTCGGCGGCGGCGGCGGCCGTCGTCGCATTGGCTTTCCAGCCCGCACGTCGCCGGGCCCAGCACCTCGCGAACCGCCTCGTCTTCGGGAAGCGGGCGACGCCGTACGAGGTCCTGTCGACGTTCTCCGACAGGCTTGCCGATGCCTACTCGGTGGACGACGTGCTTCCGAGGATCGCGCGCGTCCTCGCAGAGGGGACCGGCGCCGAAGAGGTGACCGTCTGGCTCCGCGTCGACGACCGATTCCGTGCTGCCGGGTCGTGGCCGAGCGACGCGCCCACTACCGCTACGGACGTGGATCGACTTCCAGATCCAAGCTTCGAGGTCCGTCATCTAGGAGAGGCCCTGGGCGCGATCTCCGTCACGATGCCCGCGAACGAGCGGATCACCGCGGCGCAGGAGAAACTTGCCGCCGAGGTGGCGGCGCAGGCGGGTCTCGTGCTACGCAACGTTCGGCTCGTGGAGGAGCTGAGGGAGTCGCGTCGTCGGATCGTCGCAGCCCAGGACGATCGCGCGAAGAAGCTCGAGCGGAATATCCACGACGGCGCGCAGCAGCAGCTGGTCGCGCTCAGGGTGAAGGCCCGTCTGGCCCGGCAGCTCGCCGCCCGAGACACCGCCAAGACCGAGGAGATGCTCGCCCAGATCGAGGAGGACACCCAACACGCGCTCGAGGACCTCCGCGATCTCGCACGAGGGATCTACCCGCCCCTCCTCGCGGACAAAGGGCTGCCGGCGGCGCTGGCGGCGCAGGCACGGAAGGTGCCCATCCCGACCCAGGTGGCCGCCGACGGGATCGGTCGGTTCGAACCTGAGGTGGAGGCCACGATCTACTTCTGCACCCTGGAGGCGCTTCAGAACGCCACCAAGTACGCACAGGCGTCGACCGTCGACGTCTCCCTGCGCCAGGATGACGGCGTCGTCGAGTTCACCGTCGCCGACGACGGGCGCGGGTTCGATCCCGGCGTGACGAACCTCGGGACGGGGCTGCAGGGAATGGTCGACCGTGTCGAGGCGATCGGCGGAACGATCGAGATCGAGAGCGCCACGGGAGCCGGAACTACCGTGCGTGGACGTATCCCGGCGACGGAGATGACGCGATGAGCCCCCGGCTGGCGCGCGCGATCGCCGCGGGCATCGTCGCCCTGTGTGTGACGACGACGGCAGCGTCGATTCCCATCGGGCTCGCCGCGCGCGAGCGGATCGAGCCGGGCGAGATCGTGATCGTCGGCAACCCGACCGCCCCGGAGATGCGGAGCGCCCTGGCCGAGCTCGAACGGGAGCGCGAGGCGGGAGAGGCCCTGACGGAGACCACGCAGGGGTTCAACCCGTTCTTCGGCGCGGTCGTCGTCCTCTTGATGCTCTGGCTCGGTGTCGGTCTCCTGATCGTGTGGCGCCAACCCCGGAACTGGGCGGGATGGCTCTTCCTGATCACCGGCGCGCCGTTGCCCCTACTGACACTGGTCCAGGGACTGACGATCTACGGGGCCAAGGCCGATCCCGGCTCCGTGCCCCTGCTCGGGCTATGGGCCACCGTCGGTGAGTACCTGATCTATCCGATCGCCCTCCTGCCGCTCCTCTTCCTACTCTTCCCCGACGGCCACCCGCCGAGCCGGCGCTGGCGTTGGGCCGTCCGCGGCCTCGTCGGAGGAACGGCCCTGGCCGTCGTCGGCTTCCTCGTCGCGCCCGGCCCCTTCAACGCCTACCTCACGGACGGGATCCTCTACGAGAACCCGATCGGGATCGACGCCCTCGGCGGCGTCGCACCGCTGGTGATCCTCATCGGCGCGCTGGTCGCCCTGGCATCGGCGTTCTCGACGGTGGTCGCGGTCCGCCAGCGGTTCAAGGCCGCGGTCGGCGAGGAGCGTCAGCAGATGCGCTGGCTGGCGTTCGTGGCGTCGTTCGCCGGCGCGTGTTTCGCGCTCCAGTGGGTCCTCGGGGGGATCGCGGAGTTCTTCTTCCACGACGAGGACGCGCCGATCTTCGGGCTCTTCTTCGCGCTCACGGCTTTCTCGCTCGTGATCGGTCTCCCCGCGGCGTACCTGATCGCGATCTTCCGTCACGGACTCTGGGACCTGGACGTGGTCGTGAAGAAGACGGTCCAGTACGGCGTGCTCGTTGCGGGGTTCATCGCGATAGTGGGACTCGTCGTCGTGATCGTTCCCGTCCTGTTCGTCGGTGTCGGGGCCGATGTCGGGTTCGTTCCGGTGCTCGTCGGAGGCGTCGTCGTCGCGGTCGGGTTCAACCTCATCCGATCGCGTGCCCGGCGCTGGGCGAATCGGATCGTGTACGGGAAGCGGTCGACCCCGTACGAGGTGCTGTCGGCGTTCGCGGAGCGAGTGGGTGGGACGTACTCGGTCGACGATGTCCTCCCTCGGATGGCGCAGCTGCTCGGGGAAGCGACCGGCGCTCGGGCGGCGCGGGTCTGGCTCCGCATCGGCAACGAGATGCGTGCGGAAGCGTCGTGGCCCCTGGACGCGCCGGAGGCGACGAGCGTGCCGGTCCGTGGGGACGAGCTGCCGCCCTTCGGTGACGAGGAGGCCTTCGAGGTCCGGCACCAAGGGGACCTCCTCGGGGCGCTCACGGTCTCCCCCTCCGCGGCGGACCCGATGAACCCGACGAAGGCGAAGCTCGCGCGTGACATCGCGTCGCAGGCGGGCCTGGTCCTCCGCAACGTCCGGCTGATCGAGGACCTCCGCGAGTCGCGCCGTCGGATCGTGAGCGCGCAGGACGAACGCGCCCGCAAGCTCGAGCGGGACATCCACGACGGCGCCCAGCAGCAGCTCGTGGCGCTGTCGGTCCAGCTGCGCCTCGCCGAGGGCATGGTCGATCGCGATCCCGCGAAGGCCCGAGGGCTCCTCGCCGATCTCCAGGCGCGCACGGTCGAAACGCTCGAGGATCTCCGAGACCTCGCACGAGGCATCTACCCGCCGCTCCTCGCTGACAAGGGACTGTCTGCCGCGCTCGAGGCACAGGCGAGGAAGTCGCCTTTCCCGGTCACCGTGGAACCCGACGCCGTCGGTCGCTACGGTCCGGATGTCGAGTCGGCCGTGTACTTCTGCTGCCTGGAGGCGCTGAACAACGTCGCGAAGTACGCCGACGCATCGACCGTCGAGATCCGACTCGCGCAGGCGAACGGCGAGCTTCGTTTCGAGGTGACCGACGACGGCCGGGGCTTCGAGACTTCGGGGTCCGGCCACGGCACGGGACTGCAAGGGATGGCGGACCGGCTGGATGCGATCGGAGGCCTGCTCGAGATCCGGAGCGCTCCCCATCGCGGGACCACGATCTTGGGCAGGATCCCCGCCTCAGCGGCAAGGGAAGTGGGAACGGAAGGATGATCGCGAACGTGAAGCGATGGGTGCCGTGGGTGCTCTACGCGATCCTCGTCGGTCTGATGACGCTCGCGCTCTGGATGACGAGCGTGAACGACTCATTCGAAGCGTTCGTCGCGCTGGCGATCCTGATGATGCTCGGGTACGGGACGGTCGGCGCGTTCCTCGCGTCTCGCGGGCGAGGGGGCTTGCTCGGTTGGCTGATGCTCACGCTCGCCCTCGGTTTCGTGCTGACGGGGATCACGGATGAGATCCTCCGCTATCGGTACGTGACCAGCCCCGCCTCCTCGGTACCGCTGGCAGGGGTCGCGGCATGGCTCACGAACTGGCTGTTCATCCTGGTCTTGATCCCGATCCTCCTGATCCTGCTGCTCTTCCCGACAGGTCGGGCGCAGTCCCCGAGATGGCGTTGGCTGCCGCCGACGATCGTCGTGACGTCGGTCCTCGCCGCGCTGGGGACGATGCTCCAGCCGGGCCCGATCGACTTCGACGGGGCGAGGATCCTCAACCCGACGGGCGTCGAAGTCCTGAAGCCGGTCACCGACCTCCTCCTCCGCATCACGGGCTTCGCCCTCCTCCTCTTCGCCGTGCTTTCGGTCGTGTCGGTGTTCCTGCGGTTCCGGCGTGCCAGCGGGGACGAGCGACAGCAGATCCGGTGGCTGGCCTACCTCGCGCTCCTCGGGATCGTTCTGCTCGCCGGGGCGATCGTCTCCGGGATCACGACGGGCGAGTCGCCGCTGAGCGAGGTCTCCTTCCTCGCGCTCTTCGCCGTGGTGGGCGTGGCCTTCCCCGTCGCCATCGGCGTCGCGATCCTCAAGTATCGGCTCTACGACCTGGATCTCGTGATCAAGAAGACGGTCCTGTACTCGATCCTCGCGCTCGTGCTCGTCGGCCTCTTCCTCCTCTCGGCAGCCGTCCTCGGGGGAGCCTTGATCGAGGCGGATCCCGCGACCATCGTGGCGTCCGTCGCGATCGGGCTCGCGTTCTGGCCTGCGACCCGTCTCGCGCGTCGTCTCGCCGACCGCATCGTCTACGGCGGACGTGCGACCCCGTACGAAGTGCTGACCGATTTCTCGGAGCGCGTGGCCGGCTCGTACGCGGCTGAGGACGTGCTGCCCCGCATGGCCAGGATCCTCGCCGATGCCGTGGGGGCCAACCAGGCGACCGTCTGGCTCCGTGTGGGCCCGGAGCTCCGGCCCGCGGGCCTGTCATCGGCGGACCAAGCAGCGCCGGCCGCCGTTCCGATCCACGGGGACGCTCTTTCGGCGCTCCCCGGTGAAACCGCCGTCGAGGTGCGCGACCAAGGGGCGCTCCTGGGCGCGTTGACCGTATCGATGCCCGCGAACGATCCGATGAACCCGGCGAAGGAGAGGCTCGTCCGGGATCTCGCGTCCCAGACGGGGCTGGTCCTGCGGAACGTGAGGCTGATCGAGGAGCTACGCGCCTCACGGCAGCGGCTCGTGGCGGCCCAAGACGAGGAACGACGTCGGCTCGAGCGCAACATCCATGACGGAGCACAGCAGCAGCTCGTGGCGCTCACCGTGAAGCTCCGACTGCTCGAACAGATCGCCGCCCGCGACCCGGCGAGGGCGACCGAGATCGCCGCCCAGCTCCAGGCGGAAGCGACCGCCGCGCTCGATGATCTCCGCGATCTCGCGCGCGGGATCTATCCTCCGCTGCTCGCGGACAAGGGACTCCCCGCCGCGCTGGAGGCGCGGGCGCGGAAGTCACCGGTTCCGGTCTCCGTCGACGCCGGTGAGCTCGGCCGGTTCTCCCAGGACGTCGAAGCGGCGATCTACTTCTCGTGTCTCGAGGCGCTGCAGAACGTGACCAAGTACGCGGAGGCCTCGCGGGTCCAGATCTCACTCGCTCGGAGCAACGGCCGGCTGGCGTTCGAAGTCACCGACGACGGTGTGGGCTTCGACCCCGCTACCGCCTCGTACGGCACCGGGCTGCAAGGGATCGCGGACCGGCTGGATGCGCTGGGCGGCACGTTCGCGATCGTGAGCACCCCCGGCGGAGGGACGACGGTCAACGGGAGCGTGCCGGTCTCTTAGGAGACGTCGGCAGCGCCGCGCGCGGCGGCCCACGCCTCTTCCAGGCGATCGGGGCCGAAGACCGACTTGGGGATGTACGCGGCCGCGCCGCACTCCGCCGCGCGCGGCGCGTACTCCTCCTCCTCGTACGTGGACAGGAGCAGCACCACGGCGCTGTTCGCGTTGTCGGCCAGGATCTGGCGCGTCGCGTCGAGGCCGTTGATCCCGGGAAGGTTCACGTCCATCAGCACGAGGTCCGGCAGGAGATCGGAGGCCATCGTGACGGAGTCCTCGCCCGTCTCGGCCTCGCCCACGACATCGAACCCGTCCGTGGCCTCCACCACCATCCGTGCGGCCATGCGGAAGGGCTCCTGGTCGTCGACGATGAGAACGCGCACGGTCATCCGTTCCTCCACACGCAAGCGTCCCACCACTCCGAGCATGCGCCAGTGGTGCCAGCACCACAGTTGGTGTCCCCGGATGGCCCTACGCCGCAACCTCGCCGAGACGCAGGAACGCCCGCTCGAGCACCAATCGCGTGTTCAGGTTGATGTCCTCGGCGAGCGCGGCGCGTGCTTCCTCCACCGCGGCCATCCCCCGGGTCGCACGGACGACGGACAGGCGCGCGCCGGCCTGTTCGCCTGCCAGGTCGGGATTGAGGAGCACCTCGAGCCCGCCGCCCACCTCGGCCGCGACCGAATCACGGAGGAGGGCGGAGATGCCGAGCAGCACCCAGTCGACGTAGTCGCGTTCCGCGCGGCGCTCGCGACGCTGGAACCGGGTCTCGATCCGCCTGATGGCTCCCCGATAGGCCTCTTCCGGTCGTCCTCGATCGTCGAGGAACGGCGCGAGGTCCGTGGCGAGATCGTCCTTCATCCCTTTCCTGTAGTCGGCAGCCGCCTGGAGCACCACACCAGCGGCATCGAGCGCTCCGGCGGGGCCGCCGGCCGCGAGCTCGATCGCCGACCGCGCGGCCTCGCGGAACCGCATGCCTTCGTCGGATCCGGCGAGCCTCCGCGCTCGGCCGAGGTTCCCGCCGGCCAGGCGAGCCGCCAGCCGCGCTCGGACCTCGTCCGCCCCGGAGCGGACCAGCTCATCGACGACGAACGCCTCCGGAAGGGCGGTGAACGTGACGACGTGACACCGGGAGAGCACGGTGTCGGGGAGCTCGTGCGCCCGGGCGGAGAGCAGCACGAGGACGGCATCGGCCGGAGGCTCCTCGAGGACCTTCAGCAGCGTGTCGGCGGCCTGCGGCGACAGGCGGTCGGCCTCGCGGAGGAGGAAGACCTTCCGTCCGGGCTCCGGCGCGGTGCGGTACGCGGGCTGCCAGACCTCCGCGCGGATCGTGTCGACGTGGATGTCCCGGCCCTCCGGCTCCACCAGGAACTCGTTCGGATGATGATCCTCGTCGGCGAGCCGACAGTCGCGACACTCGCCGCACCCCCCGGCATGGCACAGCAGCGCGGCGGCGAAGGCACGCGCGGCGAGCGATTTCCCACTCCCCTCCGGCCCGGCGAACACGTACGCGTGATGCGGACGTTCGGCGGCACCGCGGAGGAACGCCATCGCTCCGGTCTGGCCGGGCACGCGGTCGAGCACCGGGAAGCTCATGGCGGCACGCTAACGCGCGCGTCCGACGACGTCAGCCGGACGGTGAGATCTCGCGGTCGGCAGGGGCGTCCTCGGCGGCGCTCGGCGGACGCGGCGCCCGGGCACCCGCGCCGTCCTCCCGGTCGGCGAGGGCCTTGTCGAGGGCCTGCCGGACGTCCTCGAAGACCTGGTCCTGGTCCTTGTCGGCTTCGATCACGACGATCCGCTCCGGGTGCTCCTCCGCGATCCGGAGATAGGCGTCCGCCACCTTCGCGTGGAAGTCCTGACCCTCCATCTCCATCCGGTCGGGTGCCTCCGTCGACCGGAGCAGGCCGCGCTCGGGCTCCAGGTGCAGCAGGATCACGAGGTCGGGGAACAGGCCCTGCGTCCCCCACACGTTGAGGGTCAGGATGTCCTGCTCGCCGAGGCCCCGTCCCCAGCCCTGGTACGCGAGGGACGAATCGACGTACCGGTCGCAGAGCACGACCTTGCCGTCCGCGAGGGCGGGACGGATCACCGAGTGGACGGTCTGCGCGCGCGCGGCGGCGAACAGCAGCGCCTCGGTCCGTGCGTCCAGATTGCCGGTGGCCGGATCCAGGAGCAGCTCCCGCAGTCGTTCGCCGACAGCGGTCCCACCGGGCTCCCGCGTCACGAGCACGTCGTGGCCTTCGGCGCGAAGATGCTCCTCCGCGAGGCGGAGCTGTGTCCCCTTGCCCGAACCCTCGACACCCTCGAAGGCGATGAAGAAGCCGGTCGCGGGCGGCCGCTTCAGCTTCGGCACGAGCGTGAGGGGTTGAGGACGGGACAGGCGGTACCGCTTGAGGAGGCGGCGCGTGTTGAGTCCGGCGAGTGCCACCGCGATCCCCGCGCTCGCCAGCGCGAGGCGGATCCCGAGCTCGGAGCCGGCGCCCAACGTCCCATAGACACCCGCCAGGGTAGGGAACGTGGCGAGGGAGAGGAACAACCCCATCCGAGACAGGACGGTGAGCGAGGCGAACGTTCGTCCGCGGAACTCGTCACGGACGTTCTCCTGCAGCAAGGTGTAGCCGGTCACCCAGGCCAACCCGCAGAAGGCCCCCAGCCAGACGGTGACCACAGCGGCGAGGGCCAGGTTGGGCATCGAGGCCAGCACGAACAGCGTGGCGGCAGCCACGACGATCGACCAGGGGAAGAGCGAGACGCGTTCGACGAGGCGCGACGCCTGGTTCGCGCTCACCATCCCCAAGCCGATCCCGACGCCGAAGGACGTGACCATGAAGCCCCATGCGGCGTCGTCGGCGCCGAGGCTCCGTACGACGAACAGCGGTGCCAGCGCGAGGACGGCGCCGACGGCAGAGAAGGCGACGACGATCCCGGCGGTCATCGCCGACGCCATCGAATCCTCGCGGAGGAAGCGGATCCCGTCGCCCACGTCGCGCCAGATGCGCGAGAAGTCCAGACGCCCGGTGAGCGCCGCCGGGGACGGAGGGATCGGCACGCGGCTGATCATCGCGGCGGAGAACACGAACGTCGCGGCGTCGAGGAACAGGGGCACCGCTTGATCACGTCCCTCGAGGATCGGGATCGCGTGGCTGAGCAGGGTGTTCAACCCGACGAGCACGGTGAACACGATCCCGCCCAGCGGGAGGGTACCGTAGGTGGAGGCGAGCGCGATCGAGTTCGCGTTCGCGAGCTGACGGCGCGGGACGAGGTTCGGGAGCGACGCGTCGCGAGCGGGTCCCCACACGAGCGAGAAACTCTCGATCACGAAGGAGAGCGCGTAGATCGCCCACAGCTGGCCGATGAACACCATCGCCGCGTACATCGCGCCGCGGGCGAGGTCGGCGATGACCATGATCCGCTTCCGGTCCAGTCGGTCCACGAGGGCACCGGCGATCGGACCGAACAGCACGGCGGGGAGGGTCCGTGCGAGCATCAGTCCCGCGACCGAGAAGGCCGCTCCGCCGGTGCCGCCGGCCAGCTCCGCGACGAGCGCCGTTACCGCCAGGAAACCGACCCAGTCGCCCAGCGAGGACACCGACATCGCGGCGAGCAGGCGCGCGAACGGTGGATGCGTGATCAGATCGCCGAGCGTCGCCGACCGGGTGCCGCGGAGCGCGGCAACCTCGTCCGCGACAGTCGCCACGACTACGCGTCCTCGCCGGCGACGACCGACTCGGGGACCGGATCCTTCGTCGTGGCCGACTCCTTCGTCGTTGCCGAGGATCTCTTCGCGGCCTTCTTCTTCCTGGCCGTGGTCTTCGAGGATCCCGTCTTCGCGGCCGTCTTCCGCGCCGGCTTCTTCGCAGCCGCTCGGGCCTTCCGCGCCTCGGCCTTCGCGGCGCGGGCCGCCGCCTCCGCCTCACGATCACCCGGCTTCGTGATCTTCAGGTCGAGGTCGGTCTCCGCGCCGCAGTGCCAGCATCGCAGGCTCTTCGGGCGGCGCAGGAGGAGTCCTCCGCAGTCGGGGCACGGGATGTCCTTCTCCGGAGGATTGTTGACGGCGCAATCGCAGTCCGGATAGCGATCGCACCCGTACATCAGCCCGAACCGCGTCCGTTTCTCGACCAGCTCGCCCTGTCCGCACTGCGGGCAGGTGACGCCCGTGCTCTTCGGCGGCTCCTTCTTGATGTAGCGACAGTCCGGGTAGCCGCTGCATCCGATGAACGGTCCGAACCGCCCCACCTTCTTCACGAGCTGGCGACCGCACTCGGGACACGTCTCTTCCAGCAGCTCCGGCTCGGGACGCTCGCTCCCGTCGAGGTTCCTGATGTAGTCGCAGTCGGGGAAGTTGTCGCAGCCGATGAACTTGCCGAACCGGCCGAGCCGCACCTGCAGGCGTCCGGGCTCCCTCCCCTCGGTCGGACACTTCGGGCAGAGCTCCTCGGTCTCCTCCAGGTACCGCTCGAACTTCTCCTCGGCGAGCGCCAGCTCCTCCGCGAACGGGACGTAGAAGTCCTGCAGGACGGCCACGCGGGTGGCGTTGCCCTCCGCGATCTCGTCCAGCTCCTCCTCCATCCGGGCGGTGAAGTTGACGTCGACGACGTCGGGGAAGTGCTGGATCAGTTTGTCCGTCACCACTTCCGCGACGTCCTCGGGCAGGAACCGCTTCGCGTCCAAGCGGACGTACCCGCGCGCCTGGATCGTCTGGATGATCGACGCGTACGTCGAGGGCCGACCGATGCCGAGCTCCTCGAGGGTCTTGACGAGCGACGCCTCCGTGTACCGGGGCGGGGGCTGTGTGAAGTGCTGCTCGGGCAGCAGCTCGAGCATCCGCAACACCTGCTCCGCGGAGAGGTCCGGTAGGCGCGACTCGGCGTCCTCGTCGGGCCCCTCGTCTCTGCCCTCCGTGTAGACGCGGATGAACCCGTCGAACACGAGCGTCTGTCCGGTGGCACGCAGGCCGTAGTGCGCGTCGCCGTCGACGGCTCGGATGTCCACGCCGACCTGGGCGAAGCGAGCCTCGGCCATCTGCGTCGCCATGGTCCGCTTCCAGATCAGGTCGTACAGGCGGAGCTGATCGCGATCGAGGGAGGCGGCGACCCGATCGGGAGAACGGAGAACCGACGTCGGACGAACGGCCTCGTGGGCCTCCTGGGCATTGCGCGACCTCGTCTTGTAGCGCCGATGCTCGGCGAGCGCGTACGAGGGGCCGTACTCCTGCTTCACGAGCTCCTCGATCTCTCGGAGGGCCGCGTCGGCGATCGTCACGGAATCGGTCCGCATGTACGTGATCAGTCCCACCGACCCCTCGCCGGGGAGCGAGATGCCCTCGTACAGGCGCTGCGCGAGCGTCATCGTCTTGCGTGCCGAGAACCCCAGCTTCCGCGCCGCCTCCTGTTGCAGGGTGGAGGTGGTGAACGGCGGAGCCGGCGACCGCTTGCGCTCCTTCCGCTGGACGTCGACGACCTGGTAGGAGGCCCGGCCGAGCCGCTCCACGTGCGGCGTCGCATCGGCCTCGGCACCGAGAAGGATGCCCTTCTTGTCCGGCGCGGTCGCGAGCTTTCCCTCGGGGATCTCGGTGAGCCGCGCGACGAACGGCTGCTCCTCTCCCTCCGGTGTGAGTCGGACGTCGACGCTCCAGTACTCGACCGGGACGAACGCGCGGATCTCGCGCTCGCGCTCGACGATCAAGCGAACGGCGACCGACTGCACCCGCCCCGCGGACAGCCCGGGCCGCACCTTCCTCCACAGGATCGGGCTGATCCGATAGCCGACGAGACGGTCGAGGACCCGGCGGGCTTCCTGCGCATCGACGAGCTTCAGGTCGATGGCGCGCGGGTGCCGCACCGACTCGAGGATCGCGTCCCGCGTGATCTCCGTGAACGTGATCCTCTTCGCCTGATCGGGCGCGACGCCGAGCAGGGTGGCCACGTGATAGGCGATCGCTTCGCCCTCCCGGTCGTAGTCCGTGGCGAGCACGAGCTCGTCCGCGCCCTTGAGCGCCCGCTTCAGGTCCGCGACGTGCCGCTTGGAGTCCTCGGGGACCTCGTAGACCGGTTCGAACCCGTCCTCCACGTCGACGCCGAGCTGGCTCTTCGGCAGGTCCCGGACGTGCCCGAAGGAAGCCCGGACGGCGTAGTCGCCGCCCAGGTACTTCTCGATGGTCTTCGCCTTGGCGGGCGATTCGACGATGACGAGGGTTCCTGGCATCTCGAAGTCGATCTCTCCTTCAATCGGGGATGGTGACGGGTGGTGTCAAGCTCACCCCGTTCGGGACCGTACCACCGGCCCTCGGGGCGTCCTCGGAGCGCCGGCGAGGCTCACGGACACCGCGGGGAGGGGGCGGAGCGCCTCCAGCCAGCACGAAACGCGCTGGTACGCTGCGGTATTCCCACCCCGAGGAGCGCTCCCACCTGCTCGCGATCTTCAACGAGTTCATCACGACCCTGATCGGCGACTACGGCTACCTGGCCGTGTTCGTCTTGATGGTGCTCGAGTCCGCGTGCGTCCCCGTCCCGTCCGAGGTCACGATGCTCTTCGGCGGAGCGCTCGCGAGCGCCGCGTTCGCCGGCGCGGGCCAGGAGCTCGACTTCGTTGCCGTCGGCCTCCTCGGGACGGCCGGGAACCTGGTCGGATCCTGGCTGGCCTACTGGGCGGGTGCCATCGGCGGGCGGCCGCTGGTCGATCGGTTCGGGCGGTACCTGCTGGTGCTCCCTCACGAGGTGGATCGAGCGCACGACTGGTTCGAGCGGCGCGGCGAGATGGCGGTGTTCGTCTCGCGGCTGCTGCCGGTGATCCGGACGTTCATCTCGCTGCCCGCCGGCGTCGCGAAGATGCCGTTCTGGCGATTCACGATCTACACGATCCTCGGGTGCCTGCCGTGGACGTTCGCGCTCGCATGGCTGGGCTACGTGCTCGGCGAGCGATGGACCACCGTGGAGGACGTCCTCCAGCCGATCGCGTGGGCGATCGCGGCCGTGGTCGTCGCCGTCGGCGCCTGGTGGATCGCGCGCCGATACCGGAAGGTGCGCGCCGCCTACGCCGAGCTCGATGCGACCTCCGGGGGCGGGGACGCGGGGTAGGCTCCCGCCGTGCGTACCTGCACCACCTGCGGGAAGCGGAATCCCGACGACGCCAGCTTCTGCGCGAACTGCGGATCACCGCTCGCCGACGAAGCGGCGTCGACCCGAGAAGAGCGGAAGGTCATCACGGTCCTGTTCGCCGACCTGGTGGGCTTCACCAGCAGGAGCGAGCAGCTCGATCCCGAGGACGTCCGCGCCACCCTCAGCCCGTACTTCGCTCGGCTCCGCGAGGAGCTCGAGCGCAGGGGCGGCACGGTGGAGAAGTTCATCGGGGACGCGGTGATGGCGGTGTTCGGCGCCCCGACCGCGCACGAGGACGACCCCGAACGGGCGGTCCGGGCCGCGCTGGCGATCCGCGACGCGCTTGCGGAGATGAACGAACAGGACCCG
Source organism: Actinomycetes bacterium (assembly GCA_021155985.1). Lineage (GTDB taxonomy): Bacteria > Actinomycetota > UBA4738 > UBA4738 > HRBIN12 > JAJNBA01. Next base: position 26,152 of record JAJNBA010000011.1, read on the forward strand.
GGCATCGATCTCCACGTCCGTATCGGCGTGAACACCGGCGAAGCGCTCGTCTCGCTCGGCGTTCGCCCGCTCGAGGGCGAGGGGATGGCCGCCGGCGACGTCGTGAACACGGCGTCCAGGCTTCAGACATCGGCCCCCGTCGACGGGGTACTGGTCGGAGACGCGACGTATCGCGCAACCGAGCGGGCGATCGAGTACCGAGCGGGGGATCCCGTCGAGGCGAAGGGGAAGGCCGACCCGATCGTGGTCTGGGAGGCGATCGAGGCGCGATCCCACTACGGGATCGACATCACGCGCCGCGTCGACACCGCGCTCGTGGGGCGAGACCGGGAGCTCGCGCTCCTCCGAGATGCGCTCGATCGCGCACGACACCAGGACGAGCCGCAGCTCGTCACGCTCGTCGGCGAACCCGGCATCGGGAAGAGCCGCCTCGTCCACGAGCTCTTCGTCCACATCGAGGACATGCCGGACCTGATCACCTGGCGGCAGGGCCGGTGCCTGCCCTACGGCGACGGCGTGAGCTATTGGGCACTCGGCGAGATGATCAAGGCTGAGGCGGGCATCCTCGAAACGGATCCCGACGGCGAGGCGGCGGCCAAGCTCGACCGGAGCGCGACCGAGCTGATCGCGGAAGAGGACGAGCGTCGCTGGGTCGCGCGCCACCTCCGCCCCTTGATCGGTCTGGCTCAGGAGCGGGACTCGGGCTCAGAGGCGATGGATGACGGGCCTTCGGCGTGGCGTCGCTACCTCGAGTCCCTGGCCGAGCGCCGCCCGACCGTTCTGGTGTTCGAGGACCTGCACTGGGCCGACGACGGCCTCCTCGATTTCCTCGACGACCTGATCGATTGGACGCGAGACGTTCCTCTCCTCGTCCTGTGCACGGCGAGGCCCGAGCTCCTCGTCCGCCGGCCGGACTGGGGCGGGGGCAAGCTCAACGCGGCGACGCTCGCGCTCGCCCCTCTGTCCGACGAGGAGACCGCGGTGTTGCTCGCGGCGCTCCTCGATCGGTCCGTCCTCCCCGCCGAGCTCCAGTCCGCGCTCCTCGCCCGAGCGGGTGGGAACCCTCTGTACGCGGAGGAGTTCGCGCGGATGGCGGCGGACCGCTCGGTGGCCGACCTCGCGGCCGCGGAGTTGCCCGGCTCGGTCCAGGGGATCATCGCGGCTCGTCTCGACGGGCTCGCGCCGGCCGACAAGTCACTGTTGCAGGACGCCGCCGTGGTCGGCAAGACGTTCTGGCTCGGCGCCATCGCCCCGATCGGCGGGCAGGATCGCGCCGACCTCGAGCGACGGCTGCACGAACTGGAGCGCGGACGGTTCGTCCGCCGCTCGCGGCGCTCATCTGTCGGCGGGGAGACCGAGTACGCGTTCCTGCATCTCCTCGTCCGCGATGTGGCCTACGGGCAGATCCCTCGGGCCGCCCGGGGCGAGAAGCATCGTGTGGCGGCCGACTGGATCGCATCCCTCGGCGGCGATCGCCTCGAGGACCGAGCGGAGCTGCTCGCCCACCACTACGGCTCCGCGCTCCAGCTCACCAGGGCCGCGGGCCTGGACGCCACGGCGTTGGAGGCTCCGGCCAGGCTCGCGCTGCGCGCGGCGGGCGACCGCGCGTACGCCTTGGGTGCGTACCCGCCCGCCGAGCGCGCCTACGCGGCCGCAGCGGACCTCTGGCCCTCGGACGATCCCCAGCGGCCGGCCCTGCTGCTCCGCTACGGCCGGACCCTCTCGCTCGACCGCGATGCCGGAACGGAGGAGCTGACCGAGGCGAGGGACGGCTTCCTTGCGGCGGACCAGCGGGACGCGGCCGCGGAGGCGGAGCTCCTGATCGGCGACCTGGCGTGGCGGCGCGGGATGGGAGAGGAGGCGCAAGCCCACATCGAGCGGGCGATGGCGCTGGCGGACGGACTCCCACCCACCCCCGCGCTCGCCGCCGTGAAGTCCCACCTCGCTCGGTACTTCATGGTCGCCGGCCGCCACGACGACGCGATCAGGGTCGGCCGGGACGCCCTGGCGATCGCCCGCGACCTGGACCTCGAGGAGCTCCAGGCGTTCGCGCTCACCTCGCTCGGGACGGCCCGCATCAACCGCGCCGAGATGGGTGGCTTCGACGACCTCGAAGAGGGCATCGCGATCGCGGAACGGGCCCACAGCCCGTGGCACCTGACGCGGGGGCAGGTCAACCTGGGCGTCGGCTACTTCCTCGTGGGCGACGTCCGCCGTGCCCTCGCGGTCCACGAGCGCAACCTCGAGGCCGCGCGCCGGTTCGGGATCGAGGGCGCGATCACCTGGAACCTCGCGGAGGTCGCCTTCGACTTCTGCCTCGCGGGCCGCTGGGACGCCTCCCTCGAGATCCACGATGCGGAGATCGCGCGCATCGAGGGGGGCGCACCCCACTATCTCGAGACGCAGCACCGACAGAGCCGATCGAGGATCCGGCTCGCCCGGGGCGACCTGGCAGGGGCCCTCGAGGACGCCGAGCGCGCCGTCGCCGCGGGTCGTGAGGCCGGTGACCCGCAAGCGCTCCTGCCCTGCCTCGCGGAGCGCGCGAAGGCGTTGCTCGCGTCGGGGAGAGGGGAAGACGCCGAGGCCGACGTCTCGGAGATCCTGGAGCGGAACGCCGCCGAACCGTCCCTGGACTGGTCGTGGTGGATCCTCCAGGCTTCGATCGTGCTCACGGAGCGGGGCCGAGGGGGCGACCTCCTGGCGTTGGGAGGCGAGGACCTCCCGTCGGACTGGGTCCGCGCGGCGCGCCTGTGGGCATCGGGTGACACCGCCGGCGCAGCGGACCTGCTGGAGGAGATGGGCGCGGCGCCGGACGAGGCGTACGCGCGGTTGAAGGAGGCGGAGCGGCTGATCGCGGCGGGTCGCCGGGCCGACGCCGAGCCGTTCCTCGCACGCGCGCTGGAGCTCTTCCGGTCGATGGGGGCCGCCGGGTCGATCCGCGAGGCGGAGCGCCTGCTCGCCCCGCCGGCGTGAGGGCCACGACCCGCTAGAAACGACCGCCGGGCGCGTATCCGAGCTCGATGTCGACCACGTTCCGCAGCGGCTCGCCCGCCACGAATCGCTCGAGGTTGTCCACGAAGAGCGCGACGACGTGAGCCGCCCAGCGTTCGTGATCCCCGGCGCGGTGCGGCGAGACCAGCACGTTCGGCATCCGCCACAGGGGACTCTCCGCGGGCAGTGGCTCCGCCGCGAAGACGTCGAGCGCGGCGCCGGCGATCACCCCTCGCTCGAGCGCCTGGATCATGGCGGGCTCGTCGACGGTCGTGCCCCGGCCGATGTTCACGAAGACCGCGTGCCGCCGCATGGCCGCGAACGCCTCGGCGCCGAAGATGCCACGGGTGGCATCCGTGATCGGAAGCACGTTCACCACGTGGTCGGAGCGAGAGAGCTCGCTCATCAGCTCGTCGGGGCCGACGATCTCCTCGAACGTCTCGGTCGGCGTGCGGGCCGTGCGCGCCACGCCGCGGACGTGGAGCCCCGCCGCTCGGAGCAGCCGCCCCACCTCCGTCCCGATGGAGCCCGCGCCGACCACCAAGGCCGTCGTGCCCCGGAGCAGCGTGATCTCGTCGGCGGGCCACTCCCCCGGCCGGAGACGGGCGTCCTCGAGGAGGCGGGCCGAGAACGCGAGCAAGAAGCCCAACACCGATTCCGCGAGGCCGGGGTCGTAGACACCGGCGGCGTTCGTGAGGACGACGCCATGCGTCGGCAGCGTGGGCGACGCCAGCTCCTCCACGCCCGCCGAGATCGACTGGATCCAGCGGAGCCGCGGCGCTCGCGGCACGACGTCGAGCAGTCGCGGCCGGTCGAAGTTCCACGCGAACACCGCTTCGAGTTCGGGGAGATGGACCTCGAGGTCCTCGACGCCGGTCACCTGCACGAGACGAGCGAGATCGGCGGCCGCTCGAAGATCGGGGAGCTCTCGATCGACCGCGTCGACGACCGCGACGAGCGGGGAGGGAGCCACTACAGGTTCGCGAGCATCGTCCAGGTATCGGAGGAGCCACCGGACTCACCGACCTTCTCGAAGCCGGCTCGCTGGTACATCATCCGCGAGCGGTTGTGGACGGCGACCGAGAGGGAGAGCGCCTGGAAGCCCTCCTCGCGCGCCTGCACCATGCAGGAGCGAAGGACCGCCTGGCCGATGCCCTTGCGACGATGGAGCGGCGCCACGGCGATGCTCAGCTCCGGCGTCTTCTCGTTCACGAACCCGAACCCGGGCTCCTCTTCGGTGAAGACGCGATACCAGGCCGCTCCCACCGGCTGGCCGTCGATCTCCGCGACGACGCCGCCATCACCCTCTCGCCCCCAGTCTTCGTGGTAGCGCCGAAGCGTGGGCTCGACCAGGAACTCCTCGATCGTTTCCCGAGGCCAGTCGGGGTTCCATCGCGCGGCCTCGTAGAGCATCGTGCGGAGGAACTCCGCGTCGTCCTTGGTGGCGGGCCGGATGTTCACGTCGCCTAGCGTACCGCGGGGCTCGTCGGCGCTCCTTCGCCCTCCGTCGCGCCCCGAAGCGACTCGGGTGCCGACAGGTGGAAGGGGACGCTCGTGACGACCACGTGTGGCTCGAAGAGGAGGATCCGCTTGAAGAACAGCGCGGACTGGTTGTGCAACAACGTCTGCCACCAGTGCTCCGGCACGAGCTCGGGGAGCACCACGGTGACGACGGTGTCACCCCGAGCGGTGCGGCTCCGGATCTCCTCGAGGAACGGCGGGCCGAGGTCCCGGAAGGGCGCCTCCACGAGGACGAGCGGGACGTCCATGCGCCGTTCGTGCCAGCCCTCGACCACGCTCGGGATCTCCTCCGGATCGGTGGCCATGTGGATCGCTTCGATCGAGGACGGCTGGAGGGATTTCGCGTAGATCACGGCGCGGACGGTGGCGTCCTGGACGCTCGAGACCGGCACGATCACCTCACTGCGCGGACGCTCGATGGGGCGCGCCCCTTCGGCTCCGTGCGGCTCCCCGGGAACGAGCGGCACGTTGGTCACCACGATCTTCGGCTGGAACAGGAGCGAGGTCTTCAACAGGAACGCGGACCGGTGGCGGACGAGCTGGAGGAGGGAGCTGGACGTCACCACCTCCGGGATCACGACGGTGATGAAGTCCGTCGCTGAACCACGGTGTTTGAGATAGCGGAGCAGCGCGCGGACCGGATGCTCCTCACCGCCCGGCAGCAGGGCGAGCTCGTCGAATCGCGGCGCGACGCGTCGCCATGTCTCACGCGCGTCCGCGAAGTCTTCCTCGCGCCCCACCCAGAGCGCGGTGAGCTCCCGGCACCGGATCGTGAAGAGATAGGACACGGCGTCGATCGTCGCCGGTCCGAAGTCTCCGACGAGGAGGACGAAGGAGTTGGTCGCCGTGGTGTCCCCGGTCAGCCGTCCTGCGGCGAGGATCTGCCCGATCCGCCGGTAGTGGCGGTTGACCCCGAGGAAGAACGCGATGATGAAGGGAACCGCCACGATCACCATCCAGGCGCCCAGGCGGAACCGGGTGATCGCGACGATCGCCAGGACGAGGCCCGTGGTGGCCGCGCCGATCCCGTTCGTGATCGCGCGCCTCTGCCATCCGTGGTCTCGCCGGGAGAACTGGCGTCGCACCATCCCGGCTTGCGAGAGCGTCAAGGCGATGAAGACCCCGACCACGTAGAGCTGGATCAGCGCCGAGAGGTTCGCGTTGAACGCCCAGACGAGCGCGGCGGCGAGCAGGGACAGGACGATGATCCCGTTCGAGAACACGAGCCGGTCGCCGCGGTTGCGGAACTGCGAGGGCATGAACCGGTCGCGAGCGAGGATCGACGACAGCCGGGGGAAGTCCTGGTACGCCGTGTTCGCCGCCAGGATCAGGATCGCCGCCGTGAAGACCTGGAGGACGATGAACATCGGCCCCCCTGCGTAGATCGTGTCCCCGATCTGTGCGAGCACGGACTTCGAAGACGCGAGGTCGTGATTCACCCGAACGTCGAGGAGACCCGCGAAGACCGTGATGCCGAGGAACATGGGGATGCTCATCGCGCCCATCAGCAGGAGCGTCGAGGCGGCGTTCTTGGCCTGCGGCCGGCGGAACGCCTGGACGCCGTCCGCGATCGCTTCGACCCCGGTGAGCGCCGTGGCCCCGGAGGAGAACGCGCGGAGCACGAGGAACAAGGAAAGGCTCGCCTCGGCCTCGAGCGGCAGCGTCGCGCTCGCCGCCTGCGGGCATCCACCCGTGGAGCACTTGAAGAGCCCCCAGCCGAGCGTGATCCCGACCATCAGGACGAACCCATACGTCGGGATGGCGAACAGCTTTCCCGCTTCCTTGGCTCCGCGCAGGTTCGCGACCGTGATCAGGAAGACGAAGAAGGTCGCGAGACCAACCTTGTGCTCGGCGAGACCTGGGGCCGCGGACGTCACCGCGATCGCGCCCGCGGTGACGCTCACCGACACGGTGAGGATGTAGGAGCTGAGGATGGCGCCGGCCGCGGTCAAGCCGGGGACCGTGCCGAGGTTCTCCTTCGCGACGATGTAGGAGCCGCCTCCGCGCGGGTAGGCGTAGACGGTCTGCCGGTAGGAGACGATCACGACGACGAGCAGCACCGCGACCCCCAGCCCGAGCGGCGACAGCAGTCCGAGCGCGGAGGCCCCGGCCAACGCGAGCACCAGCATCATCTCCTCGGTCGCATACGCGACCGAGGAGAGCTGATCGGAGGCGAAGACGGGCAGGGCCAAGAACTTGGGCAACAGCTGGTGCTCCTGGGACGACGTCGAGAGCGCCCGTCCCACGAGGAGGCGCTTCAGGGCGCCGCCGACGCCCGAGCCATCGGTGCGCGTGGCCATCGGAGGATGCTACGACTCGGCGTCCGTGCTTTCCGCGATCCAGCGATAGCCGACGCCCGGCTCGGTCACGATCAGCTGTGGCGCCTGCGCGTCGTCGCCGAGCTTCTTGCGGAGCGCGCGCACGTAGGTCCGGAGGTACGTCGTCTCCGTCCCGTAGCCCTGCCCCCACACCTTCCGGAGGAGCCACTGATGGGTGAGGAGCTTGCCGGGATGCGTCGCGAATGCCTCGAGCAGCTGGTACTCGGTCGGCGTCAGGCGCAGCGTCTCACCTTCGAGAAGGACGAGTCGCCGGCCGAGGTCCATCTCGAGCGCGCCGAACCTCATCGTCGGGGCCGGCGGCTCACCCGGTTGCGCCCGCCGCATCGCCGCCCGCGCCCGAGCGAGCAGCTCCTCCATCGCGAACGGTTTCGTCACGTAGTCGTCGGCCCCGGCGTCGAGCGCCGCGACCTTGTCCTGCTGCGCGTCGCGGACCGACAGCACGATGATCGGGAGCTCAGTGAACCCACGAACGCGACGGATCACCTCGGTCCCGTCGAGGTCCGGGAGGCCGAGGTCCAGCAGCATCAGCTCGGGGGCGCTCTCGGCCGCGCCGATCACCGCCTCCTCGCCGGTGCCCACGGTCTGGACCTCGTACCCGTGCGCCTCGAGGCTGGTCCGGAGGGCACGGCGGATCTGTGGCTCGTCGTCGACGACCAGCACCCGGTTCACGGCGCCACCTCCTCGCGCGGGATCTCGAACGCCACCACGCAGCCGCCATCCGGGCCGCCCTCGATCCAGATCCGACCACCGTGCGCCACCACGACCGCCTTGGAGATCGCGAGCCCCAGTCCGCTGCCCGGCGTCTCCGGGCTCGACGATCCACGATAGAACGCCTCGAAGACCCGTTCCCGTTCGTCCAGGGGGATCCCCGGTCCCTGATCCGCGATCCTGACCTGGACGGCATCGCGGATCCACTGGACGCTCACCCGGATCTCGCTCCCCTCCGGAGCGTGCCGGCCCGCGTTCTCCAGGAGGTTCGTGAGCACCTGGTCGAGCTGGACCGGGTCGACGGAGACGTCGGGCAGATCGGAGGGAAGGTCGGCGGCGACGGTGTGATGCACGAGCCGGGGTCGCATCCGCGCCAGGACGACCTCGACGATCTCATCCATCGCGGCCTGCTGGCGCGTGGGCGTCAGCGCGCCGGCCCGGATCCGCGCGAGGTCGAGCAGGTTCCCGACGAGCCGATTCAGCCGGTCGGTCTCCTCGAGGATCGTCGTCAGCAGGTCCCGCTCCTGCTCGGGATCGTGGTGCACCGCCGCGTCCAGCAGGCTGGTGACGCCCGCTTTGATGGAGGCGAGCGGCGTGCGGAGATCGTGCGTGACCGAGGAGAACATCGCGGCGCGGAGCTGGTTCGTCTCGGCGTCGAGCTGCGCGATCCGCGCGCGAGCGTCCAGCCGGGCGCGATCGAGTGCCGCGGTGGCTTGGCGCGCCGCCGCCTCCAACAGGAGCTGGTCGTCGCGCGAGAACGGCCGGCCTCCGTCCGGGCGCTCGGCGACGAGCCTGCCGATCGAGGCCTCTCCCGCCAGCAACGGGACGGTCGTGCGCGGCCCTGGGGACGACTCGCCGTCCGTCCTGGAGACGGCGCGGAGCTCCGTTCCGTCGAGGGACGCCTCGACCTCGACCTTCGACAGGGCGAACGGCTCGAGGAGGACCTCGGCGAACTCGTCGAGCACTCGGTCCGGGACCTCGCCCGTGTGCAGGGTGCTCGAGAGCGTCCCCAGGAACCGCGCCTCTCGTTCGCGGCGGGAGGCGCGTGCCCGGTCCTCGCTCGCCTGGCCGACCAACAGCCCAACGATGAGCGCCACCGAGAGGAACACGACACCCGTCGCGACGTCTTCCACGTCGTCGAAGCGGAACGTGAGCTGCGGGTCCTCGACGACGAGCGGCCGGATCGTCGAGGCGAGGATCCCGGCGATGAGGCCGGCCCCCAGCCCGCCCGCCACGGCGGCGATCACGACCGCCAGCATGAACAGCGCGATCGAGATCTCGGGCCGGGCGGGAGCGAGGGGGAACGCGATCGCGGTGGCGATCGCGGGGGTGATCAGCCCGATCACCGTTCCCCGCAGCGTGAACTTCGCGGTTCCCTCGGCTTCGTGCTCCTCGCTCACGACCACGACACGCTAGCCCCTTTCACGGGATCTTCACGCCTCGAGAAGGATCCTTCACGCTTCCCTCACGCCGTTGTCTCGAAGATGAGCGCAGAGGAACCCATCCTCCGAGTCAAATCCGGGGGCCGACAGCTCCCTCCAGTTGCCGGACCTCCGGATCCGTCCTCACCATTCGGGCCCGCTCTGCGGGCCCGAACTCTTTCCGGGGCCTCCACGACCGTCCTCTTCCTCCGGCAGGGGCGACACCACCGCGGGGACGACGGCCTCCCGACGGCCTCCTCTTGGTGTGCGGTACACCCCGGGGTAGTCTTCCGCACCGTATGCACGTGATCATCATGGGCTGTGGGCGGGTCGGCTCCGAGTTGGCGAACGCGATCGCCGACGAGCACGACGTCGCGATCATCGACAAGAACCCCGAGGCGTTCCACGCCTACCCGCCCGGCAGCGCGCGACAGATCGTGGGCCTGGGCTTCGATCGAGACGTCCTGGAGGACGCCGGCATCAAGGACGCGGATGCGTTCGTGGCGGTCTCCAGCGGCGACAACTCGAACATCGTCTCGGCCCGCGTGGCGCTGGAGTACTACCACGTGCCCAGGGTGATCGCCCGGATCTACGACTCGCGTCGAGCGGAGATCTACGAGCGCCTGAACATCCCGACCGTCGCCACCACGCGATGGGGCGTCAAGCAGATCCAGCTGATGTTGTTCCACGACCGCGAGGAGATCCGCGAGACGCTCGGTGGAGGTGACCTCCTTCGTCTCCGGGTCCCGGTCGCCGAGCACCTGGCCGGCAAGCCTGTGTCCTCACTGGAGGTCGACGGCAAGGTGCGCGTGGCGGGGATCTCTCGAGGAGGCGGTGGGTTCATCCCCACGGCGTCCTCCACGCTCCAGGCGGGTGACTACCTGATCCTCATGATCTCCAAGGACGGGCTCGAGCTGGTCGACGGACTGACGGCGCCCGAGGACCATCGGGCATGAAGGTCGTCGTGACCGGAGGCGGCGCGGTCGGCCGGCATCTCGCGCAGGATCTCACCGATCGCGGCCATGACGTCACGCTGGTCGAGCAGCGGCGGGACCTCGCGGAGAAGCTCGGCCAGTGGGCCCCGGACACCAGGATCGTCTACGGCGACGCTTGCGAGCCGCGCATCCTCGAGAACGCCGACGTGCGGTCGGCCGATGTGGTGGTCGCCGCCACCGGCGACGACGAGGACAACCTCGTCACGTCGCTGCTGGCCAAGCAGGAGTTCGGCGTCCCACGCGTGCTCGCGCGGGTCAACCACCCGAAGAACGAGTGGCTCTTCGATGAGCAATGGGGCGTGGACGCGTCGGTCTCCCCTCCCCACATCCTGACGGCGATGGTCGAGGAGGCCGTCACCGTCGGGGACCTCGTCCGCCTCCTCCGCCTGGAGGGCGGGAGGGTCGCGCTCGTCGAGATGCGTCTGCCCGAGCGATCGCCGAACGTCGGCCGGGCCCTCTACGAGCTCCGCCTGCCCACCGACACCACGCTCGTCGCGATCCTCCGGGAGGGACACGTGATGATCCCTCAGCCCGAGACGGCCCTCGCAGCGGGGGACGAGATCGTCGCCCTGTCGAGCGTCGACTCCGAGGCGTCGCTCCGAGACGTCGTCATGGGGACGGGGACCGGGGCGCCCGGCGCAGCGGGCACCGCGGACACCGGTTCCGACGGCGCTCCGGACGCGTGAGGTCCGGCTAGCCGGCGAACTCCAGGCGTGGGTTGACCATCCGGATCTCTCCCCGGTGATCGGCGAGGACGCCGTCGACCACCACGCGCTTGCCCAGGGAGAGGCCGCCGATCCCGCGGCGGCCCATGAACACGATCATCACCTCTCCGGTCCCGTCCGAGATCAGCGCCTGGAGCGCCTCCTTGCCCTCCATGGGGAGGACCGTCATCCGGCGGATCACGCCGGCGACCCGCACAGGTTGTCGAACGGGGGCGGCGGCGATCCGGACGGTTCCCTCGATCGTCTCGGCCCAGGCTCGGGTCTCTTCGGCGAGACGTGTCTCATCGCTCTCGTTGAGGCGCTCGAGGAGCCGACCGATCAGGCCCACGTCACGAAGGGGTGGGCGCTCCGGCCACGTCCCGCTGCTTGATCTCATCGCCCAGCTCGGACTTCCGGGATTTCGAGACCCAGATCATCGACGCCAGCACCACCGCCGCGATCGCGACGACCGCCACCCTGATCGCGGTGTCGTCGGTGTGGGAGACGACGATGGGGGCGATCAGTAGGGCGACCAGGTTCATCACCTTGATCAGCGGGTTCAGCGCCGGGCCAGCCGTGTCCTTGAACGGGTCGCCGACCGTGTCGCCGATCACCGCAGCCGTGTGGGCCTCGCTCCCCTTGCCGCCGTAGTGACCTTCCTCGATGAACTTCTTCGCGTTGTCCCACGCGCCGCCGGCGTTCGAGAGCATCACGGCGAGCAGCTGACCCGTGAGGATCGAGCCGGCGAGGAACGCGCCGAGCGCCTCGGCTCCGAGGAAGAACCCCGCGATCACCGGGCTCAGCACGGCCAGCAGGCCCGGGGTCATGAGCTCGCGGAGGGACGTGCGGGTGCAGATGTCGACGACCCGGCCGTAATCGGGCTTCTCCGTGTAGTCCATGATCCCCGGGTGGTCCCGGAACTGGTTCCGCGCCTCCAGTTCGAGGCCGGCGCTGCCGAGCGCCTCGAAGAACGATCCGAAGAGCGAGGTCGCGGCCAGCACGGCCGTCGCGATCGCCATCCCTTTCGTGATCGCCTTCGTCGAGTTGCCGACCGCGTCGAGCCCACCGAGGATCTCGGCGGGGCGGCCCTCGAACTCGCCCGACATCTCGGCGATCCCCTGCGCGTTGTCCGAGATCGGGCCGTACGTGTCCATCGAGACGACGACGCCGACCGTGGTCAGCATCCCCATCCCGGTGAGGGCGATGAAGTAGAGCTGCTCCGCGAGGTTGTCCCCCAGGTAGAAGGACCCCATCACGGCACCGGCGATGATCAGCACCGACCACACGGTCGACTCGAGGCCGATCGAGAAGCCGGACAGGATCGTGGTGGCCGGCCCAGTGACCGTCGACTCGGCGATCTCTTGGACGGGCTTGTACTTCGTGTCGGTGAAGTATTGCGTGAGGACCTGGATCACGCTCGCGAGGACGAGGCCGATCGCGACCGCCGCGGCCGGCCTCCAGTCGTCGAGGTAGACCTGGGAGAGCACGAACACGGCGCCGGCCGAGATCGCGGCGGACAGGAAGAAGCCACGGTTGATCGCCTTCATCCCGTGCTCGGTCTCGCTCCGCGGCGTGACCGCGAGGATCCCGATGATCGACGTGATCACGCCGATCGCCCGCACGAACAGCGGGAACATCACGCCCGCGATCGCCCCCAGCTCGGAGTCGGCGAACGCGGCGGCGCCCAGGATCAGTGAGGCGAC
>JAJNBA010000081.1 GCA_021155985.1 Actinomycetes bacterium
TGGCGCGGTCCCGTGTCTGGCGGCCGTCATCCGCTTCGCGTCGGATCTTCGGCCGCTCCGCCATCCGCTAGGAGCCCACCGACGAGCCGAACTCGCGGAGCAACTCGTTGAGTTGGAGCTTGGACTCCGTCGCCTCGGTCCGGTAGCCGATGATCAGTCCTGCCGGAAGGCCGTACCCGCCGGCCGGGAAATCGCGCGCGCGTGAGCCGGGCACGACGATCGCCCCGGCCGGCACCTCTCCCCGGTGCTCCACGGGCTCGTCGCCGGTGACGTCGATCACCGGCGTGTTGCCGGTGAGGATCAGCCCGGCTCCCAGCACCGCTCGCGAACGAACCCGGACACCCTCGACCACGACGCAACGCGAGCCCACGAACGCACCGTCCTCCACGATCACCGGCCCGGCTTGGACGGGCTCCAACACGCCGCCGATGCCGACGCCGCCCGAGAGGTGCACCCCCGCGCCGATCTGCGCGCACGACCCGACCGTCGCCCAGGTGTCGACGAGCGCCCCGGGGCCGACCCAGGCGCCGATGTTCACGTAGCTCGGCATCAACACGACACCGGGTGACAGGAACGCGCCGTACCGAGCGGTCGCCGGAGGGACGACGCGAACCCCCGCCCGTTCGTAGCCGGTCTTCAGGGGGAGCCGGTCGTGATACTCGAACGGGCCGACCTCGGTCGTCTCGAGGTCACGCACCCGGAAGTAGAGCAGCACGGCCTTCTTCGCCCACGCGTTCACCCTCCAACCGTCACCGTCGGGCTCGGCCACGCGGAGCTCCCCACGATCCAGCATCCCTACGGCGTCTTCCACCGCGGCGGCATCGAGCCGATCGGGCTCGGTCCAGCACCGCTCGATCCTGTTCGCGAGGTCCGCGTGATCCGTGCTCATACGCCCGCTCCCAGCACCCCGTCGAGCGCCTCCGCGGCACGCTCGCACTCCTCGATCGTCGGCACCATCGCCATCCGGACGTACCCCTCCCCGTCGGGTCCGAAGAAGGATCCGGGAGCGACGATCACGTCCGCCCGCTCCAGGAGGTGGAGGGACCAGTCCAGCGAGGTGGTGGGCGTCGGGACGACCACCCACAGGTAGAACGTGGCTTCGCTCGCCGCGACCCGAACACCGCGCGACGCGAAGAGATCGAGGAACAGCTTCCGCTTCCGAGCGTAGACCGCGCGGAGCTCCTCCACGTGCCCCTCGTCGCTCCACGCCGCGATCGACGCACGCTGCACGAACTCCTGCGGCGTCACCCCGACCGACGGCCGGAGCGCCTTCATCGCTGCGATCAGCTCGGGATCGCCGGCGATGAACCCCGACCGGAAGCCGGTCATCGACGACCGTTTGCTCAGCGTGTGGAACGCGAGGACGTTCGTCAGGTCCCCCGTCTGGAGGACCGAGGCCGGCGGCTCGCCATCGAAGAACAGCTCGCAGTACGCCTCGTCGGAGGCGAGGAGCACGTCGTGCGCACGGCTGTGGTCGGCCGCTCGCCGGAGGAAGTCCAGCGGCGCCGTCGCGCCCGTCGGGTTGTTGGGATAGTTCAACCACAGGATCGCGGTGCGGTCCCAGGTGGATGCTTCGACCGCGTCCAGATCGGGCAGGAAACCGTTGGGCTCGGTGAGGGAGAGGCGGGCGACGTCGCCGCCGGCGAACCGCGCGCCTCGCTCGGGGATCGTGTAGCCGGGGGTCGTCACGGTCACGAGGTGCTTGCCTCCGGCGGGGTCGAGGAGCGACTGCGCGAGATGGAAGATCGGCTCCTTCGCACCCATGGTCGGCAGGATGTGGACGTCGGGGTCGAGGCGCGCGTCGAACCGCCGCTCGACCCATGCGGCGATCGCGGCGCGGAGCTCCTGGAGCCCGGCGGCGCGCGGATACGACGAGGTCGCGTCGATCGCGCCTTTCAGGGCCTCGCGGATGAACGCCGGCGTCTCCTCGCGCGGATCACCGACACCGAAGTCGACGATCGGACGTCCGGCCGCCAGCGCGGCGGCCTTCCGATGGTCCAACTCCTCGAACGGGTAGGGGTCCGAGGATCGCATCCCCGGTGACAGGTGCACCATCTACGCCTCTCCGCGACCTTCCCTTCCGGGCGCGCCCTCCAGGAACGCGCACAGCACGTCGTAGGACCGGACGAGCGCGTCGACCTCGACACGCTCGTCGTCCCTGTGAGCGTACTGCGGGTCGCCGGGTCCGAAGTTCACGGCGTCGACGCCGATCAGGCCGAACTCGGCGACCGGCGTCCATGCCTGTTTCGGACCGACGACGAGGTCCCCGGCGGCTCGGAGCCGGTCCACCAGCGGGTTCCCCTCCGGCACCCGGCCGGGCGGCGCGTTGCCGTCGATCGTCACGGTCGCGCTCGGATGCGCGAGGAGCTCTCGCAGGTATCGCTCCGCCCCCTCCGGCGACCGCGTGGGGGCGTATCGGAGGTTCACGCGCGCGGCGGCACGGGGCGGCACGACATTCGTCGCGAGGCCGCCTTCGATCGAGGTGACGGAGGCGACCTCCCGGTACGTGAGCCCGCCCACCTCCACGTCTTTGACAGCCAGGTCGGCGACCGACGCGAGCGCGGCGACCGCAGCATGGATCGCGTTGCGCCCGAGCCAAGGCCGGGCGGTGTGCGCCGCCTCGCCCTCGAACCGCACGGTGGCGTTCAGGTTCCCGAGGCAGCCGAGCTCGAGGGCGTTGTCGGTGGGTTCGAGGACGATGGCGAGGGCGGTGTCGCGGATCTCCGGGAGTCGCTCGAACAGTGGGATGAGGGCGCTCTCCGTGAACGGGAGCTCCTCCCGACCGAAGCACAGGAGCCCGACGTCGGCCTCGGATCGGAGACGGCCGTCCGCGAGCGCGACAACCACCTCCAGGAGCACGGCGATCCCGCCCTTCATGTCCGCGGCTCCCCGGCCGTGGACCGTGCCGCCCTCTCGGCGCCCGGGGGCGCTCTCGCCGAGCGGGACCGTGTCCACGTGCCCGGCGAGCAGGATCAGGGGCGCTCCCGGGCGCCGTGCCGGGAGCGCGAGGAGCACCGCGTCCTCGTCGTCGACGACCGTGAGGAGGCCCGGGAGTTGCGCCCGGACCGACTCCAGCAACGCGGCCTCGTTCCTGCTCTCCGAGGGGATGGCCACGAGCGCCTCCGTGCGCGAGGCGAGGCGCTCCGAAAGATCCCTCACCGGACGGCGGCCTCGGCGAGCGCCTCGATGTCGATCTCCGTCTCGAATACGCGAGCCGCCGGTCCGGTCAAGGTGACGGCGCCGGACTCCTGGCGTTCCACCTCGATCGTCCCGCCCGGGAACCGGATCCTCGACCGTCGGTCGGCGAGACCGGTCTCGTGCGCGGCAACCGCGATCGCGCACGCCCCACTTCCGCACGCCATCGTCTCGCCGCTCCCCCGCTCCCACACCCTCGCCGCGATCTCGTCCGAGCCGGCGCGGGCGAACTCCACGTTCGTCCCCTCCGGGAATCGGTCGTCCCGTTCCAGGACCGTCCCGATGTGGGAGACGTGGAACCGCTCGGGTTCCTCGCCGAGGAAGAGCACCAGGTGGGGGTTCCCCATCGACAGCGCGGTCGCTCGCACGACGACGCCGCCTCCCAGGTCGAGCGATTCGTCGAGGAACGTCTCCCATGCCGGCCCTCGCATCGGGATGGCCGCCTTCGTGAAGTTCGGCTCGCCCATGTCGACGGTGACGCGACCGTCCGACCGGAACGTCACCTGCCGCGTGCCGGCGCGCGTGCCCACGTCGAACGACGGCCGCGTCTCCTCCCCGAGGTCCCGGAGGAACACGGCGACGCAGCGGATGCCGTTGCCGCACATCTCGGCGATGCTGCCGTCCGCGTTCCGGTAGTCCATGAAGGGTAGGCCGTCCGGCCCCCGCGTGACGCGGATCGAGCCGTCGGCGCCGATGCCGAACCGACGGTCGCAGAGCGCCCGGACCTCGTCGCGATCCAATGGGCGCTCGTTCCCGAGGTCGATCGTCATCACGAAATCGTTGCCGGTCCCCTGGTACTTCCAGACGCGGACGTCGCTCATGGGCCCTCCAGGTAGGCGGCGATGCGGTCTTTCGCCTCCAGAGCTCCGTCGACCCCGACGTCGAACCACCGGATGCGGGGGTCGCGGCGGAACCACGCCATCTGCCGCCGCGCGAGGGTGCGGGTGCGCTTGACGGTCTGCTGGACGGCGTCCTCCAGGGTGAGCTCTCCTGCGAGGTGGCGGGCGAGCTCAGCGTAGCCGATGGCCTGGGAGGCGGTGAGCCAGCCGCCGAGCCCCCGAGCCACGAGGACCTCGACCTCACTCACCCACCCCGCTGCAAGCATCTCCTGGACGCGTGCGTCCACCCTCGCCGCCAGGTCCTGGGTCGCGAAACGGACGCCGGCGGCGCGGACGCGTTCCGGCCCGTACCGCTCCCACGCCGCCGCGAAGGAGCTGAACGTCCTCCCCGTGATCGCGGCCACCTCGAGTGCGCGTACCGTCCGCCGGACGTTCCCCGGCTCGATCTTCGACGCCGCCACCGGGTCCAGCTCGGCGAGGCGCCGGTGCATCCGGTCGGGGCCGATCGCCGTCGCCTCGCCCTCCAAGGTCCCGCGGACCCCCGCCTCGGTTCCCGGGAACTCGAGGTCGTCAACGACCGCGCGGAAGTACAGCCCGGAGCCGCCCACCAGCAGCGGCGTCTTCCCGCGACGGCGCACGTCCTCCGCGGCCCGGCGGGCCGCGGCCTGGAACGCGGCCACGCTGAACGGCTGGCTCGGTTCGACCAGGTCCACGAGGTGGTGCGGGACCCGAC
The DNA here is from genome assembly GCA_021155985.1 of Actinomycetes bacterium. Lineage (GTDB taxonomy): Bacteria > Actinomycetota > UBA4738 > UBA4738 > HRBIN12 > JAJNBA01. The sequence continues at coordinate 4,768 of JAJNBA010000081.1, forward strand.
CACGCTCCGACGCTGTGGGCTTGGCGGTTCCGACGTCCATCCCGCGATACACGAGCATCGAGTCGACCGAGAGGATCTCCGCACCCAGAGCCTCGGCGATCCGGAGGGCGGCGCCGGTCTTCCCGGAGGCGGTGGGTCCGACCAATGCGAGGAACGGCTCCACCCCTCAGCCCGTCTGCTTCACACGGAAGCGGGCGCCGGGACGACCTCACCGGTGAGGTGATGCGCCGCGGCATCCGTGATGCGCGCGGTCACGAACGCGCCCGGATCGAGCCGCTCCGCCAGATGGACGATCCTGTTCGTCCGGGTCCGAGCCTGCGTCGAAGATCGTCGCGGTCCCGCCCCCTCCACGAGCACCTCCACCTCGGTGCCGACCTGCTCGCGCGCCTTCTCGAGCGAGATCTCCTGCTGGAGCGCCACCAACCGGTCGAACCGCTCCTGGACGACCTCCTTCGATACCTGGTCCGGCATCGAGGCGGCGCGGGTCGCGGGTCGCGGCGAGTACTGGAAGGTGTACGCGGAGTCGAACCGCGCGCGCGACACCACGTCCAACGTGTCGGCGAAGTCCTCCTCCGTCTCGCCGGGGAAGCCGACGATGATGTCCGTGGACACCGCGATCGCGGGGATCGCGTCGCGGATCGCGTCGAGCCATCCCAGGTACCGCTCCCGCCGGTACGAGCGCTGCATCGCCTTCAGGACGCGGTCCGATCCGGACTGCAGCGGGAAATGGATGTGCTCGCAGACCTTGTCGCTCTCCGCCATCGCCCCGATCACGTCGGGCGTGAAGTCATGCGGATGCGGGGATGTGAAGCGGATCCGGCGGAGACCCTCGACGTCGTTCACCTGCCGGAGGAGATCGGCGAAGAGGGGTCTCCGCGACGACCCCGGGATCGTGACGTCCCTCCCGTACGTGTTCACGTTCTGACCGAGCAACGTCACCTCGACCACGCCCTCGCGTACGAGCCCCTGGATCTCGGCGAGGACGTCGCCGATCGCTCGCGAGCGCTGGGCGCCGCGGACGAACGGCACGATGCAGAACGTGCAGGCGTTATCGCACCCGACGGCGATCGAGACCCAGGCGCGGAAGGCGTCGTCGCGCGCCGACGGCAGCGCCGACGGGAACAGGTCGGTGTACTCGGCGACGTCCATCTGCGGACCGTCTGCCTCAGCCCGCCGGAGGAGGTCGAGCAGATGCGGCAGCGCGTGCGTCCCCACCACGACGTCCACCCAGGGAGCTTTCTGCTGGATCACGCCCTGGTCCTTCTGGGCGAGGCAGCCGGCGACCACGATGCGGAGGTCCGGGTGCTCGGCCTTCAGGGGCTTCAGATGACCTAGGTTGCCGTAGAGCTTGTTGTCGGCGTTCTCGCGGATCGCGCACGTGTTCAGGACGATGACGCGCGCGTCGGCGACGTCGTCGGTGGGCGTCATCCCGTCCGCGCGGAGCATCCCTCCGATCCGTTCGGAGTCGTGCTCGTTCATCTGGCACCCGAAGGTGCGGATCAGGAACGTCCCGTTCACGCCATCGAGGCTACCGTGCGAACTCCGTCGCGCGCGTCTCGCGGATCACCGAGATCTTGATCTGCCCCGGGTACTGGAGCTCCTCCTCGACCTGCTTCGCGATGTCCCGCGCGATCGTCTGCGCCTGGAGGTCGTCGACATCGCCCGGGGTGACCATCACGCGCACCTCGCGACCGGCTTGCATCGCGAAGACCTTCTCGACGCCTTCGTGCGCCGTGCAGATCTCCTCGAGGCGCTCGAGCCGCTTGATGTAGGTCTCCAGGGACTCCCGGCGAGCGCCGGGACGGCCCCCGCTGATCGAGTCCGCGATCTGCGCGAGGACGGCGTGGACGGTTCGCTGCTCGACCTCCCCGTGATGGGACTCGATGCAGTGGACGACTTCGAGGTCCTCCTTCAGCCGTCGTGCGATCTCGGCGCCGATGATCGCGTGCGATCCCTCGACCTCGTGGGTGACCGCCTTGCCGATGTCGTGCAGGAACGCGCCGCGCTTGGCGATCGTGGGGTCGATCCCGATCTCCGCGGCGAGCGCGCTCGCGATGTGGGAGGACTCCACGAGGTGCTTCAGCACGTTCTGGCCGTAGCTGGTGCGGTATTGGAGCCTCCCGAGGAGCTTGATCAGCTCGGGGTGCACGTCGGTGAGGCCGACCTCGGCCACCGCGTCCTCCCCCGACTTCCGGATCTGCTCCTCGAGGTCCCGCACGGAGCGCTCGTGGACCTCCTCGATGCGGGCCGGCTGGATCCTCCCGTCCTGGACGAGCTTCTCGAGCGTCATCCGCGCGGCCTCCCGGCGCACCGGGTCGAAGCAGGAGAGCACCACGGCCTCGGGGGTGTCGTCGATGATGATGTTGACGCCCGTCGCGGCCTCGAACGCACGGATGTTCCTCCCCTCCCGGCCGATGATCCGGCCCTTCATGTCCTCGCTCGGCAGGGTGAAGACGCTGACGCTGGACTCTGCGGTCTGCTCGGACGCGACCCGCTGGATCGCGATCGTGACGATCTTGCGGGCCCGCTCCTCGCCCTCCTCGCGGGCGCGCTGCTCGATCTCGCGCACCTGCGCCATCGCACCCCGCTTGGCCTCGTCGACCACTTGGGAGGCGAGCTGCTCCCGTGCCTCGGCGGACGTCATCCCCGCGATCCGCTCGAGCTGGGCCTTGTGTTGGTCGGTGGCCTTCTCCAGCTGCTCCCGCACGAACGTGAGCTTGTCCTCCCGCTCCTTGAGCTCCGCGGTTCGCGCGTCCATCCGCTGACCTCGCTCGCGCAGGTCGGCCTCGGTCTCGGTGATGCGGCGTTCGAGGCGGCCGACCTCCTCGCGGCGGTGCCTGAGGTCCTCCTCGGTCTCGCGCCGCATCCGGGTGGCTTCGTCCTTGGACTCCTGGAGCCCCTCGGCCCGGGTCCTGGCGGCCTCTTCCCCCGCCTCGAGCAGCAGCTTGTTCGCTTGCGCCTCTGCGGAGCGCGCGTTGGACGCTCCGATCGTGTTCCGGACGACGAATCCCGCGACCCCCCCGACCAACAGGCCGACGAGGCCGGCGATGACGGTGTCCATCGATCCTCCCGATGTCTCGGGAGAGGGATCTCGGTCCCGATCCAGGGTGCGACGGAAGGCTAGCGGTTGCCGACCCTTCTTCGGCCCACTCTCAGAGCGGGCGGGTCGGAACGGGTGGTCGGGTCGATATCGAACTCGGTCACTGGTGCCCTTCGGTCGTTCGCTGAACGTTCGGGAGATCGATTCCTCTCGTTTCCCCGATGCTACGGCCGGGGCCAGCGAGACACAAGGCTGCTAATCGTCCCCGACCGGGATCTCCAGCGCCTTCCGTGCGGCGCTACGGGCGACCTCAGGACCGTAGCCCCGTCGCATCAGCATCGAGGACAGGCGGACGAACGCCTTCTCGGGGCTCACCCCGTGCAACCGCGAGACGCGGGATCGCGCGAGGTCGGCAGCGCGTTCCTCGTCGTCTTCCGGGGCCTGACGGGAAACAGCCTCCACGAGCGAGGATCCGATGCCGGCCGCCCGCAGTCCCTGCGCCACCGCCCGGCTCCCCTCCTTGCGGAACCCGAAACGGTGCTCTGCGAATTGGCGCGCGAAGGCCTCGTCGTCCACCAGGCCGACCCGCTCGAGCCGGATCAGCACGTCCTCGACCTCCCCGGGATCGAAGCGAGCGCCGAGGAGGCGTCGCTCGAGCTCCCGGCGGCTGCGCGGCCGCACCGCGAGCAGACCGAGCGCTCGTTCGTGACAGTTCTTCGGGTTCTTCGGCGCTCCACGCCGGCTCATGTGGTCCTACGCCGACGTCTTGGTCTTGGACCTGCTGGCCGCGGCCGGCGGCTCCTCGACCGGCGGTTCCTCCGGGGGCGGTACCTCGGCGTCGTCGATCCGGATGGGTTCGTCGTCGCCTTCGCCGAAGGACGTGAGCCCGACGGCCTCGCGCACCCTCCGCTCGATCTCGTCCCGCATGTCGATGTGCTCCGCGAGGAACTGCCTGGCGTTCTCACGACCCTGGCCGAGCTGCTCGTTCTCGTACGTGAACCACGCCGTACATGATGTCGAACTCGCACTGGCGGAACGGGGGAGCCACCTTGTTCTTCACGACCTTGACGCGGGTACGGGAGCCGACGACCTCGGTGCCGTCCTTCAGGTTCTCGATCTTGCGAACGTCGAGCCGGATGGTGGAGTAGAACTTCAGCGCCCGCCCCCCCGGCGTGGTCTCGGGCGATCCGAACATCACCCCGATCTTCTCGCGCAGCTGGTTGATGAAGATCGCGGTGGTATCGAACCGGGACAGCGAGCCCGAGAGCTTCCGCATCGCCTGGGACATCAACCGCGCCTGCAACCCGACATGGGTGTCGCCCATCTCGCCCTCGATCTCCGCACGCGGCACCAGCGCCGCCACCGAGTCGATCACCACGAGGTCGAGCGCCGCGGAGCGGACCAGCATGTCCGCGATCTCGAGCGCCTGCTCGCCGGAGTCCGGCTGGGACACGAGGAGCTCGTCGATGTTCACGCCCAACTCCCGCGCGTACGTGGGGTCCAGCGCGTGCTCCGCGTCGATGAACGCGGCGATCCCACCTTTGGACTGCGCCTCCGCGATGATGTGCAGGCAGACGGTGGTCTTCCCCGAGCCCTCCGGGCCGAAGACCTCGACGATGCGACCCTTCGGGATCCCTCCGACCCCGAGCGCGATGTCGAGTGCCAGCGAGCCCGTAGGGACGATGGACATCCCCGCCCCCATCGGGTGCTCGCCGAGCTTCATCACGGCGCCCTTGCCGAACTGCTTCTCGATCTGCTGCAGTGTGACGTCGAGCATCTTGTCCCGGTCCACGTTCCCCTCCTTCGTTCCCTCTCTGAACCTCTGGCCCTGCCCGGAGGGGGGCCGGGAGAGTGCATGTGCGAGCGACGAGTGAAGATTAGCGCGCGACTCCGACATAACTTACACCTCTGTCATTCTCGGTGTGCGGCTCCGATCGGGCCGTCCTCGACCCGACGAAGGGTAATCGAACAGATGTTCGAACGCAAGCATCACCGGGAGAGCGGGAAGCGTGCGAGGGGTTCGTAGCGGGGAGTCGGCCGCCCGAGATGGCTCCGGAACAGAACGACGTGGCTCACCTCCCACGCGTCGGACTCGAGGTCGGTTGCCTGGTATGCCGCCGGCAGCTTCAGGGGCGGATCGCTGCGCGCGACGGTCAGGTGAGGGTGGAAAGGACGCTTCTCGGTGGGGAACTCGTCGGTGAGCGATGCCTCGATCTCTGCCGCGAGCGCTGCGATCGGGTCCGTTTCGTCGAATCCGGCCCAGAGCGCGCGGCCTCGCTTCGCTGATGGGAAGCTCCCGACGCCCCGCAGTCGGGCACTGAACCGCGACACGTCGGTGACCGCCGCCGCCACCTGCTGCGGCACCCAGTCGGTCAATCTGGGCCACGTCCGACCGAGGAACTTCAGGGTCACGTGCAGGTTCTCGCGTGGCACCCAGCGTGCCCTCGGGAACCCCTCACGCCAAGGAGCGAACGCCGCCTCGACGGCGTCCTTCACTGGGTCGGGGACCTCGATCGCGACGAAGAGGCGGAGTGGCTTCGCCTCGGGCCGCGCGGCCCGATCGCGAGCCATCAGATCGAGCGGTCGGACGCCGGGAGGGGCATGCCCTCCAGGTGACGACGGACGAGGTCGAGCGCCGCCTGCTCCGCCCAGCGACGGACGCGGTCCCGCTCCCCCGGCACCTGGAAGCCTCGCGCATGCGTCACGTCGTCGCCGTCGAGCGCGATCCAGATGACCCCGGGAGGAGCGCCTCCGTGAGACTCGGGACCGGCGGCTCCCGTCAGTGAGAGCCCCAGGTCCGATCCGAACACCCGTCGGGCCCCAGCCGCCATCTCCAGCGCGCACGCCTCGCTCACCGGCCCCGGTCCCTCCAAGGTCTCCCTCGATACCCCGAGCACCCCCGCCTTCGCCTCGTTCCCGTACACGACCCCCGACCCGACGAAGACCTCGGACGCCCCCGGCACGCTCGTGATCCGCGCTCCCACTCCCCCACCCGTGATCGACTCGGCACACGCGAGCGTCATTCCCGCGCCGGTCAGCAGGCGGACGATGGCCGCCTCGAGCGTCTCGTCGTTCGTGGTGAACACGACGTCGCCGAGACGCCGGCGAACCTCGTCGACGACCGGCTCGATCAAGCGCTCCGCCGCCTCCGCTGTGGCCGCCTTCGCGGTGATCCGGACCTTCACCTCGCCCGACGAAGCGAGGAACGCGATCGTCGGGTTCGCCGAAGCCGTGAACAGGTCGTCGACGCGCTCGGCGAGGGCCGACTCTCCGATCCCCGCACACCGAAGCACCCGGGATCGCACCACCGCGGCGCTCTCGGATGCCAGCTCCGGCAGGATCGTGCCCTCCATCATCTCCACCATCTCCTCCGGGACACCCGGAACCGCGTAGATCCGCGTCGCGCCGGCCAGATCGGCGACCAAGCCGGGCGCGGTCCCTCTCGACGGGGTGAGGTAGCGCGCTCCCACGGGGACATCGGCCTGACGGAGGTTGCTCCCCGGCATCTCGCGCCTCCCGAACGACCGGAACTTCTCCCGGAGCAGGTCTTCGAGCTCCGCATGGCGGACCATCGGCGCGCCCATCACCACTGCGAGCGCATCCCGGGTGATGTCGTCCTGGGTCGGCCCGAGCCCGCCGGTCACGATCACGACGTCGGCGCGGCCGGCCGAAAGGCGCATCGCCTCGACGATCCGGTCGAGGTTGTCTCCGACCACCTGATGGTGCAGGACGTCGGCGCCGATCGCGGCGAGGGACTCCGACATCCACCGGGCATTCGTGTTCGCGATCTGACCCAGGAGCAGCTCGGTCCCCACCGCGAGGATCTCGACCCGCAACTACCCGGCCTCCTGCCGGTGACGCTCCGTGAACAGATACTCGAGCCCGCTCGCGACGGTCAGCACCACCGCCAGGACGATCACCGCCAACACGAGAGGATCGAGGTCTGTCGAGAGCGGTGCGATCGCGAGGCCGACCGCGAGGATCTGGCTGAACGTCTTCGCCTTCCCCGCTCGGGAGGCGGGCATGGACACTCCCCCCCGATCCAGCCGCCACCGGAGGAACGAGACCGCCACCTCGCGGAACACGATCACGGCCGTCGCCCACCACGGGAACTCGCCGCCGATCGTGAGCGCGACGGCCGGTACGATCACGTAGAGCTTGTCGGACAACGGATCGAGCCACGCCCCGACCGCCGTCGTCATCTCGTGTCGGCGCGCGAGGTACCCGTCGACGAGATCGGAGAGCGCGCCGACGACGAACACGACGACCGCGAGCCATCTCGTCTCGGCATGATCCGTGCCGAGGAGCACGACGACGATGGGGATCAGCGCGATCCGTCCGATCGACAGGACGTTCGGCCAACCCAGCCCGAGAGGTCTCACCCGCTCGACGATGGGTTCCCTCCTACGTCGCCGGCCTCGAACGGGTACGTGTACGGCGAACCGGCCACGCCTGCGGTCACATCCTTCCCGTTCAGACTGACCTCCGCGAGGCCGGCATCGCTCACCGACACGACGAGGCGCTCCAGCGCCACGAGCGTGATGGTCTCTCCCGGTCGAAGCACCTGGGCATCGCGAGTCCCGTCGGCCTCGGACTCCACCGTGACATCGCTCCTGGCCACCACCACGACCCTGATGGTGGGGTCGGTCGGGATCGGTGAGGCCGTCGCTGCGGGGATCGGCCCGGCCGGTGGAGCCGCCTCGCCGCGCGACAGGATGCCGAGAGCCAACAGGACGACCAGGATCGTGATCGCCGCGACGAGGAGGAACCGCTGGTTGTCCCGGATCCGGCTGGCCGCGATCATCCGCTCCACGGGGCCGAGCCTCCCGGGGGGTGGGGCGGGTTCGGCCTCGACGGCCGTGCGAGCGTAGGCACCGCTCACTTTGTCCGCATCGAGCCCGAGGTAGTTGGCGTACGTGCGCAATGACGCACGGACGTAGACCTCACCGGGGAGCACGTCGAAGTCCTCCCGCTCGAGGGCATCCAGCTGATCGACCCGGAGCCTGGTGTCGCGCGCCGCCTCGTCGAGCGAGAGTCCTCGCACCTCGCGAGCACGCTGCAGGGCCGAGCCGACCCCTGGTCGGGGATCCGTCACAGAGCCGGCCATGAGAGCGCAAGGATAGCCGTCACGGACCTACACTCCCCCGATGCCCGACGCCCTCGCGCGCGGCCCCCGGGTCCATCTCCGCCCGCTCGACCCCGACGACGAGGCAGAGTTCCTCCGCCTCGTGCGCCGGTCGCGCACCTTGCACCGACCCTGGTCGCACCCGCCCGCCACGCCGGACAGCTTCCGTGAGCTCGCGGCCAGCAGACCCGGCGACGCTCGCCTCGTGATCTGCCGGAACGAGGACGGGGTGATCGTCGGGTACTTCGCCCTCGGCCAGATCGTCTACGGGCACTTCCGGAACGCCTACCTCGGCTATTACGCGTTCGAGCCGTACGCGGGCCACGGATACATGCGGGAGGGACTGGAGCTGGTGCTCCGCCACGCGTTCGGCGCCCTCAAGCTCCATCGGGTACAGGCGAGCATCCAGCCCGAGAACGAGCGCTCGATCGCCCTCGTGCGATCGGCGGGCTTCCGCAAGGAGGGGTTCTCGCTCCGCTATCTCAAGATCGGCGGCCGGTGGCGGGATCACGAGCACTGGGCGATCACCATCGAGGATCGCCGCGCCCCGCACCAGCCAGCCTAGGTCCATCGTCTCATTCGGAATCGGGCGTCCGGTGGGTGGAGCGCCTCGCACGGGGGACTACAGTTGGCCTCGCTGGGAGGGAATCGACCGACGATGGCAGAGATGGAGAAGCGCACGCCCTGGAGTCCCGTCGACGACTCGCCGTTGGCGACCGTCCGGGAGTTCTTGCCGTCCGCCTACGTCCTGTCCGACGGCCCGGTTCGCTACCTCTTGTTCGCGGGCGAACGCGACGACCGAACATGGGGTTCGATCGGCGCCTTCTGGCGGACCATCGACGGCAGCAAAGGCGGGTTCTTCGTCTGTCCCGAAGCGATCTGGGCCGGCAGCGAGATGGTGCGGAACCTCCGCAGCGCGCAGTCACGAGGCTGGCCGATCGAACGGATCTACGCCTACTGGCAGGCCCACGTCGGGGTCGCGGGGAAGCTCATGATCGACCCGCAGCAGCACGCGGACACCCTGTTCCAGGTCGCCCGCCGCGTCGGCGCGATCTAGGACCTAGGCGGGGCGGCGCTCTTCCCACTCCTCCCACGTGAGGAGCACGTCGCGGGCCTTCGAGCCCTGCGACGGCCCCACGAGCCCCTTCTCTTCCATGAGATCCATGATCCGCCCGGCGCGCGCGAAGCCCACCTTCAGCTTGCGTTGCAGCATCGAGGTGGAGCCGAGCTGTGACCTGATCACCAGCTCCGCTGCCTGTTCGAGCAGATCGTCGTCGTCGCCGAGGCCGTGCTCGCCCCCGCCCTCGCCGGGCGGAAGCGCCAGCCCCTCGACGGTGTTCTCGTACACGACCTCGCGCTGGCCGCGGATGAACTCGCAGACGGCACGCACCTCGCCCTCCGTCACCCACGCCCCTTGGATCCGGACCGGCTTCGAGATGTTCGACGGCGCGAACAGCATGTCGCCGTGGCCGACGAGCTTCTCGGCGCCGTTCATGTCGAGGATCACGCGCGAGTCCGCCTGCGACGAGGTCATCAACGCGATGCGCGAGGGGATGTTCGCCTTGATCAGG
>JAJNBA010000082.1 GCA_021155985.1 Actinomycetes bacterium
AAGGGTGTTGTACAAGCGCACGCGCCAATCCTACCGACGGGTCACGGACGCAGAGCGCGCCCCTCGAACGGGATCGACAGTGCGATCGTGGTGTTCGTGGTCACCGCTGCCTTCTCGCGGAGCCGCCGGATCAGATCCTCCAGGTCACCCGTCGTCTTCGTCCGAACCTTCAGCACGTAGTTCGCCTCACCGGCGACCGAGTAGCAGTCCTCGACCTCCGGGAACTCCCGCACCCTCGCCGGCAGGTCGTCGGGCTGATGCGGATCGAGCGGGATCGCGGCAATCAGCGCCGTCACGTACAGACCGACGGCTTCAGCATCCACGACGGCCCGGTATCCGCGGATCACTCCCTGGTGCTCGAGCTTCCGGACGCGCTCGTGCACGGCGCTCGCCGAGAGCCCCACCGTGGCGCCGACGTCCGCGTACGTGGCGCGACCATCAGCCTGCAGGGCCGTGAGGATCGCGAGATCCCGCTCATCCAGCACGGCGGCATGGTCCCACACGGGGGACGGAGGAATCCCCGCGACGGCCGATTGCTCGCGGCCGGGCCCCACATTAGCGTCGGGTCTCCTCCTCCCGGTCTTCCCCGGAGGAGCGAGAGCGATGCGGCGGCGTCCCGCGCGGCCCGCGGGCAGGGGAGACACCCCCGGCCCGCGATCGATCCCCATGTTCAAGCCCGACGGCGGAACCCGCTGGCTGACCGTGCTCGATCCGGCGGACGACGGGGCGTACCGAGCGTCCGTCGACTCGCTCGTGGGCAGGATCGAGCGCTCCTTGGGGCCTGAAGTGGTGGCCGTCCGCGCGAGGCGAGACGATGCCGGATGGACGCTCGCGCCCTGGAGACCGGCACGCGCCACGTGGCGCAGCAGCATCCGGCGGGCGATCTTGGACGCTCCGGCGGCGACGTTCGCCGTCGCCGACGTGCGCGACTGCTACGCCTCGATCTCGGTCGAGACGATCACCGCGCTGCTGGGTCCGGAGGGCGCGCAGGCGTCTGCCCTCCTCCAGCGGTTCCACGAGCGAGGTGTGCGGGGGCTCCCCATCGGCCCGGAGCCATCCGCCGTCCTCGCGAACGCGGCCTTGTCCCGCCTGGATCGCGCGATCCGGAGCGCCGGCGCCCGGCACCTCCGTTGGGTCGATGACGTCGTCCTGTGGGGTCAGGCCGACGAGGTCCGGGCCGCGATGGAAGCGATGCGCACGGCCGGGGAGGCGATCGGCCTCGATCTCCATGGGGACAAGACGAGGATCTTCGACGATCGCGCCGAGGCTTCCCTGGTGCTGCTCGGTGAGCGAGACTCCTCTATCATCGCGGCGCCGTGAGGACCCTCTACCGCGCGTCGCGGGTCGTGACGCTCTCGCATCCCACGCTGGGGGAGTGGATCCTCGTGGACGATCGCCACGTCCAACGCGTCGGCACCGGAGAGCCCCCCGATGCGGAGCTCACGATCGATCTCCCCGGGACGACGATCGTCCCGGGCTTCATCGACAGCCACGTCCACCTGACGGCGACGGGTCGTTCCCTCGCGAACGCCGACGTGCGGGAGTCCCGCTCCAAGCAGGACTTCCTGGCCCTGGTCCGCGGACGCGCCGCCGACGGCGTCACCGTCGTGCACGTCGAGGGGTTCGACGAGACGCGGTGGGACTCGCACGAGCTCCCGACCGCACACGACCTCGACGCGATCACGTCGACGCCCGTGGTGGCGACGAGGGCGGACGGGCACATCTCCGTCGTGAGCTCGTCAACGCTCGCCGCGATCGATCTCGCCGATGCGGACGGGGTCGAGCTCGACGCCGAACGACATCCGACGGGCCGCCTCACCAAGGAAGCCAACCGCCGGGCCGTCGCATGGGTCGAGGCCTCGTACGACACGCGGAAGATCGAGGGGTTCCAGCTGCAAGCCGCCGGGCTGGCGGCGTCACGGGGAGTGACGGCGGTGCACGAGATGTCCCTCGACGCCGCGGACCTGGAGGTGCTCCTCGGACACCGGTCCCGGCTGCCGGTCGACGTCGCACCGATCCTCGCGTCGATGTCGCTCCCCGAGGCGATGGAACGGCGGCTCGCCGCGATCGGCGGGGACCTCCCTATCGACGGCTCGATCGGCGCCCGGACCGCGGCGCTGTCCCACGCCTACGACGACGGCGCGGACACGGGCGAGCTGTACCACGACGACGACGCGATGGCGGAGTTCTTTCACGCGGCCCACAACGCGGGACTCCAGGTGGGCGTGCACGCGATCGGAGATCGCGCGATCGAACAGGTCCTCGCCACATGGGAGCGCGTCTATCTGGCGTTGGATTCCCGCGAACGACGGCACTTCCGCGCACGTCGCCATCGGATCGAGCACTTCGTCCTCCCCTCGGCGGATCAGATCGAGCGGACCGCGATGCTGGGTCTCGCCGTGTCCGTGCAACCCGCGTTCGATCGGCTCTGGGGCCAGGGCGGCGGGATGTACGAGGAGCGCCTCGGCCCCGCCCGGGCCATGGCCGCGCACCCGATCCGCACGATGCTCGAACGCGGGATCGAGGTCGGCGTCGGCTCCGACGCACCGGTCGCACCCCTCGACCCGATGCTCGCGATCGCCGCACTCGAGGAGCACCACGAGCCGACCCAGCGTTTGACGCGACTCGAGGGGCTCAAGCTCCATCGGGTCGGGAGCGCTCGCCTCGGGCGCCAGGACGGGAAGAAAGGGGCCCTCGAGCCCGGGTGGCACGCGGACTTCGCCGCGTACGACGCCGACCCGCTCGAGGCCTCCACGGTGGAGGGGCTCCGGCCGGTCCTGACGGTCTCCCTCGGCCGCGAAGTGTTCCGCGCCTGATCGCCGGGTGGTCTTGTCACTGTTTCTCCCGGCGCCGGGTTGCTCTCCCGCCCGGCCGTCGGTAACGTCCTGCCTGCGTCGCCGCCCCGGCGGAGACGCACAGCGGAGCCCGAGAGGCTGAGTAGAGAACGCGGCGCCCCGGCGTCGCGGCCCCAAAGGTCTCTCGGGCTTCCGCGTTTCCAGGCTCCGCGCTCCGGGAACATCCTGAGCCGACGAGGCGTCCTTCCCCTGCGACCGAGTCGCACGAGGCACGCGGGGGAGCGAGCGCTAGAATCCGCGGCCGGATCGAGGACCCGAACCCGGAGGAACCAGGTGGCCGAGCGCACGGAAGAGCGCGAAGACGACGACGTCGGAACGGATCAGGAGCTCGACGAGCTCGAGCCGACCGAGGAAGACCTGGACGAAGCCGCCACGCCGGCGGCTGCCGACGTCGAATCGATCAACGAGGTCCTCGAGAAGCAGGAGGCTCGTGACGACGAGGACGAGGCCGACGATGATGAGCCCGTCGTCCCGATCTCGACGACGAAGGCGGACGATCGTCTCGAGCCGATCGAGGCCCGGGTCGTCCCCATCCAGGCGACCGAGTTCGTATGCAAGAACTGCTACCTGGTGAAACATCGCAGCCAGCTCGCGGACAAACGGCGGATGTTCTGCCGCGACTGCGCCTGATCGATCCCAGGCTGCCGGTCGCGCTCACCCTCTCCCTCGTCGGGGGCGTGCTGTCCTCGCTCGCGTTCCCGCCCGTGGCCGCCTGGCCGCTCGCCTTCGTCGCCCTCGCGTTGCTGATGATCGGGCTTCGGAACGCCACACCGGCACGGGGCTTCGCCCTCGGGCTGGTCTTCGGCCTCGTCGGCTTCGGACTCACGCTCTCGTGGCTCCAGCTCTTCGGCACCCTCGCCTGGAGCGCCTTGACGATGCTCACCGCGGCTTCCGTGGCGCTGTTCGGCGCCTGCTTCCCGATGGTGCGTCGGTCGGGCCATCCGATCCTGAACGCGCTCGGGGCGGCCGCGTTGTGGACGGCGATCGACTGGCTCCGGGGACTCTGGCCGCTCGGGGGCTTCGCGTGGGGCTCCCTCGGCGCCTCGCAAGTGGCCAATCCCGTCACGGTTCGCCTCGCCGTCGTCGCCGGGGTGTTCGGGGTCACGTTCGGGGTGGCGTTCGCGGTCGCGCTCCTCGTCGAGGCCGCCGGCGCGGAGAGGGCGCCGACGCGTCTCACCGCCATCGGCCTGGCGGCGATCGCGACGCTGGGGCCGGCGGCGATCCCCTTCGCGGAGGCCTCGGGGCGGCAGATCGACGTGGCCGCGATCCAGGTCGACTTCCTCGAAGGGGTCGCAGGACGTTCGAGGGAGGAAGGAGACATCGCCGTCACGAGGTTCAACCTCGAGCTTCATGCGACGTTGAGCGAGGATCCACCCGATCTGGCCGTCTGGGGAGAGAGCGCCCTCGATCCGGGCTCGCTCTCGATCCTCGACGAAGTGCGGAGCGCGATCGCGAACGTTGGAACGCCGGTCCTGAGCGGGGCCACCTCGGCGGATATCCGGTCGGCAGGGGAGGGCGGTGATGCCCTGTTCAACCAGGCGGTCGTGTTCGACGGCGGAGGGGCGGTGGTCGACGTGTACAGGAAGACCCACCTCGTCCCGTACGGCGAGTACATCCCCTGGAAGGCTGTCGTCGGGTGGATCTCAGCCCTCGAGCAGATCGCTTACGAGCTCACGCCGGGGGAGCGGCTCCATACGCTGACGGCACCGGGGCTCCCTCCGTTCGGAGCGCCGATCTGCTTCGAGAACAGCTTCCCGGCGCTCGATCGCGAGCTCGTACGCCAGGGCGCGGAGTTCCTCGTGGTGCTCACGAACAACGCGTCCTACGACCGCACGGCCGCATCCGCCCAGCATCTGCAGATGTCGCGGCTCCGAGCGATCGAGGACGGCAGGTGGATCGTCCACGCAGCCGTCTCGGGGATCAGTGCGTTCATCGACCCGACGGGCCGCGTCCACGATGAGACCGAACTGTTCGAGCCGGCCCTGATCCGGCACACGATCCGGGCCTCGTCGGAGCGAACGTGGTCGGTACGACTGGGGGACTGGCTGCCCATCCTCTCGTCGGTGATCGTGGTCGGTCTCGCCGTGGTGCCCCGTCGTCGCCGTCGCGAGTTGCTCGACCCCGAGCCGCTCGCCGAGGGCGTTCGCTCGCTCGTGATCCTGCCGACGTACGACGAGGCGGCCACGATCCGTGACGTCCTGGCCGGCGTCCTCGAGCATCCGGGCGTGGACGCGCTCGTCGTCGACGACTCCTCACCCGACGGCACCGCACGCATCGTCCGTGAGCTGATGGCGGGGGAGCCCCGGCTCCGGCTCCTCGAGCGACCCACGAGGTCGGGACTCGCGAGCGCGTACCAGGAAGGCTTCCGCAGGGCGCTCGAGGAGCGGTACGACCTGATCGTGGAGATGGACTCCGACCTCTCCCACGATCCTGTCCAGCTCGGTGCCCTCCTCGACGGCGCCCGCGACCGCTTCCACCTCGTGGTGGGGAGCCGGTACGTGGCCGGAGGCTCCGTGACCAACTGGAGCCGGTTCCGCCTGGCGCTCTCGAGGGTGGGCAACACGTACGCGCGGCTGATGCTCGGCGTGCCGGTGCACGACGCCACCAGCGGCTACCGCATCTATCGTCGCGAGCTGCTCTCGGACCTGGTCGCCGAGCCGTTCCACGCGGACGGGTACGGCTTCCAGGTCGAGCTGGTGATGCGTTCCTGGCTCCGGGGGTGGTCGATCGGCGAGGTGCCGATCACGTTCCGCGAACGGGAACACGGTCATTCGAAGCTCTCGCGACGGATCGTCGTCGAGGCGCTCTGGCTCGTCACCCGCTGGGGCATCGCGCTCAGGGCGACCGGAAGGCCGTACCGAGGCGGACCGTCAGCCGCCTGAGATACCGGCGGCCCTCACGACCGCTTCCCCGATAACGTACATTATGTAACTCTCTAGAGACCGGATCTCGAGCCGCTCCTCCCCGCGGCTACCGGGGTCCGAGGATCCCACCCACACCGACCGGGGGTGATCGTCGTTCTTGCTTCCACCCGAGGTGGATGCGAAGCTCCGACCGGTATCGAGCCCGCCATCGGTCGGATGGTCCGCGACTTCCGGCCGATGTCCCCGTCCCCCGTCCCCCGTAGGGTGTGGGTCGACCGGCCGACAGCGGATCCTGTCACCCGACGTTGGCGCGTGAGCGGACCAGGAGGACAGATGAACGGAGGGAAGCACCGGCGCCGGGGACTCCTGGGACCGATCGTGGCACTGGCGCTCCTCGCCGGTCAGGCGGGGATCCTGACGGCCCACGCGGCACCGCCCGTGGACTCCCCCGGCCCGCCTTCCGCCGACGGGGTCGTCCCCGTCATCGCGGATACCCAGTCCTCGAACGAGGATTGCGGCGGGCTCGGCTTCGATCACGAGGTCTCGATCGCGAGCAACGGACAGGCGTCCAGTGGCGCGATGACGGTCACCGTCACGGGCTACAACGGTTCGACGGGGTTCGCGGACTGGTCCTCGACCCTTCCGGTCCATGGCGTCTACGTGAAGGGCGGACCGAGCGGTGGCAACCTGTTCGGCTATCCGGCGGGCGACACCGGCGACCACGACCTCCACACCCCACAGAAGCCGGATGGCGGGTATCACTCGGTGAGCCACCTCGCCATCTGCTGGAACGATGTGCCGGCCGAACCCGACGTGTCGGTCGTGAAGGTGAACGATCCGGGCGGCGTGGTCCAGAACGGCGACTCGATCACCTACACCCTGTCGGTGTCCAACGAGGGCACCGGCGCCGCGATCGACGTGCACGTCGCCGATCAGCTTCCCGCGGGTGTCACCTTCGCCGACGCCACCGCGGGCTGCGGCGAAGCGGCCGGCGGCCTGGTCACCTGCGCGCTCGGTGACATCGACCCCGGTGCGAGCGTCTCGGTCGACATCACGGTCACGGTTGACGACGGCTCCTGCGGTCCGATCGTGAACGATGCGCACGTCTCGGCGTCGAACGAGACGGACCAGGCCGCCCGGAACAACGATTCGAACGAGGTGAGCAACTCGGCCGAGTGCGAGGAGCCCGGTCCGCCGGATCTCGAGGTCACGAAGACGTCGGACGCCGGTGGGATCCTCCACGAAGGGGACTCCTTCCTGTACACGATCACGGTCACCAACATCGGCGACGTGCCGGCCACCCGCGTGGAGCTGATCGACGCGCTCCCTCCGGGGGATGCGTTGAGCATCTCGGTCTCGCCCTTCCCGATGTTCGACGGACACCCGTGTGTCATCGCCAGTTCCATCCCACCGGGCGGCACCGCCCAGGCGACGGTCAACTGCGGTTCCATCACGCTCGACCCGGGCGATTCCGCTTCGGTCACGTTCAGGGTCGCCGTGACGGGCGACGAATGCGGTGGGATCACGAACGTCGTGGACGTGGAGGGCACCAACGAACCGCCGGGGAACGTGGGTCCCGACAACCATGCCGAGGCTTCGGATGAGATCGCGTGCGCGCCGCGGATCAGGCTCCGGAAGGGTGGCCCGGCGCTCGCGCACGTCGGCGACACCGTGACCTACACCTTCTCCGTGACCAACACGGGAGGCGTCGATCTGACGGACGTCGACCTGACGGACCCGCGGTGCGACACGACGCCGGATCGTTCGGACGACGGCAACGGCGATGCCGTCCTCGCCGTGGGCGAGAGCTGGGCCTTCGCGTGTGACCACGCGATCGTGGCGGCCGACGGCGACCCCGTCCACAATCAGGCCACCGTCACGGGGGGTCACGACGGAGGGACCGTCTCCGACACCGATACGCACGACATCGACCTCATCCATCCCGACATCGACCTCGAGAAGTCGGCGAGTCCGACGTCGGGTCCGGCCGGAACCGTCATCGTGTACACCTACGCCGTCACGAACACGGGCGACACGACCCTCTTCGACATCTCGGTCGACGACGACATCGTGGGGCACGTGGGCGACATCGCTTCTCTCGCAGCGGGTCAGGGCAGCGAGCTGACGTTCGAGATCACCCTCGGCTCCTCCCCCATCACCAACGTGGCCACCGTGACGGGTGCCGACGTCCTCGGGGCATCGGTGAGCGATATCGACGAAGTGACCGTCTCGGCGGTCGCTGGCGGCACGGGCGGAGGCGGCGGGGACGAGACGGGCGGCGGGAGCCCCTTCACGGGCTCCTCCACGGGCACCCTCCCGGGCTGGGCCGCGGCATTCACCGTGGTGGGATCGCTCCTGCTGCTCGCAGCGTCCCGCAAGCCTCGCGAGACCGACAGCGAGTAACCGAGAGCCGAGAGCCAGTCGTCGGGCCCGGTCGATCTGGCTCTCCCGATCCTTCCGCCGGGCGCTCAAATGTTTCCGCTTCGCGCAACAGTGACCCGTTTCCACGATCTCGCTCCTCCGAACGCACTACTCCGTCTGCCCGGAGCGGCAAGGCCGTTCGCCCGATGTGTCCCCCGGATGGAGGGGTTACGTTTCTGGGCAAGAGGACCACGGTGTACGCCGTAGGGCGTCGACCGGGTCCATAGGGCAACGAAGTAGCACAGACACCAGTTGGGGGGTGGAGGATGGGTACCAATACGAACTCTCGGCACAGCCGGCGCCGAACCAAGCGCGGGCTTGCCTCGTTCGTCTCGTTCGTGCTCCTGTTCGCGTTCGCACTCGGACAGAGCTCGCTGAACGCGCTGGCGGATGACGTCAGCACCGATCCCGTCGCCGCCGGGGAAACGCTCTCGGACGGCAGCACGGGTGATGGCACGGTTCCGGTCGAGGAAGCTCCCGTCGAGGAGGCACCCTCGGAGGAGGCTCCCGCCCCGCAGAGGAGGCACCGGCGGAGGAGTCTCCAGCTGAGGAGGCTCCCGCGGCTGAGGCCGACGGAGACGCTTCGACGAACGGCGGAGCGGCGGCAACCGCGCCCGGCGGGACCCGCACGGGCAAGATCAACGTCGCTCGGGCGAACCGGACCACCGCGATCGCGGCTCCGGCGGCACCGCCCGCGTCGGAACTCGACGGTGGCGACATCGACCTCGACTACGTCGCGGCCGGGCCGTTC
>JAJNBA010000083.1 GCA_021155985.1 Actinomycetes bacterium
CCGTTGAACGCGAGCTCGTAGAACTCGACGACCGTTCGCTTGTTCTCCTCCAGGTCCGCCATCGGCGTCCTCCCTTCACAGGCCCGGATCGGGCACGCCCACTTCAGCTATGCAACTGCCGCTCGGCCTCACCCATTCCGAACGCTCGCGACGAGACCTTGAGAAGGAATCGAAACAAGCACCGTTCGATCTGGAATGCGATCCGGTGGCGTGCTCAGAGGCGGAAACGACCCACGTACTCGCCTCCCGCGCGAGGGTCGGCCGTGGAGAGGCCGAGGTCTACGATGAGTGGCCCTGAGCAGTGACGAGGAGATCAATGGCACCGGAACCGGGCGGGCTCGTCGGTCGTGAACCTGAGCTCGCCGCGCTCTCCCGATTCGTCCACGACCTGAGCGAGAAGCCGCAGGACCTCCTCTTCGAAGGTGCACCGGGGATCGGCAAGACGGTCCTGTGGCGAGCGGGAGTGGAAGCCGCTCAGGAGGCCGGTCACCGCGTGCTTGTTTCTCGGCCGGGTGAGAACGAGACGGGCTTGTCCTACTCGGGGATCGGGGACCTGATCGGGGATGTGTTCGACGAGGCTCTCGCCGAGGCTCCGAGCCTGCAACGCGAAGCCCTGGAGATCGCGCTCCTCCATCGGGAGACCGGCGCCCTCCGACCCGATCAGCGCGCGATCTCGCTCGGCGTGCTCGGTGCGTTCCGAACGCTGAGCGCCTCGGGGCCGGTCGTCATCGCGATCGACGACCTCCAGTGGATGGATGGGTCATCGGCTCGAGCCCTCTCCTTCGCGATCCGGCGTCTGGAGGGTCATCCGGTCGCGGTCCTCGCGACCACGCGCCTCGAGCGCGGCCCTTCAGAGACGCTCGACCTGGCACGCGAGCTCAGTGATCGCGGCGCGGTTCGCACCCACGTCGGGCCCCTCGCCCTGGACGACGTTGCCCGCATCCTCCGCGAGCGGATGAGCCGATCCGTGACGCCGCCGCTCGTCGCGCTCGTACACGAAGCGGCGCACGGCAATCCGTTCTTCTCGCTCGAGGTCGTCCACGCGCTCCGTGACGCCGAACCGGCGGCGGGCCGGCCGCTTCCGGTTCCCGGCGATGCCCTCGACATCCTGCGCGCTCGTATCGACGGCCTCTCGGCGGGCGCTCGAGACGTGATACTCCGCATGGCAGCGATGGCGCGCCCGACGCTCGCCACGCTGCGGGCCACGAGCCGCAAGCCCGCGATGGTCGATGCAGGTCTCCTCGAGGCCGAGGAAGCTGGACTCGTGGTCGCTCAGGGCGAGCGACTCGACTTCGCCCATCCGCTGATGCGCTCCACCGCCTACTGGTCGGTCTCGACCGGCCGACGACAAGCGATCCATGCGCGCATCGCTGAGGTCGTCCTCGACCCCGAGGAACGGGCGCGACACATGGCGTTGATGGGCGGAGGCCCGGATCCTGAACGAGCGTCGTTCGTCCAAGAGGCGGCCGGCCACGCGCGCCGTCGGGGAGCGCCCCTCGCCGCAGCCGAGCTGTGGGAGCTCTCCGCCGATCTCACCCCGCCGGATGACGAAGCGCTCCTCTTCAGCAGGAAGCGATCCGCGGCGCTGGAACGATTCGATGCCGGAGATGTCCAGCGAGGCCGAACGATGTTGGAGGACCTCATCGGAGCGGCCACCTCCCGAGAGCAACAGGCGTGGACGCGGGTGGAGCTAGCGGCTCGCTCCTACAACGATGCCGATCGGGTCGACGAACTCGTCCGCGCGGCGCTTCCGGACGTCGGCGACCACGAGATCCTCCTCCCGGTCGCCCACGTGAACCTCGCGTGGGTTTCACTCTGTCGTTTGGAGCCGTTACGGGCGGTCGATCACGCTCGAGCGGCCGCCGAGCTCGCGGAACGCGCATCGGATCCGACCCCGCTCCGCCTGGCGCTCGGAGCCCTCGCCCAGGCAGAAGCGCTGCTCGGCGCGGATCCTTGGCCGACGATCGATCGTGCGGTCGCGATCGCCGGCGACCTCGCTCCGGGAGAGACCACCCAGCCGACGAGGATCCGGGGCCATCAGATGCTCTGGGAAGGAAGGATCGCGGAGGCGCAGCGCGCGATCGCGGAGGCCGACCTCCACCTCGTGGAAACCGGCCTCGAGCTGATGCGTCAGGACACCCTGTCCGTTCTCAGCGAGGTGGAGTGCGCGGCAGGGGAATGGGCCGATGCAGCTCGCCACGCGGACGAGGGATACGACATCATCGCTCATGCGGGCCTGGACGAGATCCGGGATCAGATGCTGTACGCGAGGGCGCACGTCGCGGCCCTCGAGGGGCGCATCGACGAGGCGCGCACAGACGCATCGACGGGAGCCTCCCTCGCTGCCGCCCAGGGCAACCTGTGGACGGAGGTCGAGAACCGCAGCGTGCTCGGGTTCATCGGGCTCTCGGTCGGCGATCTCGACGACGTCGTCCGCGCGCTCGACCCGGCTGATCGATTGCTGGTGACCAACGGGATCGTCGAGCCGGGGGCCTTCCCTTTCATCCCCGATCTCGCCGAGGCCTTGGTCTCCCTGGGGCACCTCGACCGAGCCAAGCAGATCGTCGATCGGCTCCACGAGCACGGCTCGAACCTGGATCGGCCGCTCGCGCTCGCCACGGCGGCGAGATGTAGAGCGCTCATCGCCGCGGCTCTCGGGGATCCACCCGGCGCACTGCTCGAGCTCGAGCGGGCGTTCGCGGAGCACGACCGTGTTGCGATCCCGTTCGAGTACGCGCGCACCCTTCTGATCCATGGCGAGACGCTTCGACGCATGAAGAGGAAGCGAGAGGCTCGCGAGTCTCTCGAGGGCGCCCGATCCCGGTTCGAGGCTCTCGGGGCACGCCTGTGGGAAGCACGCGCCGATGCGGCCCTCGCGCGGATCGGAGGTCGCTCCGCCTCGCCGACCGAGCTCAGCGAGACCGAGCGACGTGTGGCGGATGTCGTCGCCCAGGGCCATACCAACAAGGAGGCCGCGGAGCGGCTCTTCATGAGCGTGAAGACCGTGGAGTCGAACCTCCGTCGGATCTATCGGAAGCTCGGCATCAGGTCCCGTACGGAGCTCGCTCGCCAGCACAGCTCGTCCGTCACCCAGCGCCAGGCTCCCTCCCGTTCCGAGCATCAAACGTAGGGGTCCTGTCGTTTCCTCCCGTCACGCGTGTCCCTAGCGTTCGTCGTGCGTCGAAGGACGACGTCGTGGTCGGAGCTGAGAGGCGATGGGTTGATGAGCGGACAACGATCGATGGTCTCTGGCCTGAGCGCCTCGGTGCTCGCGATGCTCCTGGTGGCATCGTGTTCGGCGCGAGATTCTGAACCCGCCGATCCGACCGAAGTGACGTCCACGCAGTCACAGAGCGTGGAACTGCTCACCGGTTCGGATTGCCCTCACTTCGATTGTCAGGGCGCACTGGATCCCGGGCGCTACCGGGCGGAGTACTTCGATCCGACGATCGAGTTCGAGATCAGATCGCCCGGATGGACCTGGGCGTACTCCGGGAACTTCGCGATGATCGCGGATGAGTCACACCAGGAACTCTACGCTTCCGACGGGATCTACCTCCTTCGCGATCCCGCGATCGCCTCCCAGGATTGCGGTGACGAGAAGGCCACAGAATCCGTGGAACCGGGAGTGGGTGCGTCTGTGCGGGAGCTCGTCAGATGGCTCGAAGGCTCCCCGAGCCTCGACGTAAGCGAACCGGTGCCGGTGACGGTCGGTGGGCTCAACGGGATGCGTCTCGATCTACGACTCGATCCCGGATGGAAGCAGACATGCTTCTACAGCGACCCGATGCCTACGGCGCCCCTGATCATCAACAAGGCCGACGTTGGCGGCTACAACTGGGCGATGCTCCCCGGGATGTCGTTGCGGTGGTACGTGCTGGATTCGGGTGACGGGGTCATGGTCATCGATATCGAGGATGGCCCGGGAGGCGCGTCACACGATGACCTCTTCAGGAGCGGCGGCCAGATCGTGGGCTCGTTCAGATTCTCGTGACGTTGGGAATCGCACGGCCGATCCTCGTCGGACACACACTCATCGGGCTGGCAACCTGCACGGTCGACGATCCGAGTCAGACGCCGGAGGCTCATGTGGTCCCGTTCAAGAGGGTGAACTCGATCGGGTCGTTCAGCCTCTGAGCTCCTCGAGCTTCGCCTTCACGATCTTCTTGATCAACGTCGCCGGCGGCGGCTCGCCGATCGGGAAACGGATCGTGCCTTTCGCGAGGCCGTATCCCTTCAGATCGTCAGCGAGTCGCTCGATCACGCCACCGCTCGCCGGGAAGAGGCTGCAGTGCTCCTTGAAGGCCGAGTAGTAGACGAGTGGACGCCCGTCGACGTAGAAGCCTGGCATCCCGTATCCGATCTTCTCGGTCGCCTTGGGCACGACGGCGAGCACCGAGCGACGCACGTGTTCGAGGGTCTCTCGGACGTCGTCAGGCTGATCGGCGAGGTACTCCTCGACGGTTCCGTACTTCTTCATCTTCGGGCTCATCGTCGCTCGAGCGTATCGAGTTACCCGCCGGACGGTCTCTGTGTGGAGCAAGGTTGACGCCGTCTGTCGTGATCGCTCGATCGCTGCGTCACGGACGTGCGTCTGTCAGTCGAAACCGTCCCGATGAGCTATTGCGTGGGCGCAAATGTAGGTCTACGGTCCGACCTTCAATGACGACCGAACGAGAAGGGGAGGGAACGATGAGCCGGCGACTCGGCATCGATACCTTTACCTTCACGACGCGTCCTGCGGGGGCTCTCCCCTAAGCGCCGGTCGTTCCACCGACGTCTAGGGGCCGCCCACCGGGCGGCCTTCGTTCATCAGAGGAAGACCTCCCGAGCCGCGTTCGCACACGAACGGAGAACGCATGTCCTCGATCTGCTTCGCACTTCCCCCCAGCACGACAGCTATCGCAGCTTCACCGGCACCGCCGACAGGAAAGGACGGGATGGTCCGCCATGGGCCACGAAGAGCGATATCGCACAGCGACCTGGGACGGGGCTCAACGCCGCGTCCTGGTCACGCTGCTCTTCACCGACCTTGTCGGCTCCACCCGCCTGGCAGCCACCCTCGGCGACCGCCGATGGTCTCTGCTCTTGAGGGCCCATCACGGGCGGGTCCGCGACCTCCTCGATCGATGGGGTGGACACGAGGTTGACGACGCGGGCGACGGCTTCCTCGCGACCTTCGAGGCGGCGACACCTGCCGTCCTGTGCGCCACCGCCGCCGCGGTCTCGCTCGCTGAGCTCGGACTGAAGGTTCGAGCCGGACTCCACACCGGCGAGTGCATCCGAGACGGCGGCAAGGTCCGGGGGATCGCGGTCCACGCGGGCGCCCGAGTCGTCGGACGAGCGGCACCGGGCGAGGTGCTCGTGACGCGCACCGTGCGTGACGTGGCGGCCGGGTCCGACCTGCTGTTCGAGGATCGGGGGTCGCACGAGCTCCGAGGCATCCCGGGTCAGTGGCAGCTGTACGCGGCCCTCGAGGGCGGCGGCGTGTCGACCGCGGACCTGGGCACACACCGATACGTCTCACACGTGCCTCGGAGGGCGAAGCGAGTCGGCTCCCTCGCACGGACCTTGTGAGCCGGGCGTCGCGGAGGAAGCGCAGTGCAGCGCTTCCTCCGCGCGCCTATGCGTCCTCCGAGTCCATCTCGGTCTCGATCAGTCGCTTCAGGTTGTCGACGCTCCGCTGCATCATGCGCGTGAGGAACTCGATCTTCTCCGGTTCGTCCATCCCCTCGATCCCGGTCGTAACCGTGACGAGGGTCCGGGCCGCTCCTCGTGCTTCGAAGGTGACCCGCCCTTGAGCGTCCATGTTCGGGTCGTGGATCGAGACGGCGAAGGCGCGCTCCGGATCGAACTCCACGACCTCCATCTCGCCTTCCACCGGCGCGCCCCATCGAGTGTTCAGTCGCCGGATCCTCGTGCCGAGCCCGATCGGCCCGTCCGAGAGCTGCTCGAGGTGCATGTCCGGATCCCAGCGAGGGTGGTTACGGACGTGCTCGACGGCGTAGAAGCGCCAGACGTCGGCGACCGGGCGATCGACCTCGGATGAGACCTGGACGTCCACGGCTCGCGTGACGCTAGCATCCGACGTCACGCAGCCGCCACGGTGGACTGTCTCGCGTAGGAACAGGGAGGAGCGTGTGACCATCGAGTCCGAGAGACCGACGCCCCCCGAGATGTACGAGCGAGTGCTCGTTCCCGCGGTCCTCCGAGCGCTGTCGACGAGAGTCGTGGACGTCGCGGCGCCGCGCGGGGGTGAGCGAGTCCTCGACCTTGCCTGCGGCACCGGCATCGTGGCCCGAACCGTGGCGCCGATCGTGGGTGCGGCCGGATCCGTCGTCGGCATGACGTGCTCCCGCCGATGCTCGCGGTGGCCCGCTCGGTCCCGGCTCCGGACGGGGCGTCGATCGAGTGGCGTGAAGCGGACGCGACAGTCATCGATCTTCCGGACTCCTCGTTCGATCTCGTGATCTGTCAGCAAGGCCTCCAGTTCTTCCCGGATCGGGAGGCGACGGCCTCTAAGGTGCTCCGGGTCCTCGCTCCTCGCGGGCGGTTCGTCGCGGCGATGTGGCAAGGGATCGACCACCAGCCGTTCTGGAAGGAGTTCACCGAGGTGGAAGCCGCCAACCTGGCTCCACTCGGCCTGACCCGGGAGGACGTGACCCTCCCGTTCTCGTGGGGAGATCCCGACGCGCTCCGCAGGCTCCTGGCCGATGTCGGCTTCGACCCGATCGAGCTCTCGACGACCACCGTCGAAGCCAACTTCGCGGCCGAGAGCTTCGTCGAGGACCTCGAGTACCCGTACGGCGCACTCGTGCCGGGGTTCCTCGAGGATCCGGATGCGTTCGCTGCCTACGTCAAC
The DNA here is from genome assembly GCA_021155985.1 of Actinomycetes bacterium. Lineage (GTDB taxonomy): Bacteria > Actinomycetota > UBA4738 > UBA4738 > HRBIN12 > JAJNBA01. The sequence goes on from JAJNBA010000083.1 coordinate 6,863, forward strand.
GCGGTCCGGGAGGAGTCACGCGACGTGCTGAACCGGTACCGGCGAGACGATCGGATCGTGTTCGAGACGCCGGCGAACCTGGCTCGTGCCCGACGCCCCTGACTCCATCTCGGCCGGCCTCCGAGATACCCAGGGCGCAACCTGCTACTCGATACAGCCGAGGCCCGGTGGTGCGAGCCCTCGTCGTCGGGCTCAGCCGACGGACTCGTAGCATCGCGCCATGACCAGGTTCGTGGTCGACTCGACCGCCGTCATCCACATCGCCAAGTCGCATCTCGAGATCTCGGCGAAGCACGAGCTCCTGGCACCCACGCTCCTCCGCTCCCAGACCCTTTCGGCTCTGCACGAGGAGGTGCATAGGGGCGAGCTCGGAGCCCCAGAAGCACGCGACCTCCTCACGCGCGTGGGACCTCCCGGGTTGAAGATCAGGCTCCTCGGTGACGTTGTGCTCCGGCGCGTGGCCTGGGAACTGGCGGATGAGTTGGGCTGGGCATCCACCTACGATGCCGAGTACCTAGCGCTCACGCGGTTGCAGGCAGACGCGTTCATCACCCTCGACCGCGGCCTGGCGAAGAGCGCCGAAGGGATCGTCCCGCTGGCATCCATCGACGCCCTCCGCTGAGGGTTCTCGACATCACCGCCGCGATGAGGGCGGGCTCGCTTCCGGAGGAGGCATGCCCGGTAGGCCCTGCTTCGGATCCGGTCTCAGGGTCTTCTGGAGCTCGAGCTCGTCCATGATGAAGATCCCGTGCTCGCCGATGGCCGGGATCCCCGGCTTCACCTTCCGATCCCGGGCGATCCCGCCGACATGCACGGCGGCGAAGTAGAAGTTTCGCCGCTGGTAGAAGCGGAGCGCGTCGAGGTTGTCGTTCGTCGTGATCAGCCACACGCGGCGGCAGTCTTCGCCCCGTGCCAGCCACTCGACCTCTCTGAGAAGGGCGGACCCCACGCCGATCGACGGCTCGGCGACATGCAGCGTGAGCACCTCGCAGGAGTCATCGTCGATGATGTAGGTGAGCACGCCAACGATCCGCCCGTCCTTCTCGGCGACGAGGGTCTCTTGGACGGTCGCGTCCACGAGCTCGCCGAGACGCGCCACCTTTGCCGTCGATCGTTCCTCCAGGAAATCTCCGACCGCCTGTCGGTCCGAGCCGTCGGCCCTCCGCAAGGAGAACGGCAACTCCACCGGACGCAGATGGGCCGATGCGAATACCTCGGTCGTGTTCTCGAAGGAGACGACCCACGCGGGGGGCGGATCGCCGACCTCGCCGGGGGTGATCAACCTGCCCCGGTCTCCCGGTGAGAGATATTCATCCCGCTCCGGACCGACGTACTCGACCGGCTCACCTTCGTGGAGGTCGCCTCTCCAACGGCGGGGGCCGACTCGGTTGGTCACGCGTCTACTCGATGTAGCCGAGGCCGCGGAGGTGCTCCTCCATCTCGTCGGCCTCGTTGTCGGAGACCGCGGACTCGCCCATCCCCGGGATCTGCACCGTGGACTCGCGCGCTGTCAGCGCCTTGTCCGACCCGACGATCTCGTGCAGGATCCGGCCCTTCGGGGTCACCGCGGTGGGCGCGTCCAGCGCCGCCACGATCGTCGGCGCCATGTCGATCAGCGCCGGCTGCGACTCGAACGGGCTCACGTTCGGACCCACCGCCACGATCGTGCCCTCGAGCCGGTGATCGCCGCTCACCCAGTCGGCGTCCTCGAGCGCCGACTTCGCGTGCGCGAGCGAGTACCCCTCGGCCGGCACCAGCATGATGTCGGGTGCGCGATCGGTG
>JAJNBA010000012.1 GCA_021155985.1 Actinomycetes bacterium
GAGGACGAGCCCGATCACGTAGAAGCCGATCGCGACGGCGAGCACACGGCGCGGACCGAGGCGGTCGGTCAGCTTCCCCGCGATCGGGACCGTGCCGAACGACGCGAGCGTGAGCGCCGCGTAGTTCCACCCGTACAGCTGCAGACCCCGGAGCTCTTCCTGCACGGCGGGCAGGATCGTGGCGACGACCATGATCTCGACCGCGACGAGGGCCTCGAGGATCAGCAGCCCCGCGGTGAGCCGGCCCCGCGCGCCGGCGAACACCTCGCGCCACCGAGGAGGAGCCGTGTACGTCGACGTCGTCCGGGCCATCGAGGAAGGCTAAGTCACGGCTCCATCGGCCGGCCTCAGGGACGCTGCCTGGTCAGCTCTCGGTGGGGCCGATCGGCCGGGACTCCATCGCGGACGCGCGGGCGGCCGCCATCGCCTCGTTCCGGCTCGACTGGACCGAGACCGCGCGCGGCAAGCCGATGATCTCGATCGCGCGCTGCATGGGGCTGCCGTGCGGGACGCAGAGCAGGAGCTTCTGCCTCCCCTCGTCGAGCACGGTGCTCAGCTCCATGACCGCATGGAGTCCGGCGCTGTCCATGAACGACAGCTCGGACAGGTCGACGACCACGGCGTCGTCGTCCGGGGTGACGGACCCCGCGATCTGCTGACGGACCGAGGTCGCGTTCGACATATCGACCTCGCCCCTGAGCACCGCGATCACGATCCCGTCCTCGCGCTCGAACCGGACGTCGGCCAAGGTCACGCCTAGACCACCGTCCCCCGCCGCAGCATCACGGACGTGCCGCCCTCCGAGGTGTCGACGAGCACGGTGTCCATCAGCCCTCGCATCAGCCGGAGTCCGTTCCCGCGGTCGCCCCTCGAGGAGCCTCGCCACGTACCCGAGTCGCGGATCAACACCTCGACCTGATCCCCCTCGTACGTCGCCGTGATCGTGATGGTACCGCCCGTCGGTCCGTACGAGTGTTCGACGACGTTCGCGGAAGCCTCGTGCACGGCCATCACGATCTCCTTCGCCGGACCGTCTTGCACCTCGAGATCCTCGAGCCACCGCGAGACGGCCCGACGGATCGTCAGCAGCGAGCGGGCCCGGGCCTCGACCGCGAACTCCAGCTCGGTCGCCGGGGTCGCGTCGCGGTGGAGGACCATCAGCGCGACGTCATCCGTCGGCCGCGGACCGTCGATCATCCCTTCCAGGAGCTCCGTGATCGCCTCGTTGGTCGGCGATCCGTTCAGCGCCCGCTGTGCGGTCGAGCGGAGCCGCTCGAGTCCCACCTCGAGCGATTCGTCCCGGCGCTCGATCAGGCCGTCCGTGTAGAGGAGGATCGACGTGCCTGACGGCATCGTCAGCTCCTCCTCGACGAACGTCGGAGGTTGCGGCAGACCGAGCGGCGGGTTCGCCCGGTGGTCGGACGCGAACGCGGCTCTGGCTCCGTTCGGGCCGACCACGAGCGGTGGCGGGTGCCCGGCCGAGACGTATCGGAAGGTCCGCAGGTCGCGGGCGAGCAGGCCGATCAGGACCGTCACCAGCTCGCCCTCTCCGAAGTGCCGATGGAACTCGTCGGCCCGCACGAGGATGTCGAGGGCCGACCCGCCCATCAGCGCGTGCGCGCGGAGGGCGTTGCGCATCTTGCCCATCAACGATGCCGCCGGCAGGCCGTGCCCCGCCACGTCGCCGATCACGAGGACGATATCGCCCTCGGGCCGGACGAACGTGTCGAACCAGTCGCCGCCCACACCGACGGCGGTCGCGGCCGGCAGGTAGCGCGTCGCCACGCGCAGGCCCGGCAGGAACGGGAGGACCTCCGGGAGGAACGTCCGCTGGAACGCCTCGATCACGACGCGGGAACGGTCCGAGAGGCGAACGCGGAGCGCGAGCGCCACCCGGTCCGCGACGAGCTGGAGGAGCTCGGTCTCGTCGGCCGTGAAACGCCGGCGTGTCTTCGTCCCCACGTGCATCACCCCGACCACCTCGCCCTGCGCGAGGAGCGGCACACCGAGGAGGGAGCGGATGCCCTTCTGGAACAGGATCGGGTTCAGGACGGTGCTGTGGTCGACCCGGCGAAGGGCGACCGGCTTCCGCTCGGCCGCGATGCGACCGGCGAACCCTTTCCCCACCGGGATGCGGACGCCGCGTTCCACCTCCTCCTCGATCCCCTTGGCGGCCCGGGCCACGAGCTCGTTCCGAGTCTCGTCCAGCAGGAGGACGGCCGCGGTGTCGGTGACGAGGATCTCGCGCACCCGGTTGAGCAGCTCGTCCAGGAGATCGTCGACCGAGAGGTGGGCGAGGGTGGCGTCGCTGACGCGCTGGACCCGCTCGAGACGTTCCAGGGGGTCCAGCGCGGCAGCTCTGCGGTAGCGCACCCACCTACTGTGCGTCCGGATGCCTCCATCCAGCAATGTTTCTGGCCAGCAGCGCGTCAGAGGCGCGGGAAGGTCAGGATCGTGACGAGGCCGTAGACCATGAGGGCGGCCGCGAGCACCACGACGCCGATCCGCACGCGCCGGAGCATGAACCGTTGGGACAGCGCGAGCAGGAACAACACGGTCGCGAGGACCACGGTCGTCCGGATGTACTCGTCGGCCTGATGGCGTGACTCCGTTCCTTCGTCGAACGTCCGGTCCGAGGCGTCATTCAGCCGGGCTCCCTTCTCGAGGAGCGGGTTCACGTACTGGGGCATGAAGCTCGGACCCGGCGGCACGTTGGGGTTCGAGAACGGGTCGAGCACGATCCAGGCATCGAACGCCACCTTGAACTCCGGACTGAACCGGCGCTCGTAGAGCGCCGCGAGGTCGTCGAGTCCCTCGTTCCGCGCCTCGATCCACGTGTTGAACGTGGTGATGTCGAGCAGTCGGTGCTGACCGCCGAGGGTGAGCGCTTGGTCCGCCTCGTTGCGCATGGTCGTGGACTCGCCGTAGAGCTCCGCTTGGCGCCCGTCCCACCTCGCTGCCTGGTAGCCGCTCCATGCGGTCGCGACGGCGACGATCGCGAGGAGGATCGCCTCGATGATCTCGACGGTCTGTTCCCACCGGGTCTTCGTGGGACGGCCGCTCTCGGGCGAGACAAGCGTCTCGGCGATCTCGCGGTTGAGTTCTTCCGGCATCCGAGCACCTCGTGCCGCAGGAAGCTGCGAGTCTAGGCGCGGCTCAGCCCGGTGCGTCTCCGGGAACTCCCCGTGGCACACTGTTCTCCGTGGACGACCGGGAGCTCATCGCCAAGGCTGAGGAAGCCTTGACCGAGATCAAGGTCAACCAGGGACTCTCGGAACGGCACGAGGCCGTGCTGGCGGCGCTTCGCATCCGGCTGAAAGGAAGCGCCGGGAAGTCGCTGGAGGAGATGCTCGAGGCGGCGGACGACGCGCCGCCGGATCGGCTCCGCGAGGCGATCGCGAAGGCCGAGGGCTCGGGGAAGCCGTCGCTGGACGACCTGCTCGGCAAGGAGCCGAAGAAGCCCGACTGGCCCGCCGGAAGCAGCTGAGAAGCGAAAGGGCCGGGTCCCTAGGGAACCCGGCCCGTCGCGACGATCACCTCACGAGCGCTCCTGCCTCTTGTGGAGGCTTCGCCGGGTAGACCAAGTCCGAACCCGCGAGGGCGGTGAGCTGGTTGGATTCTGCCGAGCTTCCGGCAGTACGAGCGGGGCGGTCGGCCCCGGCCCGGGAGGGACGGCTCAGCAGCCAGTCACCTCGAGGGTCTCCTGCTGTCTATGCAAGTAGGACCACCTCCTTCCTCTCGTGCCGCCATGGTGCGACAGGAGCGGCGTTATGGCAAGACGATCGGCCGGCTGTTCGAGCGGCCTAGACTCGGCCCGGGAGGTGGTCGGAGTGTCCGAGCCGGTGGTCTTCATCAGTCACTTCGGGATCAAGGAGGGGATGCTCGAGGATCTCAGGCAACTCTCCGAGGAGGTCATCGACAAGCTCCGCGAGGAGAAGGCGCGGACCGTGTTGTACCTCGCTTACCTCGATGACGAGGGGACGGAGGTGTCCTTCCTGCACGCCTTCCCCGACGCGGAGTCGATGGACCTCCACTTCGAGGGCGTGGACGAGCGGGTGAAGGCTGCGTACCAGTACATCGAGCCTCGAGGGTGGGAGATCTACGGGCGGCCCAGCGGGGCAGCCCTGGAGTCGATGCGGCAGGCGGCGGAAGGTGCGGGGGTCTCGCTGACCGTCCTGCCCGACCACCTCGGGGGGTTCCTGCGGCTCCGATCCGACTGAACCGTCACGCGCACCCGTTCGGGAGATGCAGGTACTGGCGGCACTCGTCTTCGGAGAGCTCCCTGGTGACGTTCTCCCTGGCGATGCGGATCAGCTCGTCGACGTCCAGCGCCCACACCCGCACCACACCGTCAGGGGCGGCGGATGCCAGCCGCTTCCCGTCCGGGCTGAAGTCCAGGCCCGAGACGAGGAACCCGTGGCCTCGGAGCACCAGCTGTTGCGCGCCGGCCTCGGCGTGGGTGTCGAAGAGGCGGATCGTCGCATCCTCGCCGCCGGTCGCGAGCAACGTGCCGTCCGGGCTGAAGACGACGTTCATGACGGTGACCGATCCTGCACGGAAGGACCGCTGGGTCTCCCACGTCGAGGCGTTGCGGATCTGCACCGTCCCGTCGTAGAAGCCGATCGCGAGCCGCTCTCCGGGTCCGTCGAACGCGAGCGACGACGCGCTCACGTCGTCGAGCTCCTGAACGACCGTTCCGGCCCTCCAGTCCCAGATCGACAGATGGTTCGTGTCCGGCTGCTCGCCGTTGAAGCTCCCGGTGGCGATCGTCCGACCGTCCGGCGAGAAGGCGAGCGACTGGACCACGTGGGGATCCGGTTCGTTGCCGACGAGCGTGGGGCGCCCCTCGTTGTCGGCGTCGAGCACGTTCAGGCTTCCGCCGTACGCGCCGACGGCGAGGAACCGGCCGTCGGAGTCCCAATCGATCGACGTGATGGCGTCATCTGGAACCTCGAAGTCGAAGGCGAGCGTCTCGGTCTCGACGTTCCACACCGAGACGACCCCCGCGTTGTTCCGGACCATCGCGACCAGCTCGCCGTTCGGGCTCGGCGCGACCAGTAACACGGGGTCCTGCGAGCCCCGCCCGGGGCCGAGCGTCGCCACAGGCGTGGTCGCATCTCGACGGACCTCCCAGATCGCGGCGGATCCGTGTTCGTGCGAGGCGACGATGCGACCGTCCGTGAGGTACGCGACGTCGACCGGCGCCAGGTAGTCCGTCGGGACATTGGCGACTTCGGCGTCGCCCGCGACCGATAGGTCCCAGATCGTGACGGCGGCGATCCCGAAGTCGCCGGTGACGACGCGCCGCCCGTTGGGCGAGAAGGCCGCGTTCAGACCCGATTGGGTCTGCTGTGCCGCAAAGAGGTGCACCTGGCGGCCCTCGACCTCGATGGTTCCCCGGGTCCGGTGCAGCTCGACCTCCCACACGCGCGCCGTGCCGTCGCTCCCGCCGGAGACGATGCGCTGCGAATCGGGCGACCAGTCGACGGAGCTCACGACACCGGTGTGTCCGAGCAGCCGCTCCTCGAGCGTGCCGGTTCCGGCGTCCCATACCCGGACCGAAGAGTCGCCGGCGCCCGTGGCGATCCATCGGCCGTCCGGGCTCCACGAGACGGAGTTCACGGAGTACCGGTGCCTCGGGAGCTCGAAGGCGAGGTCGCCGGTCCTGACGTCGAACACCCACACGAAGTCCACGTCCGCGCTCGCGACGGCCACCTGGCTCCCGTCGGGATTGAGCGCGGTGTCGAACGGGAACGTGTCCAGGCCCTCGAACGTGCGCACGATCTCGCCGGTGGCGGCCTCGGCCACTCGGACCGTGTCGTCCTCCGGCCATGCTGCGGCGATCAGGCTGCCGTCCCCGTCGAAGGACTGCCCCACCGCGCCGGTGGTCCCCGACACGATCGCGATCTCTTCGCCGGTGTCGGGGTCCCACACCTTCAGGAAACCGTCGTCGCCGGTCGTCGCGAGCATCGAGCCGTCGGGGGAGAACTGGACATCGTTCACGTCGCTGTTCCCGTGCCCGATCCATGACCGGACGGAGTCGCCGGTCGTCGCGTCGCGGAGGTCGATCGTCCCCGAGTTCTCAGGTCCCTCGGTCACGAAGACACCCTCCGGACTCCAGTCGACCGTCCCGCCGAGGTCCTCCTCGGTCAGCACGAGCCGAGAAGCGATCACGGCTCGGTGGAGCGCCTCCTCCGCCTCGGGCAGCACCATGGCGTCGGCGGAGCGGGTGGCGCCGATCGCCTCGAGAGCGAGGAGGATGCTTCGCTCGGGATCGACCTCGAGGTTCGCGACCGAGGCCGCGGCGAGCTCCCGAGCGGTCGCCCGCCGTTCCTGCTGTTGCGCGCGGCCTCGCTGGCTCGTGGCGAAGATCGTGAGGCCGGCGGCGACCACGGCGGCGGCGCCCAGCACCGCGACGAGTGCGCGGAGGCGCCGGAAGGAGCGGCGTTCGAGCTCCTGTTCGTGGGCGAGCCGAGCTGCTTCGTCGGCGTTCCGTTCCTCACGCTCGGCGCGGGACGCGTCCAGGTACTCGCGCTCCTCCGGCGTGACGGCCAGCCCCGAAGCCGCCTGCCAGGCCTCTGCCTGCTCGAGCCGGGAGCCGCTCAGGAGGAATGACGGATCCCGATCCGCCTCCGTCCACTCGCGCGCGGACGCCGCCACCCGGCGCTCGGTCCGAAGGTCGTCGCGCGCGGCGTCGATCCACCGGTGGAGACGGGGCCACGCGGTGAGCATCGCCTCGTGGGCGAGCTCGATCGTCGGGGCACCCGTGCGGGCGTCCCGGTCGAAGGAGAGCTGCCGCGATGCGCCGAACGTGTCCAGGACCGTGGTCATCGCCGGCTGGTCGACGTCGAGCGAGGCGATCTCGGATCGCGGCACCCGGCGCCGCGTGTCCTCGGACCCCTCTCCCAGCGCGACCAGGCGGAGGAACAGCTGCCGAGCGGCCTCCTTGCCGTCGTCGTCGAGCTCCGCGTAGAGCTCCTCGGCTCGACGCCCGAGCGCCCCCGACACTCCGCCGATCTGCCGGTACGCCTCGAGGAACAGGATCCGGCCGTCGCGTCGTTCGAAGAGTTCGGTGAGGGCGTACTCCATCAGCGGGAGCGCCCCCGGTTCCTCGGCGACGTCGGCCATCATCGCGGCGACCAGGCCCGGCTCCAGCGAGACGTCCACCCGCTTCGCCGGCCCTGAGATCGTTCGTTCGAGCTCGTCGGCCGACAGCGGAACGAGGGCCTCGACACGGGACTTGAACAGCTCCGCGAAGCCCCGATACAGGAGTGGTCTGTCGTAGAAGTCGGCCCGAAGGGTGACGACGATGCGGAGTCGGCTGTGGGGATCGGTCGCGGCGGCTTCGAGGCTCCCGAGGAAGTGTGTCCGGGCCGCCTCGTCCTCGACGAGTGTGAAGACTTCCTCGAACTGATCGATCACGAGGACGAGCTCGCTCCCGTCGGACGGGAGGATCCGGAGGACCGCCCGGAGCAGCCCGTGCTCGTCCCGCTCGAGCTGTTCCATCAGGCTCGGCGGTGGATCCGGCACGGCGCGGAGCAGCGCCGATTCCAGCCCGTCCAGGGGATGGGCGGCGGGGAACATGTCCGCGATGTGCCATCCGTCGGATCCTGGGATCGCGCCGCGCCGGAGAGCCGGGATCAGCCCGGCTCGCACGACCGATGATTTCCCGCTCCCGCTCGGTCCGACGACTGCCAGGAACCGGGTCTGCTTCACGCGTTTGACGAGCTCCTCGACGAGCTCCTCGCGTCCGAAGAAATCGGCCGCGTCGCCTTCCTCGAAGGCGCGGAGGCCCTTGTAGGGGTTCGCGACGATCCCGGGGACGGCGGGCGCGAGGCGGGCGGCGTTCGACCCGAGCGCCCGTCGGAACGCCATGTCGTCCGCGGCGTCGTTCGCCTCCGCACGCAGCCGGATCACGTGCACCGGGTCCGCGAGACCCTTGAGCTGGACGGTCCCCCGGTCCACGTAGGCGACGCCGTCGACCTTCCTCGCGAGGTGCGTGACCGCCGGGCTGGCGAGGATCTCGGCCGGAGCGGCGATCCCGCAGAGACGAGCAGCGAGGTTGAGCGCGCCGCCGCGATAGCCGCCCTCGACCGGCACGGCCTCTCCCGCGTCCAGCCCGATGCCGACCGCCAGGGGGAGGGCGGGATCCGCGACGGTCGCATCGACGAAGCGGCGTTGGAGCTCGACCGCCGCCCGGATCGCCTGCCGAGCGGAGTCGAAGACCGCGAGGGCTTCGTCGCCGCGCAGCTCGACGACCGTTCCGCCGCGCGCCTCGACGCCTTCGCGCGCCACCAGGGCGAACTTGCCGGCCAACCTGGCGGCGGCCTCATCGCCGTGCTCCTGCGTGAAGACCGTGTACCCGCGGACGTCGGCGATCAGGAACGTGCGGATCTGCGCGTCGCGCGGCCGGCCTTCGGCATCAGCCATGGGGGATTATGGCCTGAGTGGCCTACAGCTTCCTAGCGGGGTCCTCGCCCTGTGGGGCGGCCGGATCGCATCAGCGGATCAGGCGGTGAGGGTACGGGCGGCATCGACAGGGTCGCCCTCGAGCAGCCGGATGCCGAGACCTGCCAACTCCTCAGGCCTGATCCCTCCGCCCACGGCGACCGGGACCCGGGCGGCCAACATGCGGAGCTCGTGCGTGTGAGAGCCGATCAGCGTGCCCTCGGCGATGGCCAGGACGACGAGGGCCGGCTTCACGACCTCCACGGCCTGCTCGATCGTGGCGATCGGTGTGTCCTGCCCGAGGTACGTGATCCGCCATCCCCGACGCCACGCGGCGATGCCGAACATGATCAGCCCGAGGTCGTGCTCCTCATCGGGCGGGCACGCGAGCAGCAGCGACGGACCATCACCCACGCCCCAGCCACGGGCGAGTCCGAGCAGCCGCCCCCGGATCAGGGACGACGCGAAGTGCTCCTGGCCGACCGACACCTCACCGGTCGCCCACCGGTCCCCGAGCAGATGCAGGTACGGCAAGAGCACGTCCTGCATCGCCGTTTCGAGCGAGAGCGCGGCCAGCATGCGGTCGAGCACACGATCCGCCCTCTCCGCGTCGAAGCGATCCAGTGCCTCGCGGAGCTCGAAGGCGAGATGCTCCGTCGGCGCCACATCGGCTTCCTCCTCATCGGAACCTCCCCCGGGGACGAGGGCGCGGCGGGCTGCCTCCGAGGCGGAGAGTCCCTGTGCGATGAGCGCCTTCGTGCGGGAGACGCGAGCCTCATCCTGGTCCGAGTACAGACGGAACCCGCCGTCCGAACGCGAAGGCCGGAGCAGGCCGTACCGCTGCTCCCAGGCGCGCAGGAGCTCCGGCGACGTCCCGGTGCGCCGGGCGAGCTCGCCGATCCGTAGGTACCGCTCCTCCTCGCTCACGACCGGAACCGTACAACATCTCGACAGAATTCTCTACAGACTCTTGACACTCGGAGGTAGCGAGGCCTATCCTGACTCTAGACAGAACCTCTACACGCACACGAAGAGACCGAGGGGAGGGAGAAGGATGAAGAAGCTCGATGTCTTGACATTGGCGCTCGCGATCGTCGGGGCCCTGAACTGGGGCCTCGTGGCGGTGGCGGAGTTCGACCTCGTCGCGACGATCGCCGGCCTCGACTTCGGCGAGACCAACGGGTTCACCCGCGTGATCTACGCGACCGGGACCACCAGATGAGCCGGGTCGCCGCCTGAATCCCACGGCCACACTGAGAGGGCGGGGTTCACGTCGAGAGACGGACCCCGCCCTCCCTTCGCTTGCGGGCCTTCGATCGTCGCTACTCGGTCACGCGGTAGAGGCGCCAGCGATCGGGCACGCCCTTCAGCTCGTGCTCACCGACGTCTTCGAAGGCGAGCCCGCTGCCCGCGACCAGGTCCTTCACCGTCTGGGAGACGAGCACCTCCGACGGCCCGGCCGACGCGCCGACGCGTGCGCCGATCACCACGGCCATCCCGCCTACCTTCCCGTCGATCGTCTCGACCTCGCCCGTGTGCACGCCCGCACGGACCTCGAGCCCCATCGGCGCGACCGCGTCGACGATCGACCGCGCGCACCGGACCGCCCGCGCGGGCCCGTCGAACGTCGCGAAGAACCCGTCCCCCGCGGTGTCGACCTCGACGCCGCGGAACCGGGCGAGCTGGCCTCGGACGCGCCTGTGATGCTCCTCGACGAGCTCCTTCCAGCGCCGGTCGCCGAGTCCGGCTGCCTTCTCGGTAGACCCGACGACGTCGGTGAACAGCACCGTCGCCAGCGCCCGGTCGAGCTCGGCCTCCACCTCGCCGAGCGAGACCACGAACCGCTCCACCTCGTCGACGATCGCGTCCATGGCGCCCACCCACGGGAAGTGGATGCGGCCGGGGAGCTCGACGAGCTCGGCGCCGACGATCTTGCTCGCGGTGTCCCGGACGTCCGAGATCGGGAAGTCGAGGTCTCCCATCCGGCCGATCATCAACGTCGGCACATGGATCGACGCGAGCGCGTGCGTGGCGTTGATCCCGCTGTTCATCCGCTCGAGGGCGATCGCCGCGCTCGGGCTCGCCGACTTCCGCATGTAGGACGCGAGCCAGGCGACCAGTCGCTCGTCGTCCTCGTAGCCCGGCGCGCCCCAGCCGGCGATCTCATCGTGGGCGAGCTCGAGCGAGCCCCAGGTCTCCTCCATCCTCACGAGGTACTCGGCCAGCTCGACCTTGTACGCCGGCTCCCGGATCGTGAAGTCGGCTCCGGTTCCGTAGAGGATGAGGGCGACCGTGCGCTCCGGGTAGGTCGCGGCGAACAGCATCGACATCGGACCACCCTCGGAGACGCCGAAGACGACGGCCCGCTCTGACCCGACGGCGTCCATGACCGCGCGCACGTCGTCCATCCGGGTCTCGAGGTCGGGGAGCCGGTCCTCCGGCACGCGGTCCGAGAGGCCGACCCCGCGCTTGTCGAACAGGATCAGGCGGGAGAACGTCGCGAGGCGGTCCAGGAGCCGGGCGAACCCCGGTTCGTCCCACATCGCCTCGATGTTGGTCACCCACCCCATCACGAAGACCATGTCGACGGGTCCGTCGCCGACGACCTGATACGCGATATGGACCCGGTCGGCGGTCTTCGCGTAGCGCGTCTGCCGATCCACGTGCTCAGGAGATGACGCTCGAGCCCTGGGCCACACGGTCGGCGCGCTCGATCCACGGCCGGGCTCCGAGACCGTCGAAGATCGAGCGTGCTTCCGCGACGAGCGGCGAGTTGTCGGTCCCTCGCCCTCGACGGTCGAGCCACTCGCCGTACTCGAGCAGCGCCACCGCGATCGGGAACGGCGTCTGGATCCGACGGAAACCCTCGATCGACTCCGCGAACAGGCGCTCCGCCTCGTCCTCCGGTCGGTCGGGCGAGCGGGCTTCGATCCGAGCCGCGTGAGCCTGGTAGTACCGAGTTCGCCGGCAGACCGCGTTGGTGCGAACGATCTCGAGGATCTCCTCGACCTTGTCCCGGTCGTCTAGCCGGAGCGCCGCCTCCAACCCGAGCGCGATCGACTCCTTCACGCAGGAGTGTCCGAACGACAGCGCGTCCCGCTCGGCCATCGCGATCTCGGCGAACCGCAGCGCTTCCTTCGACTCGCCTTCGGCCAGGTGCAGCGTCGCCGCGCCGCACGCGTACTCCGCCACCTCCTGGACATCCGCCGACCTTTGCATCTCGGCGAACCGCTCCAGACGTCGGACCGCCGCGTCGACGTCACCCCGGTGCACCTCGACGGCGGTGCCGTACGCGACGTACCCCTGGTTGAAACCGAGCCGGGCCCGGTTGAACTCGTCGGGCGGGATCTCATCCAGGGACGCCACGAGCTCATCCCACAGGCCGAGCGAGTACTTCGGGTAGACGTGGCCGAGCAGGGACGATTCCCAGTACCGGTTCCCCACCCGTCGAGAGAGCGCCAGTCCCTCCCGGACGAGCTGGTCCGCGTCGGCGTACCGGTCCGTGCCATCGGCGAAGTCCACGAGGTTGTTGTAGGCGCGCATCGCAGCCGAGGGCTTGTCGTGCTGGAGTGCGATCGCGAGCGCATGTCGGAGCAGGGCCGTCGCCTCGTTCCACCGACCGTCGTTCAGCAGGATCAGCGACTTCGTGTTCAGGGCCTCGGAGAGGACCTCCGGGATGTCGAGTGCCTCGGCGATCTCAAGCGCGCGGTCGATCCGCTCCAGCCCGCTCGCGCCCTCGCCGCCGAAGTAGGAGTACCTGCCGAGCTGGGCCGCGAGCTGCGCGAGGTCGGCGTTCGGCTCCTCGTCGGCCAACACGCGGTACGCACGCTCCATCAGCTCGAGCGCATCGGTACCCTTGCCCTGCGACCACATCGCGTCGCCGAGGCGCGCGGACACGCGGGCCGCCGGGAGCATCGCGTCCTCGGACTCGAATAGCTCGATCGCCCGACGGAAGTGCTCGACGCCGGGCTCGACATCCAGGTGCGCGACCGCCATCATCCCCGCCCGCTCGTGCAGCTCGGCGGATCCGAGAGCGTCGTCGGCCAGCTCGATCGCGCGCTCCGCGTATCGCTGCGCCTCTTCGTTGGCGCCGAGGGAGGCTGCTCGCTCACTCGCTTTCCGTAGCATCGCGAGCGCGTTGTGCCGGACCGGCTCCGCGTCGTCGTCGTCCGGGGCGGCGAGGTACGCGTCGAGGAGGTGCGAGGCCACGACCTCGACGATCTCGTCCTCGTCGGTCACCGAGCGGAGGTACGCCGCGGCCGCGAGATGCCGCGCTTTCCGCTCCCGCTTCGACATCGTGTCGTAGGCGACTTTCTTGACGAGGTCCTGCAGGAATCCATACTGGCCGCGATCCGACAGCAGCGGATCGACCGAGATCGAGAGCACCTCCTTCCCGACGAGCGAGCTCAGGAGGGTGGAGACCTCCGCCTCCGGCAGGCCGGTGATCGCCACGAGCCCCTGGAGCGTGAACGTCCGGCCGAGAACGGCGGCATCCTGCAGCAGCCTCCGCTCCTGGAGCTCCAGACCGTCGAGGCGCGCAGCGATCAGCGCCTGGAGCGATTCGGGAACCTCGAGGGTCTCGAGTGACCCTTCGAGGCGGAACGAACCGTTCTCGCGGACGAGGATCCCCCGGTCGATCAGCATGCGGACCGTCTCCACCGCGTAGAACGGGATCCCCTCGGCGCGTTCGAGGATCCGTCCCCGCACGCTGTCGGGGAGACCGGGGATCGGATCGCTGAGCAGGGAGTCCATCTGCTCGCTCGGCAGCGGCTCGAGGAAGATAGACGTGAAGTTGCGCGTCCCGGCGCCCCACGAGGGCCTGCGCTCCGTCAGCTCCGGGCGGGCGAGCGTCACCACGAAGATCGGGCGATCCCGCGACCACTCCACCAGGTATTCGATGAAGTCGAGCAAGGCGCTGTCGGCCCAATGGATGTCCTCGAACACCATCACGGACGGCCCTCGGTCGGCGATCCGTTCGAAGAAGATCCGACACGCCGCGAACAGGTTCTCTTGGTCGCCGACGCCGCCCTCCTCCACCCCGAGGAGGTGACCCAGGCGCGGTCCCACGAAGCGGCGCTCGGCCTCGTCCGGGATCTGCTCGTGGATCGACGCCATGAGCTTCGCGAGCGCCGACGAGGATTCCTCGTCCTCGAGGATGCCGGCGCGTCCGCGGACCATCTCCGCGAGCGCCCAGAACGCGACGCCTTCCCCGTAGGCGAGGCAGCGCCCCTGGTGCCACCAGACGTCGTCGACGAGCCCGTCGATGTACTTGTTGAACTCCCAAAGGAGCCGCGACTTCCCGATGCCCGCGACCCCCAGCACCGAGATGAGGTGCACCTTCCCGTGATCGGCGGAGTCGTGGAACAGCTCCTTGATCATCCGGAGCTCGCGATCGCGGCCCGTGAAGTGCGGCTCGAGGGCGGTGGACCTGCCCGGCGCCCGCCGGAGCCCGAACACGCGCGATGCGCGCCAGAGATCGACCGGCGCTTCCTTACCCTTCAGCTCGAACGAGCCGGCGGGCTCGTAGGAGATCACCCGATCCGTCGTACGAAGCGTCGACTCGCCGACCAAGACGGAACCGGGCGTCGCCACCGACTGGATCCGCGAGGCGGTGTTCACGAGATCGCCCGCGACCATCCCCTGACCCTCGGCGCCGAGGGCGACCGCGGCCTCGCCGGTCAGCACGCCGGCCCTGGCGCGCAGGTCCGGCGCTCCCACCTCCTCGCCGAGGCCCCGCACGAGGGCGGTGAGCTCCAACGCCGCCCGGACGGCGCGCTCCGCGTCGTCCTCATGCGCGATCGGCGATCCCCAGAGCGCCATCACGGCGTCGCCGATGAACTTCTCGACGACGCCACCGTAGCGCTCCACGACCCGTCGGCTCTCGTCGAAGTAGCGGGACAGGAGTTCGCGGACCTCCTCGGGATCGCGCGATTCCGCGAGCGTCGTGAACCCCACGAGGTCGGCGAACAGCACGGAGACGAGTCGGCGTTCGGTGGTGGACGGCTCGCGTTCTTCGGCTGTGGCGGTCGCGGCCGCCGCCGCGCGGCCCAGCGGCGTGCCGCACTCGCCGCAGAACCGTTGCCCTGGTGGATTCGAGGCACCGCACGAGCTGCAGGGCGCGGCGAGGGAAGTCCCGCACTCACCGCAGAACCGCTGTCCGACGGGATTGTCGTGACCGCAGCTCGGGCACCGCATGGCGTTCTCCTCCAGCTCGGGCATGGTATGGGCGGACACGTGAAGTCACCCCACCCGAGCGGTCAGTATGGCCGTGCGGCAGCCGCTCGACTAGAGCGGCTGCCAGTCGGGGGCGAAGTCGAACCTCGCGAACGTGCGATGGACGGCTCCGGACCCGTCCGCCCGGATGGTCCAGATGTTGAACCGCTTCCCGTCCTTGGACCGTCGGTCGAACGCGATGCGCTTCCCGTTCGGCGACCACGTCGGGGCGAACTCCGGCTGTGTGTTGAACGTGAGCTTGACCTCGTGGCTCCCGTCCGAGCGCATCTTCCAGATGTTCCCGTTCCGGGAGAACGCGATCCGCACTCCGTTCGGCGACCAGTCCGGGCGCTCGTCCACCCGAGGTCCGGCCGTGAGGCGGGTCGGGTTGGCGCCGTCGGCGTCGATCACCCAGATGTCGTCGAGGGTGGCTCGGTCGCTCGTGAACGCGATCTTCGTGCCGTCGGGCGACCACTCGGGGAACGCGTCGAACCCGTTCGTGAGCGTGAGCTGGGTCTGGTTCGCGCCGTTCGCGTCCATCACCCAGATGTCCTGCGACGGGTCTTCGGCATCCGACGTGAAGGCGATCTTCGTGCCGTCGGGCGACCAGGTCGGCCAGGTCTCCTGCACGTCCGGGGTGAACGTGAGCCGAACCTCAGCGGTCCCGTCGGCGTTCATCGACCAGATGTCGCAGTTCGGGAAGTCGCCCTCCCCGCAACGGGAGAATGCGATCAGCGTCCCGGTGGCGTCGTAGTCGGGCATGCCCTCGTGCCGGTGCGCGGTGTGCGTCAGCCGGTTCGTGCCGGTGGTCCCGGGGCGGACGATCCAGATGTCGTTCTGACCGTTCATCGTCCGACCGAACGCGATCTCCCCGTTCCTGCCGGGGAACGCGGCGTTCGCCGTGGGAGTGAGGGCGATCGACAGCATCAGTGACAGGACCACGGACCACGCGAGCGTCATGCGCCGCACGAGCACCACCTCCGTCGCTTCCCGGGGCGGTCCGGTTGACCAGACCCGATCCGCCGAGCGTAGCCGACCCGGTGGTCCGGTGCGGAGGGCCGCGGACCCGTCAGCCGCCGGTCGTTCCTAGCGGCCAGTGTCGGACATGTTCGAGCGGCCGGCGAAGTAGGCGCCTTCTTCGATCGCGAGCGTCTTGCACGTGATGTCGCCCTCGACCCGCGCCTGACCGCCGATACGGACGCCCTGCTCCGCCACGACGTCACCGGTGACGGCGCCGTGCACGGTCACGTTCTGAGCGTGCACGTCCCCCTCGACGCGGCTCTGCTCCGGCAGCACCACCGCGCCCGGCGCGGTGAGGTTGCCCTTGACGCGTCCGGCGAGGCTGATCGTCTGCGCGTTGATGTCGGCCTTCACCTCGCTGCCGGCCGCGACCGACACCTCGCCCTCCACGGTGATCGCGCCGGTGAGGCGGCCGTGGATCCGGAGGGAGCCCGCCGAGGTGAGCGTGCCCTCGATCCGTGCGCCGCGTCCCACGACCGAGATGTCGTCGCTCCGCTGATCGGCCACGCTGCCTCCTCCGTTCGGTCGGCTGAGTCCGAAGCAGCCTACGATGCCGGTCATGGCCGGGACCACGCCGAAGGCGCGCGCATCTCGCGAGGTCACGATCTCGAGGCCCGACAAGCAGCTCTGGCCCGACCTCGGCTTCACGAAGCAGGACTACGCCGACTACCTGCGCGCCGTTTCTGACGACATGCTCCCCTGGCTCCACGACCGGCCGATCACGATGGTTCGGGCGCCGGACGGCGTCGAGGGCCAGCGCTACTACCAGAAGGCGGCGCCGACCTACGCGCCCTCGTGGGTCCGCACCACACGCATCCCCGCCCCGAGCGCGGGGCGTGACGTCGACTACGTCGTCTGCCAGGACCTCCCGACGCTCGTGTGGCTCGGGAACCAGGCCGTCCTCGAGTTCCATCCCGCGCCGGTGCGGCGGGATCGTCTGGACAAGCCCGATCTCCTGGTGGTGGACATCGATCCGCCCGCGGACGACGCGTTCGCGATGGCCGTCGAGGTCGCGTTCCTCGTCCTCGAGGTGCTCGATGACCTCGGCCTGCCGTTCGGGATCAAGACGACCGGCGGGAAGGGGCTGCACGTCGTGGTACCGATCGAGCGGCGGGTCGGCCAGGACGAGCTCCGCGCCGGGGTGACGCGGCTCACCGAGATCGTGGTGGAGCGCCGTCCCGACCTCGTGACCGACGCGTTCCGCAAGGCGAAGCGCGGTGGGCGCGTGATGCTGGATCCGTCACGGAACGGGACCGGCGCAACGATCGTGGCGCTGTACTCCGCGCGGGCGCGGGCGGACGGAACGGTCTCGTTCCCGGTCGCGCCCGAGGAGCTGGGCTCGATCTCACCAGCGGACTTCACGCTGCGGACGGTGCCGGCGCTGCTCGACCGGCCCGGCCCGAAGCGGTGGCGCGCGCTCGCGGATGAACGGGGCCGGCTCCCGAAGGACCTCCTCATCCACTGAGGGCCTTGGCCGGGTAGCGTACGCAGGCGACCTCAGCGAGGATGGAACGATGAAGCCCGAGGACGAGCTGCCTCCGGCGCCGACATCACCACCGCCGTCGGAATGGGTGCCACCATCGCCCGAACAGCTCGCTGCGACCCCGCCACCACCGGCCACCGGCGCCAACCTCGCGCTGGCGCCCGTGGGAGGCCTCTTCAGCGGCTTCGACATCGCGTGGGGTCGCGTTCGCCGTGTACCCGCGTGGCGGATCCCCGCCGGCCAGGGCTCCGGTCGCATGGCGCCGGGCGCGCGGGACGCTAGCGGCTCGCCGCGTCACTCCTCGTGGACGCGGCGCAGCCTCTTGATCATCGCACGCCGCTTCTTCGCGGCGATGCGCCGGTCGACCGCCCGCTTGCCCGGCTTCGTGGGCCGGCGCGTGCGGGGCGGTGGGGCGAGCGCCTCCGCCAGGATGCCCTTCAGCCGCTCCTCCGCGGCCTCGCGGTTCCGCAGCTGCGACCGTTCCTCCTGGGCGGTGATCGTGAGCACGCCGTCGGTGAGCCGATCGGCCAGGCGCTCCAGCGCGCGGGCACGCTGTACCGGTCCGAGCGCGGTGGTCGTGGTGAGGTCGAGGCTCAGCTGCACGCGCGAATCCGCCGTGTTGACCGACTGCCCGCCGGGTCCCGACGACCGGCTGAAGCGCCATCGCAGCTCCTTCTCCGGGATCGTGACGGAGCGTGTGACGCGGAGCGGGCCGGGCACCGAAGCTGTCGGCCGCTCCGGCTACCCGGTCAGGACGGCGTCGGAGCTCAGGTCGACGGTGGCGGCCGCGTCCTCGACGGTGGCGAGACTCTCCTTGGCCTTGGCCTCAGCCGAGGCGACGCCGTCCTCGATCGCAGTGGCGCCGTCCTCGACGATAGCGGCGGATCCGTCCTCGATCGCGGCGGATCCGTCCTTGGGACCGGCGCCCCCTCCGTTGTCGGTACCCGGCGAGGGTTCCGGCACCGTCCCTGGGTCGGTCTTCTGCTCCAGGGTCGTCACCGAGACGACGGCGGACGGTGGAGAATCGCCGCCCGCGTTCGTCGCGACGACCCGGTAGTTGTAGACGGTCTCCGGGAGCAGCGCCGTATCCGTGTAGGCGGTGACGTCCATGCCCGTCGTGCCGATCACGGTCCAACCGATCGAGTCCTCCGTCGAGCGCTCGATCCGGTAGCCCGTCTCGCTCGCGCCGTCGGCCCAGGACAGGTCCACCGTCGTGGAGGCCGCGACCGCCACCACGGATGGAGCCCCCGGCGGCGCCACCGAGGTCGTGGCCGAAACGATGTCGGACGCGACCGCCGCCCCCGAGTTCGTGATCGCGGACACCCGATACCAATACGTCGTCGCGGGCTCGAGGTCTCGATCCGTGTAGGCGGTGACATCGCCGGTTGTCTCCCCGACGACCACCCACCGATCCACGTTGGCCGGCGGCTCGTCCGCGCGTCCGATGGAGTACGCCGTGGCGGCTGGCACCCCGCGCCACTCGATGTGGATCGCCGTCGATGAGTGTGACTCGGCAGCAACCGCTTCGGGGACATCCCCGTTCGTGGTGGTGATGGGAGGGGCCGAGCCCGGATCCGGCGAGGTCGCGACCGAGGGGTCCGCCACGGCCCCCGCCGGGTTGGACGATCGCGTCGGTCCCGTGCCGAGCGAGGGGTCATCCTGAGCGAGCGACGGGGAATCCGACTCGCGGGCCGAGATGACCGAGTTGCCTCCCGGGGTGGGGGTGGTGAAGACGGCCACAGCCACGAAGGCGGCCGAGAGGGCGACGCCGATCGACCCCTTCCGGAGTCGTCTCGGAGAGAATCCGACGGGGCGATCCACGGCCGGAGGGCCCTCGAACCCGTGTGCTGGGTGCGCGCGCGCCCCGGCAGGGACCGTCGTGAACTCACGCCAGAGCTCGTCCAGCTCTCGGATCTCTCGGTTGAGTCGATATTGGGTGAGGAGCTCGAGACCGGCGAACCACCCCAGCACGAGGAAGTTCAGGCCGAACACGGCCGCCAACACCCATACGAGGACATCCATGGGAGCCTTACCCTACGCCCCCAAGGGCCCTGGGGTCCATCCCGGCCCTATCCCCCACAGGGCTTCTCGAGACCAGTGCATCATCGCCCGAGCCCCCCGATCCCGTCATGCTCCTTGCCGCGCACTGGCTCGCAGCCTGCTCGAGTAGCCGAACGGGCCTCCGAACGTCCTGGCGCGACCTGGCCACTACTCCGCCGCGATCCGCTCGGCCGCGCGCATGACCCGCAACACGTTGCGCCCGGCGACCTTCGCGAGGGCCTCCTCGTCGTAGCCGCGGTCGGCGAGCTCGGCGAAGAGGGCGGGATACGTCGAGACGTCCTCGAGGCCGTCGGGCATCCCCGGAAGTCCGTCGAAGTCGCTCCCCACGCCCACATGATCGATGCCGGCCACGGAGCGGATGTGGTCGATGTGATCGGCCACGTCACGGACCGAGCTCGGCGGCGCCGGCTCGGTCTCCTCCATCTCCTCCACGGCGGCTCGGACCGTGTCGGGGTCGTCGGGATGCTCCTCCTTCAGCCTACGGATCTGCCGCCACTCGGCCTCGTTGGCCTCCGCGCCCTCGGCGTTGAGGAACCAGGGCACGAAGGTGGCACACATGACGCCGTCCGTACGACCCACCAGCTCGATCACGTCGTCGGGCACGTTGCGCGGCACGTCGCAGAGCGCGCGAGCGTTCGAGTGCGAGAAGAAGACGGGGGCACGCGAGACCTCGATCGCCTGCCGCATCGTGTCCTCGGACGTGTGGGAGAGATCGACGAGCATCCCGAGTCGGTTCAGCTCCCGCACCACCTGTTCGCCGAACGTCGTGAGCCCGCCGTGTGCCCGCTCGCCTGTCCCCGAGTCCGCCCACGGCGTGTCGTCGTTGTGGGTGAGGGTGAGGTAGCCCGCGCCGAGGCCGGAGAGGATCCGCAGGGCCCCGAGCGACGAGCCGATCGACTGCCCGCCCTCGACGCCGATCATCGACGCCACCCTGCCGGCCGCCGCGATCCGCTGGACGTCATCGGCCGTGCGGGCGAGCTCGAGGCGATCGGGATGCGACCGCACGAGCGCGAACAGCGCGTCGATCTGCTCGAGCGTCATCGTCACGGCCGCGTGGGGGTCGGCCAGGTCGGAGGGTACGTAGACCGACCAGAACTGTCCGCGGACGCCTCCTCGCTCGAGGCGCGGGAGATCCGTATGGAGGCTCGGGGCGGACGCACCGACGTCGTGCGACTCGCCTTTATCCGCCGCCTTCCGAAGGGCCCACACGAGGTCGTTGTGCCCGTCGATCAGCGGCGCGGATCGGAGCAGCTCGACGATCCGGTCCGATGCCATCCGCGGATGGTAACGACCGGCTTGCCGGAGCCGCGGCCGATCGACGAAGAGCCGTGCTAAGAGATCGCGCCGGAGCGCCACGCCGAGCCGTGCGAGGCGTTCGCCGCGGCCGTCGATTGCTGAGGCGCTCGTCGACGCGCCATGCTGGGCACGTGGCCGACTGGAACAAGGGCATCATCGAGGAGTTCCGCGCCAACGAGGGGAGGGTGGGCGGCTCCTTCGACGGCGCGACGGTCCTTCTGCTCCACACGATCGGTCGCCGCACCGGGAAGGATCACGTCACGCCCCTGGTGTATCTCCCCGATGGCGATCGCTGGGCGGTGGTCGGTTCCAAGGGCGGAGCGCCCGCGGACCCCGACTGGGTGCGCAACCTCGAGGCGAACGGCGAGGCGACGATCGAGGTGGGCACCGAGACGATCCCGGTGCGTGCCACGCGGATCCTCCGAGGCGGGTCGGAGTGGGACGACCTCTACGCACGGCAGGTCGCTCGCCGACCGGGCTTCGCCGACTATCTCGAGAAGACGGCGGGCATCCGGACGATCCCCGTGATCGTCCTGGAGCGCCGCGCCTAGGAGTCCCTCTCCCTGGAAGCCCTGGCGCCGCCCTAGAAGTCTCGGCGCCCCTCGAAGTGCCCCGCGACCTCGGGCCGCGTGAGCTGATACAGGGCGACGCGATGCCCACCCGGTCCCTCGAACGAACAGATCGGTCCATGCGGGATCTCGAATCGGTGCTCCCGACGCCAGCCCCGACCTTCGGAGGGTCCCGAGCGCTGCGTCCAGATCGGACCTCTTCGAACCACCGAAGCTCCTCGGAGACGTCGCGGCTCGGGACGTAGAGGAAGTCGAGGGAGCCGAACGGCGCGCCGCGTCGGGCACTACGCGGCGATCGCGGCGATCGCGTTCGGAACGGTGTCCTCCGGCGTCACCGGCGACCACACCTGCGCGATCCGGCCCTCCTCGTCCACCAGGAAGGAGGAGCGCAGGATGCCCATGTACGTGTGGC
Source organism: Actinomycetes bacterium (assembly GCA_021155985.1). Classification (GTDB taxonomy): domain Bacteria; phylum Actinomycetota; class UBA4738; order UBA4738; family HRBIN12; genus JAJNBA01. Next base: position 21,503 of record JAJNBA010000012.1, read on the forward strand.
CCCCGCGGTGCTTCTCGACCCACGTGCCCCAGGCCGTCGCCACCTCGTGTTCCTCGTCGGCGAGCAAGGGGAACCCGAGGTGGTACTTCTCGTCGAACCTGAGCTGCTTCTTCGGATCGTCCGGGGAGATCCCCACGACGTCGAGACCCATGCCGGCGAGCTCTCGCCGATGGTCGCGGAGATCGCACGACTGGACGGTGCACCCGGTCGTGTCCGCCTCCGGGTAGAAGTACACGAGCAGCTTCTTGCCGCGGTAGTCCTCGAGTCGCACCATCTCACCGTGCTGCTCGAGGAGCGCGAACCCGGGTGCGGGGTCGCCCACCTTGAGGGTCGTCATGTCCGTCACTCTAGGGGCGAACCGGTCCAACGACTCCGCTAGGCTCCTCGTGGTGCACGCCAGGGGTCGGTGGTGGTTCGGGCTCACCGCTCTCGCGGTCCTCACGGGACTGGTCGTCCAGGTCCTCGTCACCGCCGACCGCGGATCGGGGTTCTTCGACACCCACACGGAGCGCGCCCTCAACGTGTTCGCGTTCTTCACGATCCAGTCGAACATCATCGTCGGCATCACGAGCCTCCTGCTCGCGCTCCGCACAGATCGAACGTCGATCGTGTTCCGGGTCGCCCGGCTCACGGGCATCGTCGCGATCGCCATCACGTTCGTCGTCTTCCACGTCGCGATCGCGCACCTGTTCGAGTTCGCGAGCTGGTCGCTCGTCGCCGACCGGATCCTCCACGCGATCGTGCCCATCCTCGCGGTCGTCGGGTGGCTGATGTACGGGCCGCGCGGCCTTGCGCCGCGGGGGGTGATGTGGCTCTCGCTCGCGTTCCCGGTCACCTGGTGCATCGTCACCTTGATCCGGGGCGAGCTCGTCGGCTGGTACCCCTACCACTTCATCGACGTCGGGGTGCTCGGCTACGCCAAGGTGGTCGTCAACTGCCTCTGGGTCGCGGCGCTGTACCTGGGCGTCGCCGCAGGGCTCAGCACGTTCGATGGATGGCTCGCGCGCTTCGCCGCTCGAGCGGACGAGCCGGCCCCCGGCTGACGAGAGCGTCGGTCCGCTAGCGGAGGGCCGGGTTCAGCGAGTAGGTCGGGACGATCGTGCCCCGGTCGAGCACGTGTCCGTCGATCGCGGCCCGGAACTCCTCGAGCGTGAACCCGGACCCCAGGCCGAGCGAGTCGACATCGATCGCGTAGACGGTCGTCTCGTAATGATGGACGACCTCGTCGTTCCACGGGGGGTACGGCCCGTCCCACCCGCCGTAGGTTCCCTCGAGGTCGGCGTCGCCTTCGAAGAGTCCCCGGTACCCGTTCTGCCCCGTGACCGCCCCGAGCGCGGGCGGCTCGGGCGGCTTGCCGTGGGCGACGAAGCCGTCGCCACCGGCACCCTCGGCCAGCTCGTGCACGCTCGGCGGGATGTCGGCCACGAGCCAGTGCGCGAAGTCGACGCGCGGCTCCTCGGCGCCGAGCGAGAGCCCCTCGACGCCCATCCGCGTTCGGTCCGCGGGGACGTCGGGATCGATCACCGAGATCGCGAAGGAACGCGTCGCCTCGGGCTCGCCCGACCATCGGAGATGCGGGCTCAGGTCGCGGCCGGCCATCTCGGCCTTGCCGTCGGCGGTCGGCGTGGCGACCGCATGGATCTCCGCGATCGACTGGCCGTCCGCGACGCTCGTGCTCTCGACCCGAAGCGCCATCGAGTGCCTCCCCCCGTGTGTCGTTGGGGAGAAGGCTCGCACCCGCGTGCGCTTGCCGACAACCTGCCCTCGACGAGCCGGCGTCAGTCGGTGGCGAAGAGCTCGGCGACGTGCGCGACCTCGTCGTCGAGCGCACCGCGGGCCTGGCTGGACAGGCGCTCGAACGGCTCCGTCACGATCCGCCCGTGCTCGTGACGCCAGCTCCCGGCCACCTGCCCGTCCACGAGGAACGTGTGGATCGAGTGGGGGGTCTTCGTGTTGAAGACGCGCGCTCGGTAGCGTTCGGGGAGGATCTGGGTTCGTCGCGCGTGCGTCAGGAGGGTCGCGTCCCATGCGGGGAGGAGCCGGATCGGCGCCGGGGTCTCGGGCTCGGGCAGCGGTGCCCTGCGGACGTCGAGCAGCTCCTTGCCCCTTTCGTCGACGAAGCGGCGGAGCGGGATCTGCTCGATCGCGGTGGAGAGTGTGCGTGCCGGGATCCCCGTGAAGCCGACGACGTCCGCGCGGGAGGCCGGCCCGAAGGCGGCGAGGTACCGGCGCACCAGATGCTCGGTCCCCTCCTGCGCGGTCACGTCCGGCGGTTCGCCGAGCCAGTCGGACGCCAGCCCGTAGAGATCGGCGCGCGGCTGCTCCCAGGTGCCGAACGGTGGGACCCGTACGAGGTCGAGCCAGAGGCCGACGCCGTTCCACGTGGGGTTATCGAGCCCGAGGGTCGAGACGATCTCGGCGCGACGCTTGGGCCCGTCGGCCAGGAACCGCGCGGTCTTCTGGGCCGCGGTGGCCGCCTCCCTCGCCGGCCGGCGGAAGCCCCGGATCCACCCCTCCCGGCGATGCTCCCGGACGGCGGCCGAGAACAGCCAGAAGTCGCTCCTCGATGCCATGTGGATCGTCGTTCGCATCATCCACGCTTGGACGACGGCCTTCCGGTGCAGCGCTCGGGTGAGATCGTCTCGCCGGAAGCCTTCGTGGCGGGTCCGCAGGGCGATGTAGCCGGCGGGGGCGTACTGGGTCTGGAGGCCGCCGACCCGCTCGATCGTCCTCGGAAGACTCGTCGTCGACCGCTCCAACAGGTGCTGTCGAGCCAGGAGGGCCCTGTTGAGCTCTCGCGTGGAGAGGGTCCGGGCCGGTTCCGGGTCTCCGCTCACCGGGAGGAGCCTAGCCCGGCGTCCGCACGCGATTGTCGCTGCGCCAGGCCGTCGCTAGGGTCCCGGTCGAGACCTGTCGGGTGCGTGACCACGGAACGACCCGGCGTTGTGATCCGAAGCAGGGCCACGAGGGAGACACCGATGCCACTCGAGATCACGGCGACCGACGAGGGCTACCGCCTCGAAGGGGAGCTCGACATGGCAACCGTCGACGGGTTGAGCGAACTGCTCCGCGCGGCGGCCAAGGGCGACGATCCCATCGTGCTCGACTTCTCCGGGGTGCTGTTCATGGACAGCAGCGGGCTCCGAGTGCTCCTCGAGGGGGCGCGCTCGGACGATTGTGGCCCGGTCGTGATCAAGGATCCATCCGATCAGGTCCGCCGACTCCTCGAGATCAGCATCCCGGACGGGGTCCCGGGCTTGCGGGTGCGATCGACTCCGATACCACCCGCTCCCGCGGCCTAGCCCGTCGGCTCCCGCTCTCCGGGGGTCGACTCCACCACGTGGTCCGGCGTGTGGTGGATCGCCGGCACGGTTCCCAGCCGCCCGGCCTGGTAGTCCTCGAACGCCTGGACGAGCTCATCACGCGTGTTCATCACGAACGGGCCGTACCACGCGACCGGCTCGCGGATCGGGCGGCCGCCGAGTACCAGCACCTCGAAGGCCGGTGATCGGCTCTCCTGCGAGGCGGCGGCCTCCAGTTCGACCAGGTCTCCGGCGCCGAGTACGGCCAGCTGACCGCTGACGATCGGACGGCGATCCGGTCCGACCGTACCCGCGCCCGACAGCACGTAGGCGAGGGCGTTGAACGATGGGTTCCACGGGAGCTCGAGCCGCGAGCCGGGTGCGATCGTCGTGTGGACCATCGTCATGGGCGTGTAGGTCTGCCCGGGGCCGGTCCAGCCGGCGAGGTCGCCCGCGATCACGCGGACGAGCGCACCGGCGTCCGCCGACGCCAGCAATCCGACCTCACTCCCCCGGAGATCCTGGTACCGCGGAGGGGACCACTTCTCGGCCTTGGGCAAGTTGACCCAGAGCTGGATCCCGTGGAACAGGCCTCCGCTGGCGACCAAGTGCTCCGGTGGCTTCTCGATGTGCAGGATCCCGGCGCCGGCCGTCATCCATTGGGTGTCGCCGTTCGTGATCACGCCGCCGCCGCCGTTCGAGTCCTGATGCTCGAAGATCCCGTCGAGCATGTAGGTGACGGTCTCGAAACCACGATGCGGGTGCCAGGGCGTGCCCTTCGGCTCGCCCGGCGCGTACTCGACCTCACCCATCTGGTCCATGTGGACGAAGGGATCGAGGTCGGTGAGCTCGACGCCGGCGAAGGCCCGGCGGACCGGGAACCCCTCGCCCTCGAAGCCCCCCGGGGCCGTCACGACGACGCGGACCGGGCGGACCACCGACGATCCACGAGCCTCGGAGAGGCGCGGGAGCGCGGTGGGATCGTCGACGGTGATCGCGGGCATGTCTCTTCCCGAACCTCAGTTTCGGTGCGCGTATTCCGGTCCGGCCGGGTGCGTGCGCGCCGCGCCCGGACGGATCCGCCTGCCGGTGTCGGTCAGTCCGCGAGCCCGGGCGGAACGATCCCCAGCTGCGACTCGATCTCCTCGGGCGTGGCCACCGGCGGACCCGGCTCGATCAGACCGGCCTCTCGATCGCGGCGACGCTGCACGCGAGCCAACCGCCGCTCCTCCGCCGCCGCCGCCTTCTTCGCCTTCACGTCCTTGCGCTGTCGCTTCCCGAAGGTCTCCGGCATGGTCATCTCCTCCGTCTCGTTCGATGCCGCCGCCCGGCGCACGTGGCGATGCCCGCGCTGAGCCGTGTGCCGGGCGATCCGTCGGTGGCCGCGTTCCGTTCCACGCGCCGACCGATATCCATCAGGATACCTGCACGCCGTGCGTTCTCCCGCGCCCGCCGCTCGGGAGACGCTCCCGGCCAACTCGAGCGTTTCCCTCACCCGGCCCCTGGGCAAGGTGTTCTCGCATGCTCGGATCGATCGAATCGCGGCTGCCGCAACGGTCCGTCGTCGCGATCGACCTGCTCGTGCTCCTGTGGACGGTGGTCTGGCTCGTGCTCGGGATCACGGTGGGCACGTTCGTCGAACGGCTCGGCGCCGTCGGCGAGAGCGTGGAAGGAGCCGGTCACGCGATCCATCGGGCGGGCGACGCCGTCGGTCGCCTCTCCGAGGTGCCACTCGTCGGCGAGGGATTCGACGCCGTCGCGGACGAGATCCGCACCATCGGGAACGAGACGGTCCAGAACGGCAGATCCGTCGAGCAGGACATCGACACGCTCGCGCTGCTGATCGGGGTCGGGCTGGCCGCGGGACCGACGCTTCCGGTGCTCGCGGCGTGGATCCCCCCGCGCGTGTCCCGCGAACGGGAGCGCCGCGCGCTGCGGAGATCCTTGAAGAGCGGCGACGGCGTTGCGCTCGCCTACCTCGCCAACCGCGCGGTGGCCGGCCGATTGTTCCGCGAGCTCCGCACGGCGAGCGAGGATCCCGTCGCCGACCTGGCGGCGGGCCGGTACGAGGCGCTCGCGAGGCTCGAGCTCGAGCACCTCGCCCTGGCGTCGACGTCGTGGCTCCCCCGTCCCGCGCGCGGAGAGCGCTCACGCCTCGGCTGACGAGCGATCTTCGATCTCCCACGCGTGGTCGAGGACGTGCCATGCGTCGCGGCGCACGAAGTACCTCGCGGACCACCTCGCGCCGCCGCGGGGGCCCTTCTCGGGGATGCCGTCGACGACCGCACGTTCGAGCGCCTCGAGGACGGCGGCTCTGACCGGGTCCCGCGCGGCCGACGCGTCGTCCTCCGCGAAGGCCGGTGGCTTCCCGGCGATCATGCGCAGGTAGCCCCCTTCGGCGCCGACGACGTGACCGACGATCGCGTCGACCTCGCGGCCGCCGCCGCGCGGCCCCTTGCGGAGCTCGCCCGTCACCCCGGCGACGGCCCGATCGAAGGACCCCCAGCACGCCCGGAGGATCTCCTCGATCCGCGTGAGCCAGCGTCGATCGATCGAGGTGGCGTCCGCCTCCGGCGCGATCGACGGGGCGCCGAAGTCGGTGGTGGCGTCGCCCTCCATCCGCTCCACGACCGAGAGCGTCGAGAGACGCGCCGGTGCCGTGAAACGGACGCCCGATCCCTTCAGGACGCGCTCATAGCGCGGGCCGTAGCCGAAGAGTGTCTCGAGGGCGGCCTCCTCGTCCTTGCCGGAGCGGCACCATCCCGGCCAGTCGATGGCCCCCGCGAACGCGCGCTTCCCGGTGGCCTCGACGGAGACCTCGACAGGCATCCGGCGAGGTTACGCGTCCTCCAGCTGGCCGCCGACGTAGCTCGCGTGGCCGTTCCCGTCGTAGAGGTACTCCACGACCCCGTCGAGTCCCGGCTGCTCCGCATCCGTGTCGTCATCCGTCTCCGGGCGTTCCGGCCAATACACCGGATGTCCCTCCTCGAGCTTGTCGTCGGGGATCTCTTCCTCGCGCCCGTCCAGCGGGCCGTCGACGAACGTGACACGCATCCTCTATCCCTCCTGGCAGTCCGGGTGTCCACACAGGCACGGCTGAGGCCCGGCGGATGGTCCCGCGGCAGCGACGCTCCGACAATGGTCGGAGCAGTAGGCGCCCGTCTCCTCGACCTGGCAGCGACACGCGTCGTGCGCACACTTCTCCATCCGCGATCACCTCCGAGAGCCCCATACCCTCCTCGGGAGCTGGGGAAGCCTCAGGCCTTCCGCTTCTTCGGCTGCTGTGGGTTCTTCTTCCTGGGCTGCTTGGGCGGGAGCTCCTCGGCGTGATCGAGCGACCGAGCCACCCACTCACGGATACGGGCCGGGTCGTCGCGCCAGGCGCTCGGCAGCACGACGTACTCCTTCATGGGGCGGCCGGCCATCGGCTCGAAGACGCTTCCACCCGCACCGAGCACTTCGGCGCGGTCGGCCTCCGCGAGCCGCACGAGGACATCGTCGCCGAAGATCCCCATGAACATGTTGCCGTTCACGAACGCGGAGAGCTGGCCGAACATCGGACGGATCGACACCGCGGGATGATCGGGCACGATAGACGCGAAGAAGTCCTTCGTCTCATCGGTCGGCTTCGGTAGCTTCGAAGGAGCCACGACGACAACCCTACCCGGGGAGGGTGAACGAGATCGTCGTGCCGGCGCCCGTGCTCTCGGCTCGGATCTCGCCGCCATGTGCCTCGATCAGTGACTTCGCGATCGCGAGCCCGAGACCGGTGCCGGGCGAGTCCGCGGCTCGCGAGAATCGGGCGAACACGTGGGGGAGCCGCTCCGGCGGGATCCCCGTGCCGGTGTCGGCGATCGACACGCTGACACCCTCTCCCGCGGCGAACGCCTCGAGCGTGACCGAACCTCCGGCGGCCGTGTGCCGGAGCGCGTTGGACAGCACGTTCCCGAGGACCTCGCCGATGCGCAGTCGGTCGACCTCGATCTCCGGCAACGACTCCGCCACGCGGGTGTCGAGTCGGACGCCGGCCTCGCCGGCCTGGGCGGCGAACGATCGCACCGCGCTCTCGATCAGGTGGCGTGGTTCGGTGGGCTCGAGATGCAGCGTCAGCGCGCCGGCCTCTGCCGTCGAGAGCGTCTGCAGGTCGTTCAGCAGTCGCGCCATGACCTTCGTCTCGTCCAGGACGGAGCGCAGGTGGGTCTCGTCGGCCGGGTAGAGGCCGTCCACCAGCGCCTCGAGGTTCGCCTGGATCACGGAGAGCGGCGTCCGGAGCTCGTGCGCGACGTCGGCGAGGAGCTGGCGGCGGCGGTCCTCGTTCGAGCCGAGCCGTTCCGTCATCGCGTTGAAGGCCGCGCCGAGGCGTTGCACCTCCCGGGGTCCGCGGACCTCGACACGCGACTCGTAGTCGCCCGCCGCCACGCGGTCGGCCGCCTCCATCACATCGACGATCGGCGAGGCGAACCGTCGGCCGGCCCGCACCACCAGGAGCACCACGAGGACCACGACGACCAGCCCGATCGGGAAGAACGGGCCGCGGTCGCCCTCCCCGCGGGAGAAGAAGACGCCCGCCAGCGCCGAGAGTCCGACGATCGCCACAACGGCGACCCCGAGGACGACGACGAACTTGCCCAAGAAGTGGCGGCGCATGCCGCGCCACGCCTCGGGCCCGCGCGGCGGCCAGTCCTCGTCGTCGGGCCACCACGGAGGCCGTCCTCGCCCCCACGGCCCTTCGCCCCAAGGTGGACCATGCGGATGCGGGTGGTGGCGATCGTCAGGCATCCGCGAACCGATATCCGACGCCGTGGACGGTCAGGACGTAGCGCGGCTTCCCGGGTTCGGGCTCGAGCTTCTTCCGGATGTTCTTCACGTGCGCGTCGATCGCGCGTTCGTAGGACTCGATCGCCATGCCGTGGATCGCGTCCAGCAGCTGCCCTCGTGTGAACACGCGCCCCGGCTCGCGGGCGAGCGCGGCGAGGAGCTGGAACTCCGTGGGCGTCAGCTCGACGGGCCGGCCACTCGCCGTGACCCGCATCCGTTGCGGATCGATCTCGACGTCCGCGACCCGCACCGGCTGCTCCCGCAGCATCTCCGCGGTGGAGGTGCGGCGGAGGACGGCGCGCACCCTCGCCACCAGCTCCTTCGGACTGAACGGCTTCACGACGTAGTCGTCGGCGCCGAGCTCGAGGCCGACGATCCGGTCGGTCTCCTCGCCGCGTGCCGTGAGCATCACGATCGGGACGTGCGAGGAGCCGCGGAGCTCGCGCGCCACGTCGAGTCCGTCGATGCCCGGGAGACCGAGGTCGAGCACGACGAGATCGGGTCTCGATCCACGGGCGCTCGCGAGGGCGGCCTCGCCGTTGGAGGCCACGATCACGTCGAAACCGGCGTCGGTGAGGTAGTCACGCACGACGCGCGCGATCTTCATCTCGTCCTCGACGACGAGAACGGTCCTCATCCCGGCGACTCTACGCCGGGTCTGTGAAGGACCCGTGAACGAACGGCGTGGTGGCCGTCGCCTCAGTCCCGATGCGTCAGAGGCGACGGATCGTCGCGACGACCGGGAAGTGGTCGGACACATCGGTCCGCCCGACCGCCACATCGGTCGCCGTCAGGTGTGTCCCGATCAGGATGTGATCGAAGATCTCACCCTCCTCGGGGAACGTGGCAGCCCATTCCCCCGTCAGGTCCTGCACCGTGACGAAGCCGACGCCCTGGAATTTCGCCAGCTCCGGAGACCCGATCTCCGAGTTCAGGTCGCCGGCGACGATGGTGCTGTCCGCGTCGTCGATCGCCCGCAGGAGGCCGTCGATCTGCAGGAGCCGCGTTCGAGCGTCCAGCCCGCCGTCGAGATGGGTCGCAACCACGCGGAGCGGATCCTCGGCGAAGGTCACGGAGAGGTAGCTCCGCGGGTGCAGGCCCCGACCCTGTGGGAGCGGCCCCTGCTCCGTCGTGAGGACCCGGAGCGTCGGCCGGTACATGATCGTGTTCCCGAACGGCCCGTCCCCCGCCGGCCCGAACAGGTACGGCATGCGGAGCCGCCACGACAGCCACTCGACCACATCGGTCATCCCCGTCACGGGCCAGCCACGGCTCGCCTCCTGCAGGACCACGATGGATGGCCTCCGTGCCTCGATCGTCGATGCGATGGTCTCCAGGTCGACCTGACCGTCGTTCACCGCCGAGTGGACGTTGTAGTCGAGCAGCCTGATCATCCGAGGAGCGCTCGAGGTGTGGGTCGCGAGGGTCGGGGTCGACAACCAGAGACCCAACGGCACGCCCAGGAGGAGGGTCGCCCCGAAAGCGGCACGATGACCGAGAGGAGCCAGGCCGCCCGGAGGGGATCTCGAACCCACCCATGCCAGCAGGAGGAGGGCGATCGTCGCGGCCTCGAGAAGGTATCCGCCGGGGAGCGGAAGCGGCCTCGGCTTCTGGTACGCGACCACCAACACCCCGATCACGGCGGGGCCGGCGGCGTGAGCCAGAAGCTGGAAGATGCGGCCGCGTCCGGCAGGCGATCGGAAGGCGAGGGCGAGCATCACCGCGGTGCCCATCGACACGAGCGCGAAGAGGATCAGCACCGCGGCGCCGGGGCCCAGCCGGAGGCCGACCACGCCCACGGCCGCGATCACCGCCAGCCAGATCTGCCAGCGTGGCCACGCGCCGACCACGAGGATCGTGGCTGCGTCGAGCGCGAGGATGATGGCAACGGCCTGGAGCGAGGTCACGCCGGATCGAGCAACCACGAAGGGAACGTTCTGCAGGAAGAGCGCGTGCAGGAACAGGAAGGGGCCGATCGCGACCAGAGCGACCCACGAGACGCTCGATCCGTCGCTCCGCACCGTGCGCGTCGTCACGATCGCCAAGCTCATCGCTCCCACGGAGAGCGAGACCGCCACGACCCATGGCAGCACGCCTTCCTGCCACACGGGATCCCAACCGTGGAAGACGCTCCGGATCGCGAGGTCGACGGCGAAGCCGAGCAGAAGGCCCTGTACCGGCCGGGGTGCTCGTCCGGCGAGGCCGGTGGCGACGATCGACATGAGCGCCCAGAGCGCAGCGGCGGTCGTGATCGCCACGAGCCAGAACGGGATCGTTCCCGCCACCTGGAGAGCGATCAGGCCCGTCGCCAGCAGGCCGACGCCCAAGAGGACGGAGCGCCGATCGCCGATCACCTCGCGGAACGACGCACCGAGGATCGACCCGAGCGCGGGGATGCCGACCGCCACCGCCGCCGCAGCCGCATACCCCACGTCCTCGAAACCGTCGAAGATGATCGGGAAGAACACCCGAAGGACCTGGAGCGAGACGACGCACACCACCGCGAGAAGCGCGACTCCCACCGATGAACTATGGGGGAACCGCCGGGGGACCGTCACGCGGAGAGCAGGCCTCGAGCTCCGAGACCTGCTCTCCCGCAACCCTAGTTCGGTGGCTGTGCAGGCGGATCCTGGCCGCCCGATCCTCCGCCGCTCTCGTGCTGCCGGCGGTGCCACTCCTCGTATCCCTGCTCCCACCGGCCGTGATCACCGGGGCCGTGGTGGCCACCGGGGCCACCGTCGTGATCCCAGTGCCGGCGCCACATCGCGCCCTTGAACGCGAACAGCGCCAGGAAGAACAACGGGAAGAAGAGGAAGAACGGGAAGAACCCGAACCCATGACCGCCGACGTACCGGACGACTTCGACGCCCTCGCCGGTTCGTTCCAGCCCTTCCGTGACGCCCCAGTTGTAGGCGCCGATCCCGACGCCCACCAACAGCAGGACCAACAGGATCGCGGCGCCCCATCCGAACCCGCGTCGCATCTCGAACCTCCTTGCCGGATGGGTCCCTCCCATCCTGGCCTCAGGTTCGCGCCGCGGTGTGAAGGAGCCGTGAATGACGTGTGGAGGGTTCGCGTAGGCTCCGCCCATGCTCGAGGGCGACCGGGTCGTGCTGCGTCCGATCCAGGAGAGGGACCGCGAGCGTCTGTATGAGCTCGTGGAGACGATCGAGGTGCGCGCGCTCTCCACCCACGATCCTCCCCTGCCGCTCTCCCTCGAGGAGATCGAGGCCCGCGATCGGCGATGGCTCGAGGAGCGTCACGCGGACTCGGCCTGGTTCGCGATCGATGTCGACGAAGAGACGATCGGGATGTGCGGCCTGCATTCGATCGATCACTTCCAGCAGCGAGCCGAGATCGGGATACGGCTCGGGAGGGCCTACTGGGGCAAGGGGTACGGGCAGGACGCCGTCCGCACGTTGCTGGACTACGGCTTCCGCCATCTCAACCTCGCGAGGATCTCCCTCCGCGTCCTCGCCGACGACGAACGAGCGGTGGGTGCCTATCGCAGAGCCGGGTTCGTGGAGGAGGGCCGGCTCCGCGCCCATGCCTGGTACGACGGCGCCCGTCACGACGAGCTCGTGATGAGCGTGCTGCGGGACGACTGGAAGCCTGCGTAGAGCCCCTACAGATCCACCGCGTACCGCACGACCGGCTCGTTCGCGCAGTCGAACATGTGCGTGCTGACCGCGCCGTCCCACGCCCAGCCCTCGTTCTCGTAGAAGCGTCGCGCCCGCTCGTTCGCTTCGAGCACCCACAGGGTCGCCCGCGTGAAGCCGGCAAGCCTGAGCTCCGCCGTCGCTTCCTCGAGCAGCTCTCGCCCCACGCCCTTGCCCAACGCGGAAGGCTCCACGTAGATCGCCGGCACTTCGCCTGTTCCCTCGGGGGCATCGTCGTCACGGCTCGGGCAGAACGACGCGAATCCCACTACTCGCCCGCCCTCCTCGGCCACGAACGCGCCGTTCCTCCTGTCCGGATCGGCGAACGCACCCAGCCACATCGCCTCGCGTTCGTCGACCGAGAGCCGGTCCAGGTACTCGTCAGGAAGCACGGCCCGGTATGCATACCGCCACGACGCCACGTGCACCTCGGCGACCGGTCGCGCGTCCTCCGGCGTCGCGCTGCGGATCCGCACGCGATCAGTCGAGGAGGTCGTCGATCTCGGCGAGCTCGTCGTCGGTGAGCCCCCACGCCTCGATCGCTTCGGCGTTCTGCCGCACCTGTTCGGCGCTGGTCGCCCCGGCGATCACGGTGGCGATCTCGGGCTGGACCGCCAGCCACGACATCGCGAGCTCAAGGATCGTGTGGCCGTGCTCCTCCGCGAACCGGCTCAGCCGCTCGACGTCGTCGAAGCGCTCGTCGGTCAGGAACTCGTCCCAGCGGTCGCGGCCGGCCATCCGGGTTCCGGGAGCCGGCGGTTCGCCCCGGTGGTACTTCCCGGTCAGGAGTCCCGACGCGAGCGGGAAGTACGGCATGAAGCTCAGGCCGAGCCGCCGGCAGGCGGGGAGCACTTCATCCCGAGGCTCGCGCTCCACGAGGCTGTACTCGTTCTGCACGGTGACGAAGGAGCGAACCTCGAGCTCGCGTGCGGCATCGGTCGCTTCGTCGAGCTGCTTCGCGGAGAAGTTGGAGCAGCCGATCTGGAGGACCTTCCCCTCGTCGACCAATCGCGACATCGCCGTGAGCGTGTCGCCGATCGGCGTCGCGTCGTCGGGCGTGTGGAGCAGGTAGACGTCGATCCGGTCGGTCGCGAGGCGGCGGAGGCTCTCCTCGCACGCCCGCACCACCCACCGCGGGTCGCCGCCCGTCATCCCGTCCGGTGGCGTCCGCATCCCGAACTTCGAGACGATCACGGCGCGATCCCGGCGCGATCCCAGTGCCCGGCCGAGGATCTCCTCAGAGTGCGTGTCTCCGTAGAGATCGGCGGTGTCGAACAGGGTCGCGTCGGCCTCGAAGGCAGCGTCGACGACCTCGCGCGAACGCTCCTCGTCGATCCGCCGCGCGAAGTTGTTGCACCCGATCCCTGCCAACGGCACGGGGATCGATCCGATCGATCTGTGCTCCATCGGCTCCATGTTCCCAGCCGGGGCTACGGTTCGGCGACCTCACGTGGGTGGAGCAGGCCGAAGAGATATGCGTCCGTGAGGGCTTCCCACGACGCCTCGATGATGTTCTCGCTGACCCCGACCGTGGTCCAGGATCGCTCGCCGTTCGAGGAGTCGATCAGCACGCGAACCACCGCCCCCGTCCCGTGCGTTTCGGCGAGCACCCGTACCCGGTAGTCCTCGAGCTCGATGTGCCGGAGCTCCGGGTAGTCGTTCGTGAGCGCCTTGCGGAGCGCGTCGTCCAGCGCGCCGACGGGCCCGTGACCCTCGGCGGACTCGATGTGGCGCGAGCCCTTCGTGCGGACCTTCACGGTGGCCTCGGCGAGCGGCGCGTCGCCGTCGCCGACACGCTCCTCCACGTGCACGCGGTAGCTGTCGATCACGAAGAACGGCTGCGTCCATCCGGACGCCCGTCGCATCAGGAGCTCGAGGGACGCGTCCGCGAGCTCGAACGTGTAGCCGCGGGCCTCGCGTTCCTTCAACTGCTCGAGCACCACCGGTACCGCCTCGACCTCGATCGCGAAGTCGAACTCGGCAGCCTTCATCTTCAGCGTCGCGGCACCGCCGAGGTCCGAGGCGACCACGCCGCGCCGGTTGCCCACGGCGTCCGGAGAGACGTGCTCGTACGCCTCGCTGAACCTGGCGACGCCGCTCGCGTGGAGGCCCGCCTTGTGCGTGAACGCGAAGCGGCCCGCGTAGGGCTGCCGTGAATCGGGCGCGACGTTCGCGACCTCCGCGACGTAGTGTGCGACCTCCGTCAACCGCTCGACCGCGCCGGGCGGCAGGCAGTCGGCGTCCATCTTCAGCACGAGGTTCGCGGCGATCGGCACGATGTCCGCGTTGCCGGTGCGCTCGCCGTAACCGTTCACGACGCCCTGCACCTGGAGGACGCCCGCCTCGACGCCGGCGAGAGCGGACGCCACCGCGCACCCGGCGTCGTTGTGCGTGTGGATCCCGAGCGGGACGCCGTCCACGCGGGCGTGGACCTCCCCCACGATGCGCGCGACCTCCGACGGCAGCGTGCCGCCGTTCGTGTCGCAGAGCACCAGGCGCTCAGCGCCCTCCTCAGCCGCCGCCTCGAGCACGCGGATCGCGAAGTCCGCGTTCCCGAGGAAGCCGTCGAAGAAGTGCTCGGCGTCGAAGAAGACGTGGCGGCCCTGGGCCCGGAGATGCCGGACGGTGTCGCGGACCATCGCGACGCCCTCGTCGAGGTCGGTCCGGAGGGCCTTCTCGACGTGCACGTCCCAGCTCTTGCCCACGAACGTGACCGTCTCGGTCCCGGCGTCGAGGAGATCGCGCAGGATCGCGCTGTCCTCCGCGTTCTCGCCCGCGCGCCGGGTCATCCCGAACGCGACGAGCTCCGCGTGGTCGAGCGTCTCCTTCGTGGCGAGGCGGAAGAACTCGGTGTCGCGGGGGTTCGCGCCGGGCCAGCCGCCCTCGATGTAGGGCAGGCCGAGCTGGTCGAGCTTGTGGAGGATCCGCATCCGGTCCTCGACCGAGTAGGACAGACCGGGCGCCTGCGCGCCGTCACGCAGCGTCGTGTCGTAGAGCTCGACGCGCCTCCTCACGCCGAGGTCCCCTCGATCACGAGGTCACCGACCTCGCCCGTGGAGAACCCCATCTCCCCCGCGCGCATCGACGTCATCTTGGAGACGGCGAACCGGATCCCGCGGTCGACACGGTCGGCCGCGGCATCCTGTCCCAGCTCATGGAGCAACAGCATCAGGGCGCCGATCGCGGCCAACGGGTTGATCGTCTTGCGGCCCGTCTCGGACGGTGCGGTGCCGCCGATCGGCTCGAACATCGAGATCCCCTGCGGATTGATGTTGCCGCCGGCGGCGATCCCGAGCCCGCCCTGGATCACGGCGCCGAGGTCGGTGACGATGTCACCGAACATGTTGTCGGTGACGATCACGTCGAACCGCGACGGATCCTCGATCAGGTAGAGACACGCGGCGTCGACGTGGGCGTAGTCCGTCTCGACGTCCGGGAACGCCGACGCCATCTCGTCCACGACTCGCTGATACAGATCGCCGGCGTAGGTGAGCACGTTCGTCTTGTGCACCAGCGTGACCTTCCGACGACGGCCGGGACGCATCGCGAGATCGAACGCGTACCACACGAGCCGCTCCACGCCGTGATGCGTGTTGATCGACTCCTGCACGGCGACCTCCTGCGGCGTGCCCTTCCGGTGGAACCCGCCGCCGCCCGTGTACAGACCCTCCGAGTTCTCGCGGACCACCACCATGTCGACGTCGGTGTCGGCGTGATGCGGGACGAGGGTCTTCACGCCCGGGTACCGCACGATCGGACGGAGGTTCACGTATTGGTCCAGCTCGAAACGGATCCGCAAGAGGAGCTCCCGCTCGAGGACCCCCGGCGGGACCCGGGGATCACCCACCGCTCCGAGGAGGATCGCGTCGCACCCGGCGAGACGGACGAGTTCCTCGTCGGGCAGGGTCTCGCCGGTGCGCAGGTACCGCTCGGCCCCGAGGTCGAAATGCTCGAGCTCGACCTCGAAACCTTCGCGGACGGTGTCCAGCACCCTGAGCGCTTCGCCGACGACCTCCGGGCCGGTCCCGTCGCCGGGGATCACACCGATCCGGTAAGGACGGCCGCCGGCGCCGAGTCGCCGCGGCCGCGTCTCGGTGGCGACCGCGGCGCTCACGGCGTCACCTCGTTCCTGGCCGCCTCGGCCGGCGTTTCGATGGCCCTGGCCGAGTCCGGCTCCGCGACCGAAGCCGCGCGGTTGATCGCGGCGAGGTAGGCCCTTGCGCTCGCCTCCACGACGTCGGTGGCGACGCCGCGGCCCGTGACCCGCCGCCCGTCGATCTCCAGCTGGACGACGACGTCTCCTAAGGCGTCCGAGCCACCCGTGACCGACGACACGTTGAACGTGATCAGCGTCGCCTCCACGCCCGCCGCGCGCTGGATCGCGCCGCAGGCGGCGTCGATCATCCCGTCGCCCATCGCGGATTCCTCGATCACCTCGTCACCGCGGCGAAGCCTCACGGTCGCCGTCGGCGCCAGGTGCGTGCCACCTCCGGAGGCCAGGGACTCGAGGACGAGAAGATCCTCCTTCCCGCTGCCGACCTCCTCGGACACGATCGCCGCGAGATCCTGGTCGGTGATCTGGATCTTGCGGTCGGCGAGCTCCTTGAAGCGAGCGAACGCCCGATGCATGTGGTCGTCGTCGATCGAGATGCCAACCTTGTCGAGCGCGTCCGCGAACGCATGCCGGCCGGAATGCTTCCCCAAGACGATCTGATTGCCCTCGAGCCCGATCTCGACCGGATCCATGATCTCGTAGGTGGCCCGGTTCGCGAGCACGCCGTGCTGGTGGATGCCGCTCTCGTGCGCGAACGCGCTCGCCCCCACGACCGCCTTGTTCGGCTGCACCGAGTACCCGGTGAGCGCCGAGACGAGTCGCGATGTCCGCACGATCTCCTTCAGGTTCAGCCCGTGGCCCACGCCGAGCGCCTCCCGGCGCGTGCGCAGGATCATCGCCATCTCCTCGAGCGAGCAGTTCCCCGCGCGCTCGCCGATCCCGTTCACGGCGACCTCCACCTGGCGCGCACCGTGCTCCACGCCGGCGAGCGAGTTCGCGACCGCGAGCCCCAGGTCGTTGTGGCAGTGGGTGGAGATCGTCACGTGCTCCGAGGTCCGATCCCGCACGATCCGCACCAGCTCGCCGAACTCCGCGGGCGTGGCGTACCCGACCGTGTCGGGGACGTTGATGGTCGTCGCCCCGGCCTTCACCGCGACGTCGAAGCACTCGAGGAGGAAGTCCAGCTCCGTCCGGGTGGCGTCCTGCGCGCTGAACTCCACGTCGTCGGTGTAGCCGGCCGCGAGCTTCACCCCCTCCCCGATCCCGTCGAGGACCTGCCGATGGGACATCCGGAGCATGTCCTCCATGTGGATCTGCGACGTCGAGATGAACACGTGGATCCGGGACCGGTCGGCGCCCTTCAACGCCTCGGCGGCGCGCTCGATGTCGCCGGGAACCACGCGAGCGAGTGACGCGATCACCGGGCCCTTCACGCTCGTCGCGATCTCGCGAACGGCGTCGAACTCCCCGTCGGAGGAGATCGCGAAGCCCGCCTCCAGGATGTCCACCTGCAGCCTGGCGAGCTGCTCAGCGATCTCGACCTTCTCGTCCTTCGTCAGGGCGATGCCGGGGGCCTGCTCGCCGTCGCGGAGGGTGGTGTCGAAGAACCGGACTACGTCGGGGTCGCTCACGACGGCGGTACCTTGTCCTCGCTCTGCAGCCACGGCATCATCGTCCGCAGCTGCCGGCCGACGTCCTCGAGCTGGGACGCTCGCGCCTCGCGCCGCTTGGCCAGGAACGCCGGGAACCCGCCGTCGGCCTCGGCGATCCAACGCTTCGCGAACGATCCGTCCTGGATCTCCCCGAGGAGCTGCCGCATCGTCGCGCGGGTCCCATCGTCGATCACTCGGGCGCCGGAGAGGTAGTCACCCCACTCGGCGGTGTCGGAGATGGAGTGGCGCATCCAGGAGAGGCCGCCCTCGTAGATCAGGTCGACGATCAGCTTCACCTCGTGGAGACACTCGAAGTAGGCGATCTCCGGCTGATAGCCGGCCGCCACGAGCGTGTCGAAGCCGGAGCGGATCAGCTCGGACAGTCCGCCGCACAGCACCGTCTGCTCGCCGAACAGGTCGGTCTCGGTCTCTTCCTTGAACGTCGTCTCGATGATGCCCGCGCGGGCGGCGCCGATCCCGTTGCCGTACGCGAGCGCGCGCTGGCGGCCCTTCCCCGTGGCGTCCTGGTGGATCGCGACGAGCGCCGGCGTTCCGATGCCCTCCTCGTAGGTGCGCCGCACCAGGTGGCCGGGTCCTTTCGGCGCGATCATCGTGACGTCGACGTCGGGCGGCGGGGTGACCGTCCCGAAGTGGATCGAGAAGCCGTGCGCGAACATCAGCATGTCGCCGGCGTTCAGATGGGGTGCGATCTCCTCCGCGTACACCTTCCCGTGCGAGGTGTCGGGGAGCAGGACCATCACGACGTCGGCCTCCTCGACCGCGTCCGCGGTGTCGGCCACCCGGAGACCGGCCTCCTCCGCCGTGGTGCGGCTCGAGGAGCCGGGTCGGAGACCCACGCGCACGTCGTGTCCCGAGTCCTTCAGGTTCTGCGCGTGCGCGTGGCCCTGCGACCCGAACCCGAGGATCGCGACCTTCTGCCCCGCCAGCGCGGATACGTCGGTGTCCTGCTCGTGGTAGATCGTCGCCATCGTTGCCCCCTAGACCCCGCCGCCGGTCCACTCCGGCGAGTCCTCCGCACCTACGGCCCTCGCGACCCGCAGACCGCCCTTCTCCCTGATCCCCCGATCGCCGCGCGCGAGCGCGATCCGCCCGGTCCGCGAGAGCTCCACGATCCCGAACTCGGACAACAGCTCGCGGAGCGCCTCGAGCTTCTCCGGCTTGCCGGAGGCCTCGACGGTGAGCGTCGTCTTCGTCACGTCGACGATGCTCACGCGGAACACCTCGGCGATCTCCATGACCCTCGCCCGCGCGTCACCCTTCGCCCGCACCTTGGCGAGCATCAGCTCCCGCTCCACGGCCGTGCCGGGCTCGTGCTCGAGGATCTTGATCACGTTGATCAGCTTGTTCAGCTGCTTCGTCACCTGCTCCAGCGACTTCGACTCGACGTGCACGACGATCGTCATCCGCGAGAGGCCCTCGGCCTCCGTGGGTCCGACAGCGAGCGAGTCGATGTTGTAGCCACGCGCGGAGAAGAGCCCGGCGACGCGCGTCAGGACGCCGGGCTTGTCCTCCACGAGGACGGAGATCGTGTGCAGACTCATGCGATCGGTGCCTCCGCCGGGTCGTCCTGCGGCTGCAGGCCCTCGGGCCCCGTGATGATGTCGTCGTTCGACGCACCGGCCGGGACCATCGGGAAGCACATCTCGTTCGCGTCGCAGCGGAAGTCGATCACCACGCTCCGGTCGTCGACCGACAGCGCCTTCTCGATCACCGCGTCGACCTCCTCGGGCCGCTCGGCGCGCAGACCGACGGCGCCATACGCCTCGGCCAGCTTCACGTAGTCGGGCACGTCATAGCTCAGGTACACCTGCGAGTAGCGCTCCTCGTAGAAGAGCTCCTGCCACTGCCGCACCATGCCCAGGTAGGCGTTGTTGATGATCGCGGTGACGAACGGGATCTTCTCCGTCGTCGACGTTGCGAGCTCCTGCGAGGTCATCTGGAAGCAGCCGTCGCCGTCGATCGCGATCACGCGCCGGTCTGGCTGTCCGGCTGCCGCGCCGAGCGCCGCCGGCACCGCGAAGCCCATCGTGCCGAGGCCGCCCGAGTTGATCCACGTGCGTGGCTTCTCGAAGGACCAGAACTGCGATGCCCACATCTGGTGCTGACCCACCCCGGCCACGACGATCGTGTCGCCGTCGCTGTGCGCGCGGAGGCGCTCGATCGCATACTGCGGCTTCAGCGGTCCGTCCGGTTCCTGGTCGTAGCGGAGCGGCTGCTCGGCCCGCCACGCCGCGAGCTGCTCGAGCCACGGGCTCCTGTCCGGGATGCCGGCCTCGTCCTGACGGCGCGTGAGCTCCGCGACGAGCTTCGCCGTCACGTCCTTGCAGTCCCCCACGATCGGGACGTCGGCTCTGCGGTTCTTGCCGATCTCCGCGGGATCGATGTCGATGTGCACGATCTTCGCGTTGGGCGCGAACGTGGCGAGCTTGCCGGTCACTCGGTCGTCGAACCGAGCCCCGACCGCGACGAGTAGGTCCGCCTTCTGCATCGCGGTCACCGCCGTGTAGACGCCGTGCATCCCCGGCATCCCGAGGCACAGCTCGTGGGCGTCCGGGAACGCGCCGCGCGCCATCAGCGTCGTGACGACCGGCAGGTGTCCAACGGTCGCGAGCTCGTACAGCTCCTCGGTGGCCTCCGCCTTGATCACGCCGCCGCCGACGTAGAGGACCGGTCGCTTCGCCTCGAGGATCAGCTTCGCGGCCTCCACCACCTGGCGCATGTTGCCCTTGATGGTGGGCCGGTAGCCCGGCAGATCGACCTGGTCCGGCCAGCTCCAGGTCGTCTCGTTCACCAGCACGTCCTTCGGGAGGTCGACGAGGACCGGACCGGGCCGGCCGGTGCGGGCGATGTGGAACGCCTCGCGGATCGTCTCGGCCACCTCGCCGGGATCGGTGACGAGGAAGTTGTGCTTCGTGACCGGCATCGTGATGCCGGTGATGTCCGCCTCCTGGAAGGCGTCGTTGCCGACGGCCGGCGTGGGGACCTGTCCGGTGATCGCGACGATCGGGACGGAGTCCATCTTCGCGTCGGCGAGCGCGGTGACGAGGTTGCAGCCGCCCGGGCCCGACGTGGCGATCGCGACGCCGACCTTCCCGGTGGCCCAGGCGTAGCCCTCCGCGGCGTGCCCGGCCCCTTGCTCGTGCCGGCACAGCACATGGCGGACACCCGACTCGATCAGCGGGTCGTAGGCCGGCAGGATCGCGCCGCCCGGGATCCCGAAGGCGATATCGACGCCCTCGCCCTCGAGGGCCTTGAACAGCGCCTGGGCGCCGCTGACCTTCATCCCGCGACCGCCTGCCGCTCCTCGACGGGGCCGGTCTCGACCCGCTTCACGGTGGCGCCCAGGCGACGGGCAAGATTGCGACAGGCACGCTCGAACTCCCACGGGGTCCAGTCGCGGCGCCTGCTCTGCAGCTCCTCCCCGCCGAAGCCGCTCAGGTAGGTGACCTCGGAGGACAGGTAGCGCTCCACGGTCGTCCTCGTGCTCGGCTCATCGGTCTCGACGGTCACCTGGCCGGGTCCCTCCCACAGCACGCTGGCAACGGTGGCGCCGTCCTTCTCGAACTCGTAGCGCATCGGATGCTCCTTTCGTCTTCCTTGGTCGGCTCTGTTCCGTGTTTCGGCTGGTCGTGGGCAGAAAAAAACCCCCGCGTGGCGAGGGTGTCGGCGCGGAACGCGGGCTCTCAGGCCCGGCCGCGCCTAGCGGATAAGTACGAGGACGGTGCTCGGCGTGGTCCTCGCGCTCTTCATGGTCGGGTCAGTGTCGGCGCTGGGCCGGGGAGTGTCAACCCCCGGACGGCCGATGGCATCCGCGCTGGGGGGACCAGATACGATCACCCCATGGACCCGCTCTCCGACGAGGGGTCGCCCCCCGTCCCCCACGTCCATCCCCTCGAGATCCCGTTCGTGTGGTTCGGGCTTCAGTTGATCGAGTACGCGATCGTCTGGCTTTTGATCACGACCTTCCTCCCGGAAGGGGTGCCTGGACCGATCGGCTGGGCGCTCTTCCTCGTGCTCATGATCGGTCTCACGATCCTCAACTACAGGATCCGACGCCGGTTCATCCCTCGGTAGAGGATCGGATCACGCCGAGGACCCGCTGCGTTCCAGCTCGACTTCGGTCTCCTCCACCACGCGCTCCACGACCTCTCCGGGAAGATCCTCCTGCTCTCGCTTCTCGCCTCCATGGCCTGCTCACCTCCACCCGAGCGGCCTGCCACGCGGACCAGTGGCCGGAGACCAAGGCCCAGAGCGAGAGGGCTGCGACGTAGGTCACGCTGCTGATCCAGCCGGTCACGATCGATACCGGGATCATGACGATCCAGAAGATCCTGAGCCAGCCATTCACACGGCGCATGAACACGGGATCACCTTGGACGCTCGCCCACAGAGACTTGACCACGCTCATCGGCGGACACATACCCTTCGCCAGGAACTCTCACGCCTTGAAGTGGCGACCGAACCGCCGCTCACGCGAGATCCTGGTCAGCGGCGAAGTGCTCCCCGACCACGAACCCATCTCCGGTGATCTCGAATTCTCGGATCTGCGGATCGTGTGCGCTCGCCCTCGTCTTCATCACGGTGATCCCCCGTTTGATACGAGAGTCCCTTCGGAGGAACTGCAGCAGCACGACGTTGTCCGAGATGTGAGAGATCCCGAATTCGGACAGGCGCGTGATGCCGAAGAGCTCGCCAACCTCCTGCGTCATCATCACGCTGATCCCCTGACGGGAGCATCGCTGCAGGAGCGAGTACACGTACTCGCGGAAGCGAGTCTCATCGGTGGAGGCGACCTTCAGATCGCCGAGACTGTCGATCACGATGCGGCGCGCACCCGTTGCTTCGACCGTTTCCAGGAGGTCATGCACCCATTCGTCCAAGTACAGATCGACGGGCGTGCGATACATGAGCTCGACGCCCTCCTCATCGAGAGACCAGCCGAATCCGTTGACGATCCGTTCGAGTTGGGCGGCGTTCTCCTGGAGTGTGGCGATCACACCCGGTTCGCCCTGCCGAGCCCCTTCGAAGATGAAGTGCAAGCCCATGAGGGTCTTGCCCGATCCCGACGGACCGGCCACGAGGGTCGAGGCTCCGGGCCAATACCCTCGCCCGAGCATCTCGTCGAGGATCGTGATACCCGAGGAGATCTTGACGTCGTCCAGCTCATAGGAGACCTGATCGACGGCGTCGGCCAATCGAGGGAAGAACTCGACCCCTTCGCCAGAGAGCCGGTAGGCATGCTTGCCGGAGCGGAAGTCGCTCCCGCGGAGCTTGAGCACCTGGAAGACACGGACCTCGCGCTCCCCCTTCCGCTCGGCGGAGAGCGACAGGATCGAGTCGGCGACCGCGAACTCGGCGGACCTCGCGATCTCGTCGTCGCCGTACTCGCCGACCCAGAACGTCGTCACCGGGAACGCGGACAGTCGACCGGCGAGCTCATGGAGGAACCGTCGGAAGTCCTCGTCCCGCCTCGCGTACGGATGCAGCGCCTTGAAGCTGTCGATGACGATCATCCCGGGGCGACGCTCCTTCAGGAAGCCGCTGACGCTCTCGAGGACTCCCGGAAGGCCTTGGTCGTTCACGGTCCCGCCCAGATCCTCGTAGAAGACCGCGCTGCCGATCGCCCGTGGCTCGAAGAAGCCCAGCGTCTGGCCGTATCGCAGGATCTTCTCGAGCGGCTCGGAGACCGTGGAGAGATAGATCGCCGGCCGTTCCCGTGTCGCGTTATGGAACGCGTACTGCTGAGCGAGGATCGTCTTCCCGGAACCGGGGAGTCCGATGATGAGGTTGATCCCGTTGGCGGGCAGACCGCCGCCCAACATGTCGTTCAGTCGTTCCGAGCCGCTGGACACCCGGTCGCTCATGACGAGAGCACCTCGGTTCGGAGGAACGCGCTCTGCCCGAGCAGGTCCTTGACGGTCGACACCAGCTGCAGGGGATCAAGGGGCTTCTGGAGGAACGCGTCGGCCCCATACTCCAGGGCCTCGTCGCGGGATTCCAGTGGCGATATCGCGAGAACGAGTGCTCCCCGTTCCCGGAAGGTCCGGCAGAGATCCGGACCCGCACCGCCCGAGATCAGGAGATCGACCACCGCGAGATGAGGGGACCGCTCCTCGAAGACGGCTTCCGCTTCGCGCGCCTCGAGCGCCATGATCGTCTCGTAGCCCTCGGTCCGCAGGAAGTACTCGGCGAGCTCAGCGGCGTGCGGGTCACGTTCCGCCAGCATGATGACCAGCCGGGTCTCGGATCCGGTGATCGCGACCTTCGCATCGGGATGGTCGCCCAGACGGTCCTTCAGGAGCCGGTGTGCATCGGCTGGCTGCATGCCCTGCTCGATGCTCCGGAGGACGAAGCGCAGCTGCTCGACGTGGTCCCGCGTGTACAAGCGATGGCCACCAGGGCTCCGATCGGGCATGACGATGCCGTACCGCTCCTCCCAGGTGCGCAACGTGGCGGTGGGCACACCGAGCATCTTCGCTACCGCCCCGATGCTGTAGATGGCAGCCGTCACGGACGCGAGCTTAGTCGAATGTGAAGTAGTTTGCCAGTCGAATCTCCTCAGAACACTTTCAATCTCCCAGCGGAAGACCGGATCATGAGGAACCTTCTCTCCTCCGCCACGTCGCCTTCCAGCTTGACCTTCGCACGTATGAAGAGGTAGCCTCTTCAACCCTGAGGCAGGGTCAGGACGCTGATGCAGGAAAGCCAGGGACTCGAGCACCACCCAGCTCGGATCCAGTCTGGGCGACTCGCTGAGAACAACCGCGGACACGTCGCGGGAACGAGCAACGGGGGATCGAGCAACAACGGTACCGCCGCCGAAGCGAGGTACCGGGCTCTGTTCGAGAGCGCGCGTGACGCGATCCTCATCGTGGACCGAGAAGGGTTCTGCATCGACGCGAATCCGAGAGCGACCGAGCTCGTCGGGTACGAGCGACAGGAGCTGCTTTCGACGACCGTTCTCGATCTGGTCGCTGCCGAACCGGGATGGGCGGATGAGGAATTCCAGCGCTTCATCGATCAAGAGCGTTGGAGCGGAGAGCTCGAGCTGAGGCGCAAAGATGGATCCCTCGTCCATGTGGACGTGTCCGCAACCCGGGTGGACGTGGGATCCGGCCCGCCCATCTACCTGGCGGCCATCCGCGACCTCAGCGACCGGAAGCTGCTCATCGAAGAGGGCGCCGAGCTCGTCCGCGCGGAGGCAGAGGCCCAAGCACAAGCGGAAGCCGCGAGGCAACGGGTCCGCTTCGTCTCCGACGTCAGTGAGCTCCTCGCCGTCTCATTCGACTATCCGGCAACCTTCGAGCGTCTGGCCGAGCTGGTGGTACGGGAGATCGCCGATCTGTGCCTCATCGACCTGGTCCAAGAGTCGGGCACGCTCAAGCGGGTCGCGGCGGTGCATGCGAACCCGACGAAGCAACCCTTGGCGGCATCGCTCGGTGACTACGCGCCTCGACCTCCATCCCGTTGATCGCTCGAGGTCGCACGCTCGGCGTCCTCAGCCTGGTCTCCACGACCCCAGACATCCGGTACGGCGAGTCGGACGTGCGACTGGCCGAGGAGATCGCCCGGCGAGCGGCCGTCCGGATCGACAACGCGCGGCTCTACGAGGAACGGGATCACACCGCCAAGGTGTTGCAGAGGAGCCTGCTGCCGCCCAGCCTTCCCTCGATCCCTCATGTCGAGCTCGCAGCGCGTTACCTGCCGGTGGGCGAGGGGAACGAGGTCGGCGGCGACTTCTACGACGTCTTCGACTGCGGCGACGGCAGTTGGGCGGCTGCTGTGGGCGACGTCTGCGGGAAGGGACCCGAGGCGGCCGCGGTCATGGGACTCGCCCGACACACGCTGCGTGCGGTGGCCCGTTTCGAACGGAGGCCAAGCGCGCTGCTCCACGAGTTGAACCGGGCGCTGATCGATCAGAGTGTCGAGGAGCGGTTCTGCACGGTCTGTCACCTGCGATTGCGACCGAGCCGCGATCACGTACGGATCACGCTGTGCTCTGCGGGTCACCCTCTCCCCTTGCTCCTGCGGCGGGACGGGAGCATGTCCTCGGTGGGCGAACCGGGGCAGCTCCTGGGCGTCATCCCCGAGGTGTCGCTGGTGGACTCCGTCATCGACCTGGATCCCGGCGATACCTTGCTGATCTACACGGACGGCGCCACCGAACAGCGCCGCGAGGCTGTCGCGGGGGAGGAGCGTCTGCGCGACGCGTTCGCTGCCTCGCTCGGCCGGGACGCCGAAGCGACCACGGCGGGAGTGGAGGAGGCTCTCCGTGCCGCTCGCGGATCGTCACCGCAGCGCGACGACGTGGCCCTGTTGGTCATCCGGGCTGCAGAGCCGGATCCGCGTCCCTCGGCGTCATCGCCACCTCCCGTTCGACCCTCCGAGGGAGTCCGGTGCTAGCGTTCGGCCGCCATGGTCACGGACGCGTCCACCGACCCGGCGCTCGACGCCGCGATCCGCGCGATCCCGTCGTGGCAAGGCGCGGAGCTCGAGATCATCCCTATCGCCGAGGGGCGCACCAATCGGAACTTCCGCGTCACGGCCGGCGACGAGGCCTTCTTCCTCCGATTGTCCGAGAAGTCCACGGAGCTGCTCGGGATCGACCGGACCGCTGAGCAGGACTCCGTCCGGGCGGCCGCCGAGGCCGGCGTGGGACCCGAGGTGTTCGTGTATCTCCCGGAGCTCGGATGCCTCGTCACCCGCTGGATCGACGCCGACCCTTTGTCCGAGGGTGATCTCGAGCGCGAGGAGGTGCTACGTCCCGTCGTCGATGCCATCAAGGCGATCCACGCCGGGCCTTCACTCCCGGCGGCGTTCGACCCGTTCCGGATCGTGGAGGACTACCGGCGCATCTCCGAGGAGCGCGGCGTGAGCGTCCCCGACGCCTTCGACGGCGCGCACGCGAAGGCGTCCCGGATCGAGGCCGCGTTCGCGCGCGATCCGATGCCGCAGCTGCCCTGCCACAACGACCTCCTCGAGGCGAACTTCCTCTTGCGCGACGGTCACGTCTGGGTCGTGGACCACGAGTACGCGGGGATGGGCGACCCGTTCTTCGACCTCGGCAACCTCTCGATCAACAACGCGCTGTCGGATGCCGCGCAGGAGCGACTCCTCGCCCTGTACTTCGAGGAGCCGACCGACGCACATCACGCCCGCCTGAAGCTGATGCGGATCATGTCCGACTTCCGCGAGGCGATGTGGGGCGTCGTCCAGCAGGGCCTGTCCACGCTCGACATCGACTACGTGGAGTACGCGACGAAGCACTTCGACCGGCTCTCCACGACGATGGCGGACCCTCGCTTCGACGACTGGCTCGAGACCGCGCGAGGGATCTGAGCGGTGGCGGACGATCGCGCGCGCGTCGTGGTGATCGGCGGCGGCGTGGCGGGGACGAGCATCGCCTTCCACCTGACGCGCCTCGGCTGGACCGACGTGCTCCTGCTGGATCGAGGTGAGCTCACGAGCGGCTCCACGTTCCACTCGGCCGGACTCGTGGCCCAGCTCCGGAACTCCGTGAGCCACACGCGGATGATGATGTACGGCGCGGAGCTCTACCCGACGCTCGCGGAAGAGACGGGCGTCGACCCAGGATGGCACCAGGTGGGGACGCTCCATCTCGCGTCCTCGCCGTACCGGATGGAGGCGCTCGCCCGCCAGGCCGGGTGGGCGAAGTCCTTCGGGCTCCCCGTCGAGATCGTCTCGGCCCAGGAGGCCCTCGAGCGCTTCCCGCTGATCGACGCGTCGCGCGTGCTCGGCGCCCAGTTCGTCCCGACCGACGGGCACATCGACCCAACCGGGCTCACACTCTCGTTCGCCGCGGGGGCGAAAGCTGCGGGTGCGCGCGTGCGAACGGGAGTCCGTGTGGAGGAGATCACCGTGCGCGACGGCCGCGTTGTCGGCGTCGTGACGGATCACGGCGCGGTCGAGGCCGAGGTCGTCGTGAACGCCGGCGGGATCTGGGCGCACGAGCTCGGACGACTGGCGGGTGTCGAGATCCCCATCGTCCCGATGGAGCACCAGTACCTGATCACGCGGCCGATCGAAGGGGTTCGGGCGGACTTCCCGACGCTCCGCGACCCCGACAACCTCGTCTACGTCCGGGAGGAGGTCGGCGGCCTCGTCGTCGGGGGCTACGAGCGGAACCCGGACCCGTGGCACGTCAGCGATCCGATCCCACGTGACTTCAACCACCGGCTCCTGCCCGAGAACTGGGAGCGGTTCGAGTCGATCGCGGACGGCGCGTTCCGGCTGATCCCGCCGCTGCAGACGATCGAGATCAACCGGTTCATCAACGGCCCCGAGGCGTTCACGCCCGACGACGACTTCATCCTGGGCGAGACCGACGTGCGTGGGTTCTTCGTCGCGGCCGGCTTCTGCGCCCACGGGGTCACCGGCGCGGCGGGCATCGGGCGATGGACGGCGGAATGGATCGTCGAGGGCGAGCCCTCGATGGACCTGTCGAAGATGGACCTCCGGCGCTTCGGGCGCCAGTACGCGAGCCGGGACTACGCGCTGGCGAAGGCCTACGAGATCTACGCGAAGCACTACGACGTCCGGTATCCGGGCGAGGAGAACGAGGCGGGCCGGCCGCTCCGGATGGCCCCGACGTACGGGCGCCTGGAGAAGCTGGACGCCGAGTTCGGCGAGAAGGCCGGGTGGGAACGAGCGAACTGGTTCCGGTCGAACGAGGATGCCGCCCACGAGGATCGGCGGCCGCGCGGCTGGGCCGGCGAGCAGTGGTCGACGGCGATCGTGGCCGAGCACCTAGCCGTCCGCGAACGAGCCGCGCTCTTCGACGAGACGAGCTTCGCGAAGTTCGAGGTCTCGGGTCCCGGCGCCCTCGCCCTCCTCCAGCGCCTTTGCGCGAACGACGTGGACGTGCGCGTCGGTCGCATCGTGTACACGCAGATGCTGAACCACCGTGGTGGGATCGAGGCCGATCTCACGGTCACACGGCTCGGCGACGAACGGTTCCGTGTCGTGACCGGGACCGCCTCCGGGAGCCGTGACCTCGCGTGGATCCGTCGGCACCAGGAAGGTGAGGACGCCCTCGTCCGAGACGTCACGTCGGGCCTCGCCTGCCTCGGGATCTGGGGTCCGGCCGCGCGCGAGATCCTCGCGTCGGTCTGCGACGACGACCTGTCGAACGAGGGCTTCCGGTACCTCACCGGTCGCGACGTCGAGGTCGCGGACGTGCCGTGCTTCGCGGCGCGCGTGACCTACGTCGGCGAGCTGGGCTGGGAGCTGTATCCATCGACCGAGTTCGCGGTGCGGCTGTGGGATCGGCTGATCGAGGCAGGCGCACCGCACGGACTCCTGCCCGCCGGCTATCGAGCGATCGACTCGCTCCGGCTCGAGAAGGGATACCGGTCGTGGGGCGCCGACATCACGCCCGACGACTCCCCGCTCGAGGCGGGGCTGGGCTTCGCGGTGGGGTTCGACAAGGACGCCGACTTCCTCGGGCGCGACGCGCTGCGACGGCTGCGCGACGAAGGCGTCACCCGGCGCCTCCGATGCCTGACCCTGGCGGATCCTCGTTCGTCCACCCTCGGGAACGAGCCGGTGCGCGTCGGCGACGGGATCGTCGCGAGGGTCACCTCGGGCGGGATCGGCTACCGCGTCGGGTTGAGCATCGCGTTCGCGTACCTCCCCGATGGGCTCGACGAGGTCGGCACGAAGGTCTCGATCGAGGTGTTCGGCGATTGGGTCGACGCCGAGGTCGTCGAGGACACCCTCTGGGACCCTTCCGGGGAGAGGATCAGGGCGTGATGGAGCAACCGAGCTTCGACCTCGACGGGCAGGTGGCGTTCGTGACGGGCGCCGGCCGCGGCATCGGTCGCGACCTCGTCCTGGCGCTGGCGGCGGCCGGCGCACAGGTGGCCGCGGGAGTCCGATCGCCCGGCGACGGGGAGTGGGTGGTGGCCGAGGCGCGTCATGCCGGCGGCGACGCCGAAGCGGTCACGCTCGACGTCGCCGACCGCGGCTCGATCGAGCGCGCCGTAGACCAGACCGTCGAACGGTTCGGCCGGATCGACATCCTCGTGAACAACGCGGGACTCGGCACGAACCACGACGCCCTCGACGCCACCGAGCAGGAGTGGGACGAGCTGTTCGCCGTGAACGTGCGCGGGCTGTTCTTCGCGTGCCAGTCGGCGGGGCGCCGCATGGTGGAGCAGCGCTTCGGCCGCATCGTCAACATGGCCTCACAGGCCGGTCTCGTCGGGATCCCGCGGCACGCCGCCTACAGCGCGAGCAAGGGCGCCGTGATCGCACTCACGAGGGTGCTCGCATTGGAATGGGCGCCGTTCGGCGTCACGGTGAACAGCGTGGCGCCAACGTTCATCCGCACACCGGGAACCGCCGAGCGCCTCGATCGGCCGGAGTTCCTCGCCGACGTCCTGGAACGGCTCCCGGTCGGTCGCGTCGGCACCACCACCGACGTCGCCGGCGCGGTGATCTACCTCGCGTCTCCCGCCGCAGGCCTCGTCACGGGGACCGTCTTGGTCGTCGACGGCGGCTGGACGGCGCGCTGATCTATCCGGGAGTGAACGTGTTGCCGTTCCACGCCGCGCGGATCCGTTTGCGGATCACTCCCGAAACGTCCAGATGCACCGATTCAGGGAGATCGCGTCCGCCGCAGTCGAGCAGAAGCACGATGTCCTCTCTCTCGAACCGCTGGAAGTCCCGCTCGGGGCCGGGCGGATCGGTCGAGGCTTCGAGGACGAACACGGGGTGGTAGCCGTACTCCATCGTGACGACCCAGACGTAGAGCACGCCTCCCCTCGATCGCACGTATTCGATCGCCCCCGGCGTCGCCTCGATCCGCACGACCGTCAGCGTGCGCCCGGGTCGGGGGCCCGTCAACGCCCGGCGTCCGCGAGCCGTGATCCGAAGTCAGGACTCGCGAAGGCATCCCGCGCCCGTGCCCATCGCTCCTCTGCCCAGCCCCAGAAATCGAAGTCGATCGATGAGATCTCGGCCTGGATCGCGGCCCACAGCGTCCATCCGACGTCGGCCATCACCGCCTGGAGGTCCATCCGCGCTCGGAGCGCCGGCGTCGCCTCGCCGAAGTAGGCCTCGCACAGCCCGGCTCGGAGGTCGGGGTCGAAGGCGCATTCCTGCGCCGTATCGCCGAGCTCGAACGAGGGATCGTTGTTCCCGCTGTACTCGAAGTCGACGATCCACAACTGCTCGCCGTCGTCGATGTAGTTCTCGGCGAGGAGATCGTTGTGACACGGCACCGTCGGAAGCGGCCGCCGGGCCAAGGTGCGTTCGATCCTCGCGACATCGTCGAGATGCCCTCGGAAGCCGTCCGGGATGCGGATCTCTCGTTCCGAACAGACGCCGAGGTAGAAGTCGGTGAGCCGGAACATGTCGAAGTCCTGCAGGAAACGTGGTCCAGCGTGCAACCGGCCGAGCGACGCCGCGATCCGCCGGACCTGCTCGGGCTTCCGCAGAGCCTCCGCCGACATCGTCGTCCCGTCGATGTACTCGATCACCATCACGTCGAGATCGTCGAGCACCTCGACGATCCTCGGAGAGACTCCCGTCACGGAGGCGGCCGCCGCGTTGTGACGCTCGTTCAGGCGATCAACCGCGAGGAGTTCGGTCGACGTCCCCGGGATCCGAACGACGTATCGGACGCCGTTGACCTCGACGAGGTGATTCGTATTCGTGAGCCCGCCCGAGAGCTCGCTGACGTTCACCTGATGGCCGCGCCAGACCTCGACGCGCTGCAGGACCTCCTCGAGCGTCGTCACGCGCGCGACCTCGCGCCCACCAGCACGTCCTCGACCACCGTCGTGGGCACGACTCGGCCGAAAACCTCCACGTGGAGGTCGTCTGCGGGGCCGAGATCGCTCGGGAGGTAGACGAGGGCGACGTTCCGACCGACCGTGAAGGCGTAGGCGGCGCTCCGCACGCGGCCGACCGCCCGACCGTCCCGCAGCACCGCCTCACCGCCGTAGAGCCGCAGGTAGGACGCGTCGTCACCGACCAGGAGCGTCCGCAGCCGGCGCTCGATCCCTGCGCTCCGGCGCTCCAGGAGCCGCTGCCGCCCGATGAAGTCACGGCCTTCGAACGCGATGAACCGTTCGAGGCCAGCCTCCAGCGGCGAATCGTCCGCGGTGAGATCCGTCCCCAGGTACCGGAAGCCCTTCTCGATGCGAAGACCATCGAGACAACGGTAGCCGCACGGTTCGAGACCCGCCGACGCCCCGGCGTCGATCAACCGGTCCCACGCCTGCACGGCGCCGTCGGGCTCGATCGCCAGCTCCCAGCCGGGCTCTCCCGCGAAGCTCACCGACTGCGCCCAGGCGAGGACCGGTCCGATCCGGATCTCGCGTCCGGTCATGGGGGCGAGCGTCGACGCGTCAATGTCGGCGCACGCGCCGAGCACGTCGAGGGCGGACCGGCCCCACACGGCGATCACGGCGAGCTCCTCGCTCGCGTCGCGCAGACCGACGCGATCCAGACCCTCGTCCATCGCCACCCGTCGCAGCCAGCCGAGGTCGCCGTCGACGGCGGCCGCCCCGGTGATCACCCGGAACCGATCCTCCGCGAGCCGGGTCACCGTCACGTCCGCCACGATCCCGCCCCTCGCGTCGAGGAACTGCGTGTAGACCACCCGACCGGGCGGCACGTCGACCCGGTTCGCGGCCGCGCGTTCGAGCAGTCGCACGGCGTCGGGTCCACTCACCTCGATCTTCCCGAACGAGCTGAGATCGAACAGACCGGCCCGCTCTCGGACCGCTCGATGTTCGTCGCCCACGCGATCGAGCCACGGTGGACGCTCCCAACCGAAGTCGCGCTGGTCCGCACCCGCCCGCCGCCAGGGCTTCCCGGGCTCGAATCGCTCCGGACGCTCCCATCCGTGCTTCGCCTGGAATACCGCGCCTGCGTCCTGGAGGCGACCGTGCAGGGGCGACACCCGTTTCGGCCTCCCCCACTCGTCATGATCGAACGGGTAGCGGAGCCGGTAGTAGTAGCGATAGGTCTCACGGGCGAGCTCCGCGACCCACCCGGCATCATCGTGGACCCGCCCGAAGCGCCACGGACGGTACGCGGTGAGGTCGACGCCGGGGTCGTCCTCCGCGATCCATCCGGCCAGGGCGTGACCGAGCCCCCCGGCGGCTCCGAAACCGTTCAGCGATAACCCCGCCGCGAACCACAGGCCTCGGACGGTCGGCGCGGGGCCGACGAGTGGGTTGGCGTCCGGCGTCATCGCGTCCGGATGGCAGACGAGCTTCACGATCTCGGCGTCGGCGATGAACGGGAAGCGTCGGGCGGCCCCACGCAGCAGCTGCTCGAATCGCTCCATGTCGGCGGGGAGCGACCTCCCGCCGTGCTCCCAGGGCGCGCCGTCGATCCATCGAGCGACCGGATCCGGCTCGTACCCGCCGAACACGATCCCGCCTGCCTCGGCCTTCCCGTAGACGAGCCGGTCCGGGTCGCGGAAGCAGGGCATATCGCGCGGCAGCTCCGAACCCGGTACCGCCTTCAGGGCTACGTGCTGGTGGTCGACGGGCGTCGACGGGATCCGGACCCCCGCCATCGACGCGACTCGCGGGGCCCAGATCCCGCCGGCGTCGACGAGGACCTCGCACTCGACCCGGCCGTGCTCGGTCCTGACCGCCCGGACCGCCCGACGGTCGTCGAGCTCGATCGCGGTCACCCGGTCGTTCGTTCGGATCCGGACGCCGAGCGCGCGAGCGGCGTCCGCGAGCGCGTACGTCGCGGTATGGGGATCGAGGAAGCCGTCCGCGGGCACCCACACGCTCCCGAAGAGCGACTCGGGGCTCGCCGCCGGCAGCAGACGCAGGGTCTCCTCCGGAGACAGCAGTTCGACCTCCAAGCCGATGCCGTTGGCTCGAGAGACCCCGCGTCGCAGATCCTCGAGAGACTCACTGCTCGACGCGATCCGGAGGGAGCCCACCGTGTCGAAGACCCCGAGCTCCCGGTACAGCTCGATCGAGTACCGGCGGAAGGACGCCATCGTCGGCGACGGATTGAACATCGTGACGAGGCCGGCCGCGTGCGCCGTGGACCCGCTCGTCAATTCGCCCTTGTCGAACAGGAGCAGGTCGGTCCAGCCCGCCCGTGCGAGATGCAGGGCGACGCTGCAGCCGGCAACGCCGCCCCCGATCACGACCACGCGAGCGCGGTCGGTCATCGGAGCCGGCTCCGACGGAAGGGGCGGGGCCTCCGGCCCCGCCCCGTCCTGCTCCGTCGCCGGTCGCTCACTCCGGCGGGATCTCCCGGAAGGCGTACTCGACCTTCAGACCGGTGCTCGCCCGGACCGATCGCATCACGAAGTACACGAGCAGCCCGAGCACCGCCGTCCCCAGGACGATGAAGTAGGGGACGGCGTCGCCCGTGTACGCGAGGCCGAGCTCAGACCGGAACATGAAGAACCCGACCATCATCGCCCCGAAGATGAAGCCGAGCGAGCCGATCACCGTCACGAGCGGCACGCTCCCGAGCACGTACTTCGCGCCAGGCGACGCCTCGTACAGCTGTTTCGCGCGATAGGGCAGGAGTGCCGCGGCGAGTGCCGAGAGGGTCATCACGGCTCCGTTCGCGAACGTCACACCCAGCGTCCATCGCGTCCACTCGTCGACCATGTTGAACCCCCAGATCACGGGGATCGCGGCGAGGAGGTACGCGATGTGCGCGTTCACCGGCGTCTTCCACCTCGGGTGGACCTTGGCGAACCAGTCGGGCAGGAGGCCGTCCAGGCCTTGCGCGACCATGATCCTCGTAGTCCCGATGAAGCAGTTGCAGACGATCTGGAACGAATTGAGGATGAACCCCACCCCGATCAGGAGGACGATCACCCAACTTCCGGTGAGGCCCATCGCCATCAGGTTGGGGAACATGATGTTCCCGCCGATCGTCGCCTCAGGAAGCCCTAGCCAGTAGCCGGAGGATGCGACGAGGACCCCTTCGTCACCGATGCCGTTCTGCAGTGCCACTGCCAGCAGGATCAGCAGACCGGCGGTGAGCGCCAGGGAGCCGACGATGATGAAGACCTGGCTGCGGAACACGTTGGCGTTCTTGATCTCGCCGCCCTGCTCCGAGGAATACGTCGCCCACTGGAGGCTCGTCCAGGCGATAGGCGCCACCAGGAGCGTGCCGAAGAGCCAGAACGGCGGGTTGAAGTTCACGCCCGCGTCCGCCGCGGCGGCTCTCGCCGTCGCGAAGAAGCCCTGGACGCCGTCCACCTCTCCCGCGAACGCGTCCAGCTTCCCCGTTGCCGAGGCCGGGTCGGTCGTCAGGAAGAGTAGGAGGACGATCCCGAACGAGATCAGGATCGCGTACCACATCACGTACTGGAACCGGACGTAGTTGCGGAACCCCGTCACAAGCAGGACGAGCGCCGCGACGGCGTTCGCGATGCTGATCACGATGATCCCGGTCGTGCTGGCGGCCCACGTGCCGATGTCCGTGAAGGCGTCGACACCGGTCGTCACACCGAGACCGATGAACGTGGGCGCGAGACCGAGCGTGGCGAGCAGCCAACCCGAGAGCGCCACCCACTGCAGGATCCAGACCACGAAGAACGCGAAGACCACGGTGAACCCGAATCCGCCGCCGAAGACGCGGCTCTGGAA
The DNA here is from genome assembly GCA_021155985.1 of Actinomycetes bacterium. Classification (GTDB taxonomy): domain Bacteria; phylum Actinomycetota; class UBA4738; order UBA4738; family HRBIN12; genus JAJNBA01. The sequence goes on from JAJNBA010000012.1 coordinate 56,624, forward strand.
CACGTAGTCCCCGCCCGATCTGGGCAGCGCCGTCGCGAGCCACACGTAAGCCAGCGCGATCGGGAGCTCGAACACGAACGCGAAGACGATCCCGAGGACCAGGTTGGATCCTTCGAGTGCCGTCGGAGCCCACACGTAGGTCCAGGGGAAGATGATCCCCATCGTGAGGACGTTGTAGATGAAGGCCGAGTACGGGGACATCACCCGTACGAGGCCGGAGGCACGCCGAGTGAAGACCTGCGGCGCTACCGCTTCAGCCATCCCCTCCCTCCTTCCGTGCGTCACGCTCCAGCTCAGCCGGACGTGAATTGGTGTCCGATCACCTCGCCGCCCCGGATCGCGACGATCAGCCCTCGCAGCACCCCCTCTCCGTACTCGCTCCCGGGGTTGAATGCGGGCGTGCGGCCGTAGCTCGTCGCCCCTCTGGATTCGTGGATATGACCGTGCAGTCCGACCGTCGGCTGGTACGTCGCGAGCGCGTCCGCCACCGCCTGGGACCCGGCGCCGTACTCGACGGGTTGCCCTCGCTCGATCACCGGCGTCGGCGGCCAGACCGACGCGTCAAGCTTCAGGCAGGTGTCGAGCCCCGAGTCGAGCGGGGGGCAGTGGAAGTTGAAAACCGTCTTCGTCGGGTCAGCGACGGAGGGGATCAGCTTCTCGATCACATCCGAGATCTCCTCGTCGGTCCGTTCGCGTGGCGTCTTCCATGGCGTCGGCGTCGAGTACCCGATCGTGAGCAGCTCGTGCTCGTCGTCGAGCGGCACAGCGCGATTCTCGGCGTTGACGACCCGTTCCCCGGTCGCCTCGTCGAGCGCGGTCAGGACCTCGTCGGTGTCGTCGTTGCCGCCGCACAGGAAGACCCGTACGTGCGTCCCGGCGAGCCGCTCCTCCGCGAGCGCGATCCATTCGGCGAGTCGCTCCTTCGCCAGCACGTCGAAGAGGTCGTCGATCCGGTCCTGCTGCCCCACGTACGAGGCATACTCCTCCGGGTCCATCTCCTGCCAGTAGAAGCCGAGGGTCTGCATCGTTCGCTTGAACTCGGCGAATCGTTCTTCGCTCCTGAGGTGGTGGTCCTTGCCTTGGAGGTGGGCACGCCACGTCCCGCCGGCCTCGCGGACCAACGGGATCAGAAGCTTCCCCATCAGGTCGCCGCCGAAGACGAGGGCGTCGACCTCGTAGAACTTCGCCGCGTTCAGGAACTTGCGGTACGTGGGCTCCGACCCGTGGATGTCGCACGCGTAGAACAGCTTCGTCCCGCTCTCCTTCGGCTTCTTCGAGAACAGCGGCATCTACGTGCCCTCCGGATCCGCCGTCAGCTCACCCACGTCCCGGTACCACTTCTTGCGATCCCCCACCTTCGCCCGCAGCCTCCACGACATCGACTTCGGCTCGGCTTCGATCCGATCGAGCGCGGCGTGCACCTGGTCGGCCACCCGTCGAGTCTCCTCCTCGGAGAGCTGCTCGTAGTGCTCCGCCATCTGACGGACCTTGCCGAGGTTCATGGTGAGCGTCCGCCACCAGCCCCAGTCCTTCCCGCAGAGCCCCGCGACGCGGTCGATGTTGATCGTCTCGTCATCGTGGTGGCCCAGGGGGAACTCCAGGAGGAGCATGATCGTGTCGATCAGGTCCTTCTCGTTGATCTCGACGATCTGCATCTTCTGGAGGAGCAGCTCGGCGAGCGGGATCGTCTCGGGATCGAGCTCGAGCCGACCCTTCCACGGCACCGTGTGACAGAACTCGAGCTTGTCGAGGAACACGTCGATGTGCATCCCGCTCGCGGGGTGCTCCGCGACGAGGCGCGTGCCCTCCGAGCCGACGTAGACGTGCGGATCGTCCACGTATCCTGCGCCGGCGAGCATCTCGCGGATCCGGTCGGCCTCGCGCCCGTACGCGGCGAAGTCGATGTCGGTGTAGTGGCGTCCCAGCCGCTCCCGGAGGCGGGCATGGTTCGGGCAGCGCCGGGCGAACGCGACCGCGCCGAGCAACCGGAGCGTGATCCCCGTATCCCGGGCGAGACCCAGCAGGCGATCGGCCTCCGCCTCGAACTCGGCCTTCTCCAGGGCGACCTCCCGAAACGATCCTCGCTGCCGGCACGGCGAATCCGAGTGTGGGCGCTCCGGTCTCTGGACGCAAGCGGGGGTGTGCCCCGGGTCAACCGAGCGCCGCCAGGAACTCGTCGAGGTCCGGAGCGACGTGGAAGCTCGGCTCCACGGTGCCCTCGAACGCCTCGACGGTCTTGAAGCCGTTCCCGGTGACGAACGCGACAACCTCCTCGTCAGGGCGGATCACGCCCTGGTCGACGAGTCGCTTCAGGTTCGCGATCGTCACGCCCCCAGCGGTCTCGGTGAACACGCCTTCGGTCGAGGCCAGCAGGCGGATGCCCTCGAGGATCTCGGCCTCCGTGCACCACTCGATCGCGCCGCCGGTCTCCCGGGCGACCTGGAGCGCGAAGTAGCCGTCCGCGGGTGAGCCGATCGCCAGCGAGCGTGCGATCGTGTCCGGCTTGACGGGCGTGACCTCGTCGGCGCCGTCCCGGAAGGCCTGGGCGACCGGCCGGCAGCCCTCGGGCTGGGCGCCGCTCACGCGGTACGGCTTCTCCTCGATGGCCCCGATCGCGATGAGCTCCTGGAACGCCCGATGGATCTTCGTCAGGAGCGCCCCGCTCGCGATCGGCACCACGACGTGGTCGGGCACGTGCCAACCGAGCTGCTCGGCGACCTCGAACCCGAGCGTCTTCGAGCCTTCCGCGTAGTACGGACGCATGTTCACGTTCACGAACGCCCACGGGAGCGCGTCCGCGACCTCGGCGCACAGCCGATTCACGTCGTCGTAGTTCCCCTTCACGGCGACGACCTTGGCGCCGTACGTCTCCGTCGCGAGGATCTTCGCGCGCTCGAGGTCGTCCGGGACGAAGACGTAGCACGGCATCCCGGCGTGCGCGGCGTGGGCGGCGGCGGCGTTCGCGAGGTTGCCGGTGGAGGCGCAGGAGAGCGCCTCGAACCCGAACGAGCGGGCCATCGTCGCGGCCACCGACACGACCCGATCCTTGAACGAGTACGAGGGGTTGACCGAGTCGTCCTTGATCCAGACGTCCTTCAGGCCGAGCGCGGCTGCGAGCCGGTCGGCACGCCGGAGCGGCGTGAAGCCGGCGCCGAGATCCACCCGGTCGAGGCCGGGCCCGCCGGGCAGGAGCATCTCGTAGCGCCAGAGGCTGGCGGGCCCGGCCTCGACCTGTTTGCGGAAGTCCACGCCCTCGATCGCATCGAGGTCGTAGGAGGGCTCGAGGGGACCGAAGCACTCCTCGCAGATCGTGAGCGGCTCCACGTTGTACCGGGCGCCACACATCCGGCACTGCAGAGCCGCCGGATTCGTGATCGACTTCATGGCGCCGCTCATCGCCGTCGTCATCCCGTGATGGCGCCGTGGTCGGCGCCGCCGACGAGCTTCGCGTACTTCGCGAGCGCACCTCTCGTGTAGCGAGGCTCGCGCGTCACCCATGCCTGGCGCCGCGCCGCCAGCGTCTCGTCATCCACGAGCAGCTCGAGGGACCGCGCGTCGGCGTCGATCCGGATCCGATCGCCTTCCTCCACCTGCCCGATCGGACCGCCGACGAAGGCCTCAGGGGCGATGTGCCCGACGCTGTACCCCTTCGTGGCGCCGGAGAACCGACCGTCGGTGATCAGCGCCACGTCCTTGCCGAGGCCGGCGCCGGCCACGGCTGCCGTGACGGCCAACATCTCCGGCATCCCCGGCGAGCCCTTCGGGCCCTCGTACCGGACCACGATGACGTCACCCGGCACGATCCGTCCGGAGGTGACCGCATCGAACGCGTCCTGCTCCGAGTCGAACGGACGAGCGATGCCTTCGAAGATGAGGCCCTCGGCGCCGGCGGCCTTCACCACGGCGCCGTTCGGGGCGAGATTTCCTCGGAGGATCGCGATCCCGCCCCAGGGGTGGATGGCGTCCGTGCCCCGATGGACGACGTCACCGTCGGGAGCGGGTGGATCGACCCCGGCGAGGTTCTCTGCCTGCGTCTTGCCGGTCACGGTGAGGCAGTCCCCGTGAAGCAGGCCGAGGTCGAGCAGCTCCTTCATCACGACCGGGACGCCGCCCACCTGATCGAGGTCGCTCATCACGAACCTCCCTGCCGGCCGGACGTCCACGAGGTGGGGGGTGGCCCGCGAGATCCGATCGAAGTCGTCCAGCTGGAGATCCACCTCCGCCTCGCGTGCGATCGCCAGGAGGTGGAGCACGGCGTTCGTCGATCCGGCGAGGGCCATCACGATCGTGATCGCGTTCTCGAACGCTTCCTTCGTGAGGATGTCGCGCGGCAGCGGCCCTCCCGCGGCGACGAGCTCCGCGGCACGGATCCCGCTCTCGCGCGCGAACACCTCCCGTCGATAGTCCACGGCGGGCGGGCCCGCCGCCCCAGGCAGCGAGAGCCCGATCGCCTCACCGACCGCCGCCATCGTGTTCGCCGTGTACATGCCCGCGCACGACCCGGTGCCGGGGCAGGCCGCGCGCTCGATCCCCCTCAGCTCGGACTCGTCGATCGCTCCCTTCGCGTGGGCGCCGACCGCCTCGAACACGTCCTGGATCGTGATCTCCCGCCCGCCGTACGTGCCGGGGAGGATCGTCCCGCCGTACAGGTAGACCGACGGCAGGTTCAGCCGGGCCATCACCATCATCATCGCGGGCTCGGACTTGTCGCAGCCGGCGATCCCCACGAGCGCGTCGAATCGTTCCGCGTGCATCACGAGCTCGACGGAGTCGGCGATCAGGTCGCGGCTCATCAGCGACGCCTTCATCCCTTCGTGGCCCATCGCGATCGCGTCGGAGACGGCGATCGTCCCGAACTCGACGGGAACCGACCCTCCCTGGCGCACGCCCTCCTTCGCGAGCGCGGCGAGCTTCCCGAGGTGGTAGTTGCACGGGGTCACCTCGTTCCACGACGACGCCACGGCGACTTGAGGCTTGCTGAAGTCGTCCTCGGAGAACCCCACGGCGCGGAGCATCGCGCGAGCCGGCGCGCGGTGGGCTCCCTCGGTGACCTCCCAGCTCCGGGGACGGTCGTGCTCGCGTGGCATGTGCGTACCCTCCGTGAGGAACTGCGAAGATGCGGAGCTTGAGCCTAGCAAGGAGGATGAGCCGCCCGTGACGACCGTTCCTCCCGACGCCGGACGCAGCTGGTGGTTGCGAGAGGCATTGGCCGACGACCCCGGCGAGCCCGCCCCACCGCTGCGAGGAGACCTCACGACCGATGTCGTGATCCTCGGCGGCGGCTACACGGGGATGTGGACCGCGCTCCATCTGAAGGAACTCGATCCCGGGATCGACGTCGCGATCGTCGAGCAGGACATCGTCGGCGGCGGCGCGAGCGGCCGCAACGGTGGCTTCGTGAACTCGTTCTGGGGCGACCTCGAGTACCTCGCATACCACTTCGGCGACCGAGCCACGATCGCGCTCTGCGAGGCGGGTGAGGAGAGCGTCAAGGCGATCGGCCGCTTCGCCAGCGATCAGGGGATCGATGCCTGGTACCGCGCGGATGGGGAGTACGTGGTGGCCGCCTCCGAGGAGCAGTTCGGCCGATGGGCGGACGACCTGATCACCGCCGACCGCCTCGGCGTGAGCCAGCACTTCCAGGTTCTGTCGACCGACGAGCTGCGCGAGCGTGTCGCCTCGCCCGTGTTCCGCGGCGCCCTCTTCCGGACGGTCGGCGCCACCGTGCATCCCGGTCGACTGGCGCTCGGGATGCGGCGTGTGCTCCTCGAGCGCGGCGTGCGGATCTTCGAGGACTCCCCCGTGACCCGGTTCGGCACCGGCGACCCGGCGCGAGCCGAGACGCCCGGCGGCACGGTGCAGGCGGGCGTCGCGGTGGTGGCCCTGAACGCCTGGGCCCACCACTGGAAGCGGTTCCGGAGGACCGTGGTCGTCCGTGGCTCCTACATCGTGATGACGGAGCCGGCCCCGGATCGACTCAAGGAGATCGGGTGGACGGACGGCTCGGGGGTGGCGGACATGCGCTCCGCGGTCCACTACGTGCGCACGACGCCCGACGGAAGGATCTCCTTCGGCCTGGGCGGCATGCAGCCGAACCTCGCCCGGCGGATCGGTCCGAGGTTCGCGTACGACCCGCGGGCGATCGAGATCGCGATCGCGGACCTCCACCGGATGTTCCCCGGGTTCGTGGACGTGCCGATCGAGGCGGCGTGGGGTGGGCCGATCGACGTCTCCGGCCACCACCTGCCCACGTTCGGGACCCTCGGCAAGGGGAACGTCCACTACGGGCACGGCTACACGGGCAACGGCGTGGGGCCAGCGCACCTCGGTGGTCGCATCATGGCGAACCGGATCCTCGGGAAGGCGGACCCGGTCCTCGACCTGCCGCTCGTGGATCTCGAGCCCTTGCGGTTCCCGCCGGAGCCCGTCCGCTCGCCCGGCGCGCTCGTCGCGAACACGGCGATCCGCCGGAAGGACGAAGCCGAGGACGACGGCGAGGAGCCGAACCCGCTGATCGACTTCGTCGCGAAGTTGCCTCGCCGCCTCGGCTACAACCTCGGCCCCTAGCCGTCGGGGGGCGGAGGCGTCGCGCTCTTCCCTTCGAACTCCGACCACGGCAACACGGTGAAGGCGCCGATCACATCAGGCCAAGGTTCGTCGTAGAAGCCTTCCAGTGTGTCGACATAGCCGTTCTCGATTCCACAAGACGAAGCTGGCCCCGGGCGCAAGCCCCTCGATCTCTGCATCGACGTCTCCGAACGGTGTGGGAAATCCTTCGATCGGTGTCACCGACGCACGATCTGCTTCCAGCGAAGTGAAGAAGCCAACTCCGGTGAACTCGCGGTTACGCACGACGCAGCTTGCGAGCTGTTCTTGGAGCCTTCGCATCTGCGGGGCCTCGCCTTCGGCCATCTTCTCGAGCACGGCGCGCTCGAGAGCGCTGAGCGGCTCCATGCCCGTCAGGCGCCGAACGGCTCGTAGCCGGGAGCGACGAGCGGCCACGGGTTGGTGCGCTCCCACGCCTCGGCGACGGTGAGCGCCATGTCGTCGCGGAACCGCGGCGCCGTGATCTCGAGGCCGAACGGCACGCCCGCCGGGGAGAGGCCGGCCGGAACGCTGATCGCGGGATGTCCGGTCACGTTCTGCGGGTCGGTGTTGAAGGCATCCGGGCTGTCGCCCACCTTCCCCGTCGCGGGATGGGTTCCGTCGGCGCGGATCCACGCGAAGCAGTTCGTCGGCGTGAGCAGCACGGCATCGTCGCCGAGGAGGAGATCGAGCTCCCGCACGTAGTCGAAGCGTCGGCGGCGCGCGGCCAGGTACTCCTCGAACGGTGTTCGCCGCGCGAACTCCACGACACCACGGAACATGGGGGAGAACCGATCCAAGTTCGCCTCGCAGAACTCCCAACCCAAGTGGTGGACGTGTTCGGTCGCGCAGATCACGACCCAGTCCTCGCTCACGTGGCCTGCCCGGAAGATCCGCTCGGGATCGATGCGTTCCACGGGCAGGCCGATCTCGCGCTCGAAGGCGTCGACGGCCGCGCCGAAGAGCGATTCCACCGGTTCGGGGAGCGGACCGTAGTCGACCAGACGAGGGGAAGCGAACGCCCGCGACGGCATCGCGACGCTCATCTCCAGCGGGCGCGGCAGGGCGCTCGGATCACCTGGCACGGGTCCCGCTTCGAGTTCGAGGAGGAGCCGCACGTCGGCGACCGTGTGTCCCAACGGCCCGTACGTCGAGAGGTCGATCCACTCCGGGATCGGCCAGCGGCCGATCACGCCGTTGGTGGGTTTCAGGCCCACGAGCCCGCACCATGCGGCTGGGATCCTGATCGACCCGCCACCGTCCGTCGCTGTGGCGATCGGGGCCAGCCCCGCGGCCATCGCCGCCCCCGAACCGCCCGATGAGCCGCCGGGCGAAGCCTCCACGTTCCAGGGATTCGCGGTCGCCCCGTACAGGAGGTTGTCCGTGTACCCGGCGAACGCGAACTCGGGTTGATTCGTCTTGCCCACCACGATCGCGCCGGCGGCCTTGAGCCGCCGCGGGATAAGTCCATCGGCGTCGGCCGGCGGCGCGTCGGCGAATACCACGGAGCCGTAGGTGCACGGCACGCCCTCGACGGCCTCCATGTCCTTGACGAGCAGCGGGATACCGGCGAGTGGACCGGGATCGTCGCCCGCGGCGATACGTCCATCCGTCTCGCGCGCCTCATCCAGCGCCTGCCCCCGGACCGAGATCACCGCGTTGATCGGCGGGTTCAGCCGCTCGATCCGCTCGAGCGACGTTCGGACCAGCTCCTCGGCGGACGGCCGCCGGTTACGAACGGCGAGGGCGAGTTCCTCCAGCATCCGGCGGAGCGTAGCCGACACCATGCGGTGGCGGCGGCACGAGCTCCGGCGCGTTCGGCGACGGCCGCCGTCGCCTAAACCTCGTATCGATCGAGGACGCGCTCGGCGCGGTCGAGCTGGCGGGGCACGTCATCGGTGTGGTGGTGGATCTGCCAGGACGTGCACACCAGCGCGTGGTGGGCGACGTACGCTCGAAGCACACGCGGCTCGATGCCGGTGGACTCGACGACGTCCCAGATCGGTTGATCGTGTCCGTCGAGGTCGTACGCGTACCTGACGAGGTCGAAGCGGTGATCGCCGGCGCACGCGCCCTCCCAGTCGATGATCCCGGTGAGCGTGCCGTGGTCGCCGACGAGGACGTTGTCGGTGTGCAGGTCCAGGTGCACGAGCCCGTCGGTCGGGAACCACGCCGGGTCGGCGTCGGCGCCGACGGCCTCCACTCGATCGAGCACCGCTGCGCTGCGTCGACCGCCGGTGCGCAGCGGCTCGTGCATCGCCCACCCGTCCCCGCCGACGGTGAGCGTGTGCACGACGGACGCACCCCACGGGCGCAGGTCTGGCGCCGGCAGCGGACACACGACACCGGCCTTGGCGGCGACGCACTCGACCACCTGCTCCACGATCGCCGGTGACGGGTTCCGTACCGACGCACCCGGCAGGACCTGCTGCGCCGACAGCGTCCAGCCGTCACCGGCGAGGACGTATGGGTACTCCGGTACCGGGACGCCGCGTGATCGGAGCTCGTCGAGGCCGGGGAGCAGGACCGCATAGCGCTCGGCGACGGTCTCGTCCGGGAACCACTTGAGCACTACCGGCGCGCCGTCCGGCGCCGTCGCGAACCACGCACCGTCGTCGGATACGCCGCCCTCGGCGCGAGCGCCGAGCTCGAAACCCAGTTCGCGCAGCCGAGCGCGATTCACGTCGGCGGTGGCTGCTCGCACACCACCGTCACCTAATCGAACCCGAGCGCGCGCAACAGCGCCGCGGCCGCCTCTTCACCAGAGCACCTTGTCACGGCATCCTCCCCTTGCCAGGCTGAGCTGTCATGAGTTCTCTCGTTCTCAACGTCACGCTCGACTGCCGGGATGCCGGCGCGGTCGCCCAGTTCTGGGAGGCGGTCACCGGACATCCCAGGGAGCTGGTGCATCAACCGGGCAATGACCACTGGGTGGTAAGGCCGCCCGATGGGAGCTTGCCGCGGCTGGTGTTCGTCACCGTGCCCGAGGAGAAATCGATCAAGAACCGGATGCACCTGGACCTGCTGCCCAACGACTCGAGCCAGGAAGAAGAGGTCGCCCGCCTCCTCGACCTCGGCGCCAGCGTCGTCGACGATCGTCGCCGCTCCGACCCCGGGGGCTGGGTCGTGATGGCGGATCCCGAAGGCAACGAGTTCTGCGTCGAGCATCCGCCGGGCTGAAGCTCGGCGGCTCGGGTCATCACCCCTCGTTGGAGGCGCCGCCTCCTACACTCCGCCGGATGGATCTTCCACTCAGCGCAGCGGACCGTGAGCTCCAGCAGAAGGCGCGTGACTTCACCGACCAGGTCCTCGTCCCGCTCGAGGACGAGTGCGAGGCGAACGACGGCCTCACGCCCGAGAGCCACGCGGCCGCGAAGCAGGCCGTCCTCGACTGGGAGTTCCACGCGATCAACCACGCGGAACCCGACGGGGGGCGCGGACACGATCTGTTCGAGCAGATGCTGGTCGAGGAGCAATGGGGCCGCGCCACCGGAGCCCTGTGGGACATCCCGTGGAGGCCCTCGATCCCCCTCGCGTCCGGCACCGAGGAGCAGAAGGAGCGCTTCCTCCGGCCCGCCTGTCGCGGCGAGCGCCGGGACGCCTACGCGATCACCGAGGAAGGCGCCGGCTCCGACCCGACGATGGTGGAGACGTCCGCGAAGCGTGACCGCGATGTGTGGACGATCACGGGCGAGAAGTGGCACGTGACCTCGGGTGACGTGGCGGACTTCTTCCTCCTCCACACCCACGTTGAGGGGGATCCCACGAAGGCGACGATCTTCCTCGTCGACAGAGACACGCCCGGTGTGCGCCTCGTTCGCACGCCGAAGTACATGCACACGTTCGTGTTCGAGCATCCGATCTTCGCGTTCGAGGGCGTCCGGGTGGGCGACGACCGGATCCTCGGCGAGGTCGGCCGCGGCTTCGAGCTCACGAAGGACTGGTTCGTCGAGGAGCGCCTGATGATCGGCGCGCGGACGGTCGGCGCCGCCACGCGCGCCCTCGAGCTCTCCCTCGACTTCGCCAAGGAACGGCGGCAGTTCGGCCGGCCGATCGTCGACTTCCAGGCGGTGGAGTTCATGCTCGCCGACATGGCCGCCGAGCTGATGGCCGCGAAGTCGATGCTCTACCGGGTCTGCTGGCAGGCGGGACGGGGCGGCGCCGACCGCAAGGAGCTGCACGCGATGGCAGCGGCGGTGAAGCTCGTGTGCAGCGAGACGGCGGGTCGGGTGGCGGACGAGGCCGTGCAGATCCACGGCGGCCGTGGCTACATGCGCGAGCATCCCGTGGAGCGCTTGTGGCGCGAGCTCCGCGTCGACCGGATCTGGGAGGGGACGTCGGAGATCCAGCGCGTGGTGATCGGCAACGAGCTGCGCAAGCGGGGCGCCGATCGCTACACGGGCTGGCCGACGGAGTGACCTAGAGGATCGACGGGCGGAGCGGCTCCGACATGACGTTGAGCCAGTCCAGCAACGGATAGGACAGCCCCACGAGCCCAAGGACGAGCCCCATGAAGTAGCTACCGCCACCCTCCCCGCTACTCGATGTCATGATCGAGGACAGGACGGCCATCAGGCCGAGGATGGCAGCGAGGGCGACGAGCTGATCGGCCAGCTGGCCGCCGGCCGCGACCTCCGCGGAGTACTGCCCGAGGATCTTGCTGTTCGGCTGGACCCGATAGATCCAGAGGACGGCGCTCGCGAGGGCGGCCACCAGACCGGTGACGAGCGAGATCGCCCCCAGAGGGTTCGTCCGCCTCCCCGAACTTCCGAAGACCCCCGCCATCAGGCGGTATCCAAGCACCCTGTGACTTCGGCGGGCAAGCCAGGGATGTCGAGGCCGCCGCCACCCTCCACGAAGTCGTACCGCGTCCCCGACCACTCACCCGGCAGTCCTGGATACGACGAAGGCTCGGTATCCGCCCACTGGAACCCGCTCCAATCAGGCGAGCGGAACCCATCGGTGTCGTAGGGCGCCACGGCGGCGACACCGTCGCCGAAGTCCCGCGACTCGACCAGGAAGCGGCCCTGGAACCGAAGGTCGTCCTCGGTGTAGAGCTTCACGTACCAGCGCTCGACGACCAAGAGGTACCCCTTCTCCGAGGGTGGCGACTCGGGACCGGTGAAGTACCGCATCTCGACGACGGTCGGCTCGCCGGGAAGCTGCAGACTCCGGCGGATGATGCGCAGAGGCTTCTTGAACAGCGCTGAATCCGTGCGGGGCGAGACCCAGCCCTCCACACAGGTCTCCGACGCCTCGCCGCTCATCGGAAGCGCGTCCTGGGGGAGCGCCGGTGGCGTCGGAGACGCGAGCGTCGGCGTCGACGGGAACGGGGATGCGGACGTCGGCGATGACGGCGCCGGGAACTGCTCCGGCTCGCCGTCGCAGGCAACCAGGAAGAGCAGCAGCGCGCCAGCGATCGTGCGTTTCGTCATGAGATGACCCCTCGGAGACCGACCGAGGATAGCGAGCTTGATAGAAAGGGGGGCCATGGACACCGGACCCTACGGGCACACGCGCGACGAGCGCCACCCGCTGCCGCTCAGCCGTCGACGCTTCCTGCGGACGAGCGCCATGGCCGTCGCCGGCGGGGTCCTCTTCTCGTGCACCGGCGGCACGAGGATCCCGAGGGTCGACGACACGATCCCCGAGACGGACACCCGATGGCCGATCAAGCGCGTCATCTACCTGATGCTCGAGAACCGGAGCTTCAACAACCTGTTCGGGAAGTTCCCAGGCGTCCGGGGTGGGACCACGGTCGGAGTCGAGAACGGCGTCGAGAAACCCCTGATCCGCTGCCCGGAGTGGCTTCCGGGCGACATCCCGCACGATCTCGCCGCGCACCGGCTGAGCGTGAACCACGGGAAGATGGACGGCTTCGGCACCGGGAGATATGGCTCGGTGTACGGCTACACGATCTTCGACGAGGACCAGATCCCCAACTACTGGCATTGGGCGCGTGAGTACGGCCTCTCGGACAGCTTCTTCGCCTCCGCAGCCGGCCCCAGCTACCCGAACCACTTCTATTTCATCGCGGGATCCTCGGGCGGCGTCGCCGACAACCCGGAGAACATCCGGACGAGGCCACTCGAGGAGGGAGGGCTCTTCAAGAGCTGGGGCTGCGACGCGGTGGGGGACGATGTATTCGTCTTGGTGACGGACGAGGCCGGGAACCTGACGAAGCACAACACGTGCTTCGAGTTCCCCACCGTCGGCGAGCAGCTCACCCAGGCCGGTCTCGACTGGGCCTACTACTCCGCGGTCCCTGGACAACCGGGGTACTTCTGGAACGCGTACAACGGGATCTCCAATCTGATCCACAACCCCGACCTCTGGCACCAACACATCCGATCGGTCGACACGCTCCTCGATGACATCGACGCCGGCGCCCTCCCGCCGGTCACGTGGGTGACCCCGCGGTTCCAGCTCTCCGACCATCCGCCGTTCTCCACGGGCCACGCGCACAACTGGGTCACGACGATCGTGAACAAGGTGATGCGGTCCGACATGTGGGAACACACGGCGATCTTCCTGACGTGGGACGAGTGGGGGGGTTTCTACGACCCTGTGGTTCCGCCCTCGGTCGATCATCTCGGCCTGGGCATCCGCGTTCCGCTGCTCACGATCTCGCCGTACACGCGCCGGGGCGTGATCGACGACGAGGTCGGGGAGTTCGCCACGCCGCTCCGATTCATCTCGGACAACTGGGGGCTGGAGCCGCTGACCGACCGGATCCGCAACACCCACAACCTCGAGCATGTCTTCGACTTCCGGGCGGAACCGCGTGCTCCGGAGTTCGGTCGACGGAAGGCGCCCACGACGTCATCCATCTGGAGATTCCCGGGTGATTCGTACACGGGCTGGGAGCCGGGGACGGTGCCGGTGGAGGAGCCGCTCTAGCCGCTAGGCCGCCCAGCGGCGATCCGCGTACCGCCAGACCCAGCCCTTCTTGGCGCGAACGACGTCGGGATCGCGGGGATCGAGCGGCAAGATCATCTCGAGCTCGCGCGGCTGGCGAGGCTTCGGCTTCTCGATCCGTTCGCGCTTCACGCCGCTCACCTCCCGTACCGCCGGCTCCGTCGCGAGTGGTTCGCATCCGGTGGCTCGGCGGATCGTGTCTCCGGCATACCCCCTCGTGAAGAGTTGTATGCCATGGATCCCCAGCCGGACCATGACCGGCATCACGTCCCGGGTGTGACATCCGTCGGGACGGGTCAGGCCGGGATCACGAGCGCGTCGACGGCGACGCAGCCCGACGGCGAGACGATCACCGGGTTGACGTCGAGCTCGGCGATGTGATCGCCGAGCTCGACCGCCAGGACGGAGAGACGGGAGACCGCGCGCGCCAACGCGTCGACGTCGGACGCCGGCGCTCCGCGCACGCCGTCGAGGAGGGGGCGGATCGCGAGGCGGTCGATCAAGCGGTGGGCGGTGTCCACATCGATCGGGGGGAGTGCGAGCTTGCGGTCGTGCAGGACCTCCACCAGGGCGCCGCCGGCCGCGACGAGCACGAGCGGGCCGAACGTCGGATCGCGCACGACGCCGAGCGCCACCTCCACGCCCGGCGGCGCCATCGCAGCCACCGTCACCTCGGGTCCGAGGCGTCCCTCGAAGTCCCGGTACGTCTCCCGGAGCTCCTCGATGTCCGCGATCGCGATCCGCACCCCTCGTACGTCGGACTTGTGGACGATGCCCGCGACGGCGGTCTTCAGCGCCACCGGGTAGCCGATCCGGTCCGCCGCCCGTTCGGCGTCGGCGAGCGACGAAGCCAGGGTCGACTCGACGACCGGGATCCCGAAGCCCTCCAATAGTTCGAGGCCCCCAACCTCCGACACGACCTGTGCCCCCGACAAGCGATGGCGCCAGGTGTCCGCGTGGTCGCTCGTTGGGACCGAAGGCAGCGGGTGCACTCGCCATCCGACCGAACCATCGTCCAGTAGGTGCTTCAGCGCCCTCAGGCCGGTCACGGTGCCCTCGAGCACGGGGATCCCCGCCTCGCGGAGGATCCCGACCTCGTCGTCCGCGATCGTCGCCGGGAGGTTCGAGATCACGCAGAACGGCTTCGTCGTGCGCTCCCACACGTCGCGCGCGACCTGCAGGTACCCGACGTCGTACGGCTCACCCTGCCGCGTCAGGTCCACCACGAACGCGACGGCCGCGGTCTCGGGGTCGTCGTGGAGCGCCTGGAAGCTCTCGACGTAGATCCGGTCCGCATCGATCCCGGTCCCCCAGGCGTCCAGCGGGTTCTCGGCCACGAGCCCGGGATCCAGCACGTCGGCGATCTTCGCCCTCGAGTCCTCCGAGATCGCGGCGAGCGGCACGCCCGTGTCGGTGGCGAGGTCGACGAACAGCGCTCGCTCGCCGCCGGAATCGTGGAGCGACGCGATCCCCGTCCCGCTCGTGACGCGGCGCGGGCTCGAGAAGAGCTCGAGCGCGTCGGCCATCTCCTCGAGATCGCGGCACTCGTGCACACCGTACGCGTCGAACACGGCTTCGTAGGCGCCGTGCTCACCCGCCAGCGCGCCCGAGTGCGCCACCACCATCTGCTTCGAGCCCTCGGTGCGGCCGACCTTCAGCGCGAACACTGGGATGCCGCGCTCGGCCGCCTTCGCGAGGGCGGCGACGAACCCGCGGGGCTGCCGAACCGTCTCGAGCAGGAGCGCCACGACCTTCGTGGTCTCCCGGTCGAGCGCGTAGGAGAGGTACTCCTCCATCGTGGTGACGATCTCCTGGCCGCTCGACACCAGCAGGTTGAAGCGGATCTGCCGGTCGTTGAACAGGAACGCCGCCCAGCCGGATCCGGAGTGCGAGAGGAAGGTCACGCCGCCCGGGCGCAGGTCGTCGGGGGTGAGGAACCCCGTTGCCCGCAGGTTCTCGTCGGCGTGCACGAATCCCATCCCGTTCCCACCGCAGAGGGCCATGCCGTGCTCCCGCGCGATGGCCGCCACCCGCTCTCCGAGGCTCGGCGTCCCTGGCTCCGGCGGCTCCTCCTCGTAGAGCGACGAGAACGTCACGACGCTGCCCACGCCCGCGTGTCCGGCGTCACGCACGGCCTGCTCGATGCGCTGGTTCGCGACGCCGACGATCGCGAGGTCGACGGGCCCAGGCACGTCGTCGATCGACGGGTAACACCGATGCCCGAGCACCTCGGCGTAGCCGGGGTTCACCGGGTAGATCGCCCCCGCGTACCCGCCGCGCCCCAGCTCGAGCATCATCTGCTGCCCGAGCGACCCCTCCTTGACGGAGGCGCCGACGACCGCGACCGAGCGCGCCTCCAGCATCCGCTGGAGCGGCGTCCGTTCTCCTTCGGTCACGAGCGCTTCTTGAGTGCCCTGTCCTTCACGGCCGCACGGTACGCCTTCCAGCCGGGGATGCCGTTCACCCCGCCGCCCGCGTGGGTCGCCGACGAGCCGTGGTAGAGGCCCTTGATCGGCGTGCGGAAGTCCGCGTATCCCGGCGCCGGGCGCATGTGGAACAGCTGATCGACCGACAGCTCGCCGTGGAAGATGTTGCCGCCGATCAGCCCCAGCTCCTGCTCCATGTCGTACGGACCGATCACCTGGTAGTCGATGATCGCGTCCTTGAAGTTCGGCGCGAGCTCGTCGTACAGGTCGAAGATCCGCTTCGCGTACGCGTCGAGCTCCTCGCGATGCGGGTCGTTGACCCAGTCGTCCGGCACCCACTGGCTGAACATCGAGAACACGTGCGTGCCCTCGGGCGCGAGCTTCTTGTCCATCGTCGTCGGGATCACGCCGTCGACGAAGGGAGCCACCGAGGCCTTCCGGTCCATGTGGGAGTCCTGGAACGCGCGCTCCGCGTACTCCGGTGAGAAGCACAGCTCCACGGAGCCCGTGTGATGCTCCTGCAGTTCCTTGCCGGGCATCGCCGTGAAGTCCGGCAGCTCCGACATCGCGACGTTGATCTTCACGACGCCCGAGCGGGTCTTCCAGCGCTGGATGTCCGTGACGAAGTCGGCCGGCAGATCCGTGGGCGGGATCATGTCGAGGAACCCGATCTTCGGGTGCACGCACGTCACGCCGATCGGCGCGCGGAGCTCGGTGCCGTCCTCGAGCACGACCCCGTGGAACCGACCTCCGGACGTGAGCATGGACTTCACGCGTGCGTTCGTGCGGATCTCGGCGCCGAACGCCTCCGCGGAGCGCCGGATCGAATCGGAGACGGCGCCCATGCCGCCCTGCTGGTATCCCCAGGACCCGAGGTGACCGTCGCCGACGTCGCCGATCGAGTGGTGGAGCATCACGTACGCCGTCCCGGGCTCGTCCGGCCCGGCCCACGTCCCGATGATGCCGTTCACCGCGAGCATGCCCTTGATCGCATCGGACTCGAACCAGTCGTCCAGCAGGTCCGTGATGCTCATCGTGAAGAGGCGCGTCACGTCGCCGACGCCGCGGACCCCGAGCTTGCGAACCTTCCACGCGGTGCGCGCCGTCTCGAGGAGATCACCGATCGCGAGAGATCCGGCGCGCGGCGGGCTCTGCAGGAGCAGCGGCCCGAGGATGTCGGCGACGCCCTTCAGCCACGCTTCCCACTCGGGGAGCGCGTCGGCGTCCTTCTTCGAGAACTGCGCGATCGAGTCGCGCGAGCGCTCTGCCTCGTCGGCGTAGACCATGATCGCGCGGCCGTCGGGGAACGCCTGGAAGTACGGTCCGAACGGCGTGACGTCGTAGCCGTGCCTCTTCAGCTGGAGCTCGTTGATGATCGTCGGCGGCATCAGCGACATCACGTAGGAGTAGGTGGTGACGTTGATCTCCGGATGATCCGCGAACGGGGCGCTCGTGTCGGCGGCGCCACCCGTCTTGTGCCTCGCCTCGAGGACCACGGTCTTCGCGCCGTGCCGGGCGAAGTAGGCCCCTGCCGTCAACCCATTGTGCCCCCCGCCGATCACGATCGCGTCGTACGTGTTGATCGCCATGCGCCTTCCTTTCCTTGGCCCGCCTCCGCCCGTGTCTGACCGGAGGCCTTGCGAATGATGCCCTAATCCTGAACGGTGAGTCAACGCCCTCGTGGGAGCCCTGACTTTGATTTCTGCTGCTCAACGGGGTACGGTTCGCGGGCCACCGGACGTGCCGGCGGGCTACGACCGCATGATCTCTGTACACCGTTCAGGAGCTCGATGGCGATGGGACGAACGAAAGCGAAGCCGGGCGTCAAGCCCGGGCCTAAGGTCGGGAAGGACCGTCGACAGGAGATCCTCGCGGCCGCCGCGCAGGTCATCACGGATCGCGGTCTCTCCGAGACGAGGATCCAGGACATCGCCGAGACGTGCGGCGTGTCCACCGGCCTGATCCTCTACTACTTCGAATCCAAGGACCGGCTCCTGGTCGAGGCGCTCACGTACGCGAACGACCAGTTCTACCTGCGGCTCTCACGGGAGCTCCGCAAGAACCCGTCCGCGCGGGCGCAGCTGGACCGCTTGATCGAGCTCTCGGTCCCCGGACTGCTCCCCGAGTTCCAGTTCCTCGACGAATGGGCGCTCTGGGTGGAGATCTGGGTCCGGGCGCTCCGTGACCCGGAGATGGCGAAGGAGCACGAGGTGTTGAACCGCCGGTGGCGGCGCTCGATCGCGGACATCGTGCGGCACGGCCGGTCGACCGGCGAGTTCCCGGAGGGACTCGACGCCGACGAGCTCGGGATCCAGATCGGCGCCGTGGTCGACGGGCTCGCGATCCAGGTGTTGATGGACCACGGTGACGTGACACCCGATGACATGCTCCGCGTGAGCCGCGACGTCTCGGCGAAGCTGATCGGGTTCGCCCTCGAGCCCGCCGGCGCGTAGCGGCATCCGCCCCATCCGCCCCTGAGTACCCTGTGCCGGCCATGGCGCCCCGTCCCACGATCCTCGACGTCGACACCGGAGTGGATGACGCCCTCGCCCTGCTCTACGCGGTGGCGTCTCCGGAGGTCGAGCTCATCGGGGCCACCAGCGTGATGGGGAACATCACGGTCGAGCAGGCGACGGAGAACACGCTCGCGGTGCTGGAGGCTGCGGGTCGCGGCGACGTCGAGGTCGCGCAGGGGGCGGCCCGGCCGCTCGGCCGGGACCACGTCCCGTTCCCGGTCGTGCATGGCGAACGAGGGCTCGGCCGGGCCGCCCCGCCGCCGGCGGCGGCCAAGCCCTCGACCCGCTCGGCGGTCGACCTGATCGTCGGCTCGGCCCGAGAGCGACCCGGCGAGGTACTGCTCATCGCCACCGGCCCGCTGACGAACGTCGCCCTCGCGCTTCGCGAGGAGCCTCATCTCCCCGATCTCCTCGGAGGCTTCGCGTTGATGGGTGGGGCGTTCGCGCGGGGCGGCAACGTCACGCCGGCCGCCGAGGCGAACATCTGGATCGATCCGCTCGCCGCGGAGGAGGTGTTCACCGTGTTCTCCGGCGCCGACGACGCGCGGCTCCCGATCTGTGTGGGCCTCGACGTCACGGAGCGAGCGGTGATGCGCCGGCCGGACCTCGACGCGGTGTGCGGGCCGGCACCCGACTCACCCCTCGGGCGCCTGATCGAGGGTGCGACCAGCTTCTACATGGACTTCTATGCGGCGGTCGTGGGCGAGGACGGCTGCCGCCTGCACGACCCGCTCGCGGTGGCCATCGCGATCGACGAGTCCTTGGCCGGCCTGGTGACTACCCGGGTCGAGGTGGAGACCGACGGCCGTTGGACGATGGGCGAGACGGTGGCGGACCTCGCCGGCGTGCGCGGAAGCCCGTGGCCGGTGGGCTGGGAGCCGGAAGCGAACGCGCGCGTGGCGCTCGAGGTCGCGGCGGAGGAGTTCATGGAGCGGTTCGTGGAACGCGTGCGCTCGCTGGTCGAGGCGAGAGCATGACCGGGTCCGTGGTCGTGATCGGCGCGATCAACGTCGACCTCGTCGTCTCCGGGGCTCCGTTGCCGGCGCCCGGCCAGACGGTCACCGGCGGCAAGTTCGCGCAGCATCACGGCGGCAAGGGCGGGAACCAGGCCGTCGCGGCGTCGCGGGCGCTCGGCGGCCAAGGGGTAGTGCTCGTGGGGGCCGTCGGGAACGACGCGCTCGGGCACGATGCCCTGGAGGCGCTGCGGGCGGAGGGCGTGGCGACCTCGGTCGCGATGCGACCCGGCGTGCCCACCGGCGTGGCGCTGATCTGCGTGGGTCCCGACGGCGAGAACCAGATCTCGGTGGCGCCGGG
>JAJNBA010000084.1 GCA_021155985.1 Actinomycetes bacterium
GGCGCAGATCCGCTTGGCGACCGCCTCCCGCGCCAGCTTCTCCCCCCGCTTCTCGAAGTAGCTCGGCGCGAAGTAGAAGGAGGAGTCCTCGCCGCGGCAAGCGGCGTGTCCCTGCCAGCCGGCCGACGCCTCCTCGAGTGCCATCACCTGGTTGTTCGAAGAACGAGGGGAAGGAGATTCCCCTTCCGGGAGGAAGCTTGCGCCGCCACACGTTCTCAAGAAGTGGGGGAACCCCTTACGCGCCAGCGTCTTCCATCGGTCGGGCGAGCTCCGGCGCCACCCGGAGGATGAGGCCGTCGACGCCGCGGACCCGGATCGGCGTCCCCGGCTCGATCGGGTCACCCTCGGACCTGCCCCGCCACAGCGTACCCTTCACGAACACGGGACCGTCGGGCGCCAGGCGTCCTCTCGCCTCCCCCACGAGGCCGACCAGGCCACGCTGGGTCCCGACGATCCGGTCCCGCGACTGGAGTGCGACGGTCAGCGCGAACCCGTAGTAGAGGAGGCTCGCGAGCACCGCACCGCCGATCAGCCACGGGCTGATCGCGATCGAGTCGTCGACGTGCCCCCACGCGAGGATCGATCCGGCGACGAACGCGGCCAGCCCCGCCCACGTCGGCCAGCTCAGACTCCGCAGCCGCACGTCGAGCACCAAGAGACCGATCCCGAGGACCAACAACCCCAGTCCGCCCCACGACGGCACCGCCACCGTGAGCCCGTACGCGGCGAGCATCAGGAGCGCGACGCCGCTGAACCCCGCGAAGCCGAAGCCCGGCTGCGTGAGCTCGAACGCGATCGCCGCAAGACCCAGGACCAGCAGGAGGTACACCATGGAAGGGGTCGCGACGGCGTGGAGCACCCGGCCGATCAAGCCCGGTTCCTCGAAGCGGATGTCGACCGTGCGCTCGCCGGCCTCCGCTTCCGTGGTCGCCACTCGCGTCCGCAGCACGACGGCTCCGCTAGGCGTCGGGACCGTCATCCCGTCCACGGCGATCAGGAACTCGGGGACGGTGTACGTCGCCACGTGGGCGGCCTTGACAGCCAGTGCCTCTCGAGCGGCCAGCGGCCTCTCGAGCGCGTCGAGATCGACGTCGGGCCGCCCCCGCAGCGCGAGCCACCCTTCGATCCGCGTTCGCAGCTCCGCGGACCCCACCTCGGGACGGAGAACGTCCACCGGCCGGAGAGGACCCGTCTGCGAGCCCGGTGCGACCCCGGCGAGCGAGGACGCCAGCATGAGGAGCAAGCCCCCGCCGCTCGCCTTCGCCGGCACCGGCCCCACCCAGCTGAGGACCGGCACGTCGAGCCGGGCGACCCGGTTCGCGAGCGCGAGGCCGTTCTGGCCGAGCATCCCCGGCGTGTTCAGCTGGAACACCACGATCGCTCCCGCCCGCTCGGCCTCTGCGAGCCGCTCTTCGATGAACGCGAGGAGCGGTCGGTCGATCGGCCCCTGGACCTCGATCACGCGCACCGGTGTGGTCGGGGGCGCGGTGGCGGCGCGCTCCGCGGCGCCGGCGAGCGAGGTGCCGGCGAACGTGGTGCCCGCGAGCCCGCTCACGACGAGCACCGGCACCAAGAACGGGAGGCGTGGGCGTGGACGCATGGAGGCGCATCGTACCGACCGGGTGGAGGAACGATCCGACGTATCCTGATGTGACCCCATGAGCGTGGACACCGGTCGCCGCCCGGCGGGACCTCCGCCACCGGGGGGCCGCTCCGGCCCTCGACCTACGCGCGTGCCCCGATCCGTCCACGATCGGGTCTCCTTCAAGCCGATCGCCGCGCTCCTACTGATCCCGGTGATCCTCGCTACATCGATCCTCACCGCCGCCGTGCTCGCCCCGCCGTTCGCCGCCGCGGGGCTCGGGGTGAACGAGATCCGCTCCCGCCTCGACGCGCTGGGATCCGACTTCACGCGGATCCCGCGCTTCCCGGAGCGCTCGACGATCTACGCCGCCGACGGCTCGATCCTCACCCGCCTGTACCTCGACAACCGGGAGATCGTCAAGCTCGGCGCCATCTCGCGCGCTACCCAGCTGGCGGTCCTCGCGATCGAGGACTCGGACTTCTTCCAGCACGGCGCTCTGGACGTGTCGTCCCTGATCCGAGCGATCATCGAGAACGCGAAGGCGCGCGAGGTGGTCCAGGGCGGCTCGACGATCACGCAGCAGCTGGTCGGCCTCACCCTCGGGCTCGGGCGGGACCGCTTCGACCAGAGCGTGGAGGGCAAGATCCAGGAGCTCGCCCTGGCGATCCGTGTCGAGCAGCGCTATTCGAAGGAGCGCATCTTCGAGCTCTACCTCAACCAGGTCTACATGGGGAACGGCGTCTACGGCATCGGGACGGCGGCGCAGTTCTACTTCCGGAAGCCCGCGCGTGAGCTCACCCTGGCCGAGGGAGCCATGCTCGCAGGCTTGATCCGTGAGCCGGACTACTACGAGCCGATCGACAATCCTGAGGTTGCGCGGCTTCGGCGCGACGACGTTCTCAAGCGCATGGAGGCCCTCGGATGGATCAGCGAGGCGCGTCTTGCCCACGTCCGGGGGCTCCCGCTCGGGTTGCCCGAGGATGCCGGGAGGCTGGTCCGCCGGCACCCCCCGTTCTTCGTGAAGTACCTGACCGACCAGATGATCGAGAATAGGTCCGGCGAGTTCACCGAGGCGCTCGGGAAGACCCAGAAGGCGCGCCGGCGGATGCTGTACGAGGGCGGCCTCGAGATCCACACCACCCTCGAGCCGGACTGGCAGTCATGGGCCGAGGAGGAGGCACGGAGGCCCCTGCGGGTCTCGATCAGTCCGCCGCCCGGCTCGCCGCCTCCCGACGTCTCGATCGTCACGATCGACAACCGGACGGGCGCGGTGAAGGTGATCCTCTCCGGCCGGAACTACCGGAAGGAGAAGCTCGACCTCGCGACCACCGGCCATCAGCCCGGGTCGGCGTTCAAGCCGTTCGTGCTCGCCGGCGCGTTCAAGCGGGGCATCCCGCCGACGCAGACCTACTCCAGCTCCTCGCCGTGGTGCTCGCCTGCCTGGGACGACGAGGATCACTGCGTCTCGAACGCCGAAGGCAGCGGGGTCGGGCTCGTCGATCTGTACACGGCCACCGAGGACTCGATCAACGTCGTGTTCGCGCAGCTCATCCTCGACGTCGGTGCGGCGGTGGTCGCGGACATCTCCGAGCAGATGATCGGAATGGATCCCACGACGGAGGGCTTGCTCGCCGTGCCGGCTCTCGCGACAGGCTCGGTGGCGATCTCGCCCGTCGACATGGCCGCCGGGTACCAGACGATCGCGAACGACGGCCGGCACTGTGACCCCTACACCGTCCAATCGATCGAGCGGGACGGCGAGGCGATCCTGGAGCACGAGCGTGCCTGCGACCCGGTGCTCAAGCAGGGCGACGCGCGCCTCATCACGTCGATGCTCGAGGCCGTGCCGGTCTCGGGCACGGCGGCAAGCGCGTTCGGCGCATGGGGCAGCTGGCCGGTCGCCGGCAAGACCGGCACGGCGCAGGAGAACACGAACGTCTGGTTCGGTGGGTACACGAAGCAGTTCACGACCGTGGTCTGGGTGGGCTCGCCGGGGAATCCCTACTCGATGGGCTCGGTCTTCGGCGGCACCGTCGCGGCGCCGATCTGGGTGTCGTTCATGTCGAGGGTGATGCAGGGACTGCCGGCGATCGGGTTCCCCGACCCCCCGAAGCCGCCCGAGGGACCCGTTCCGAGCGTCATCGGCATGCGTCGGCAGGAAGCGATCACGGCCCTGTCGGAGGCCGGTTTCCGCGCATCCGTCGAGGTCGTGGACGACAGCAGCCCGAAGGGCCAGGTCTTCAGTCAGTCCCCCGGTGGCGGATCGATCACCGCCCTCGGCACGCTCATCCAGATCCAGATCTCGACCGGTGTCCCGGCCAAGGTCACGATGCCTCGGGTGGTCGACATGCGCGGCTACCTGGCGGCGGAGCTCCTCCGTTCACTCGGGCTGGTCGTCAACCTCGTGCGTGTGCAGACGGATGATCCGGACAAGGTCGGATACGTGATCTCCCAGGAGCCTCGCAGCACGACCGAGGTCGTCCAGGGCTCCACCGTGAGGATCTTCGTGGGCGACCAAGGCAACGGCGGTGGGAACGGGAACGGGAACGGGAACGGGAACGGGAACGGGAACGGGAACGGTGGAGGGGGAGGCTAGGTCGACCCGTCCAGCCTGGCGCGCACCATATCCTGCACGACCTTCCCGTCCACGCGGCCCTTCGCCTTGCCCATGAGGAATCCCATCACGGCGCCGAACTCCTTCTCCGACGTGGCTCCGGTGGCCGCGAACGCCTCGTCCACCAACGCATCCAGGTCGGCGTCGGACATCGGCTCCGGCGCGTAGGGCGCGATCGCCTCCCGCTCGGCTCGCTCCTTCTCGACGAGCGCCTCCCGCCCGGCGCCCTCGAACGCCTCGATCGATTCGGCTCGCTTCTTCATCTCTTTCGCGGCGACGTCCCTGAATTCGTCGTCGGAGAGGTCGTGCCGGAGCTCCTTCTCCCGATTGGTGACGGCCGCCGAGAGCATGCGGAGCGCGCCGAGACGGATCTTCTCCCCCGCGCGGAGCGCACCGGTGATCTCCGTGGCGAGGCGCTCCTTCAGCGTCGGGTCGCTCACTACACTCCCCCCGTGTTCCCCGTGGTCGTGACGGTCGCCGCGCTCGGCGTCGGCTGCGTGCTCTACGGGATCTTCATCGAGCGGTTCCGCTACCGGGTGACCCGGCACCGCCTGAACATCCTACCGGCGGCCGCGCAGCCCTTCGTCGTGCTGCATCTGTCCGACCTCCACTTCGTTCGTCACGACCCTCGGAAGACGCGCTTCCTGGCAGGATTGCCCGCGGCGGATGTCACGGTCGTGACCGGGGATCTGCTGGGTGAGCCGGAAGCGATCGACACGACGGTCGAGAGCGTGCGGGCGGTGCGCGGTCGTATCGCGTCGTGGTTCGTGCTCGGATCGAACGACTACTTCGTGCCCCGACCGCTCAACTACCTGGCGTACTTCCGCCCGGGGCGCCCTCGCCGGCGAGCGGCACCCGGTCGTGCGCCCGATCTGATCCGAGCCCTCGTCGCGGACGGGTGGGAGGACCTCACGGATTCGCGACGGACGACCTCGCTCCTCGGGCTCGAGACCGAGCTCCTCGGTCTCGACGACGCACACATCCGGCGCCACGACCTCCGTGTCGCTCCCCGGAGCGAGGACGAGCACTTCGGCGTCGCCGTGATGCACTCTCCCGACACGGCTCCCGAGGCAGCCGCGCTCGGGTACGGGTTGATCGTTGCCGGGCACACCCACGGAGGCCAGGTCCGGCTCCCCTGGATCGGCGCGTTGGTGACCAACTGCTCGATGCCGCGGGCGTTCGCGTCGGGGCTGGTCCGGATGGGGTCCGCGGTGCTCCACACGTCCCCGGGTCTCGGAACGAGCAAGTACGCGCCGTTCCGGTTCTGGTGCCGGCCGGAGGCCACGTACCTCGACCTTCATCCAGGAGCGTCGGCACCCGATGGCGACCCGCTAGAATGAGAGGTTCGGGACGTGGCGCAGCTTGGTAGCGCGCAGCGTTCGGGACGCTGAGGTCGCGGGTTCAAGTCCCGCCGTCCCGACGGCCGATACACGGGGCGGGCCGGAAACGGTCCGCCCCACGCATGTTCGCTATCGCGCAACAGGGGTTTGACGACCCCACGGGGCGCCGGTAGCCTCGGCCGACGGCTCCGGCGACGGAGCCTTTCGTACTACTCGGACCTAGGAGCATATGACCGGGACGCGAACGCGGATCGCACGGCTCCTCGTAGCCGTGGTCTTCGCGCTCCCCGTTCTCCTCTCCGGGCTCAGCATCGCCTCCCTCGCGGCGCCGTCCGCCGAAGAGGTCGAGGCAGCGAAAGCGAAGCTCGCAGGACTGCAGCATGAGTTCGAGGTCCTCGCCGAGCAGTACAACGACGCGAAGTACCGACTCGCGCTGATCGAGCGCAGGCTCGCGGAAGCGCGGGAGCAGCGTGACGTCGCCGAGCGACTGGCGCAGACAGCCGAGGGACGGCTCGCGAAGCGAGCCGTGCAGGCCTACGTCGGTACCGGGTCGCAGGTCGACGGCCTCCTCGGCGCCGAGACCATCGCCGAGTTCTCCGACCGCCTCGAGTTCATGGGCGCCGTCGCCGAGGCCGACGCGGAGATCGCCCGCACGGCGCTGAACGCGCGGAAGGAGGCCGACTGGGCGGCAGACCGGTACACCGGGGTCCTCTCCGAGCGACAGAAGCAGGCCGACCGGATCGCCGACGAGCTGGCCCAGATCGAGGAGATGATCGATCAGCAGGAGTCGCTCGCGCGGGACCTGGAGACCGACCGCGAGACCTACCTCGAAGCCCTCGCGGCGCAGCGCGCCGCTCTCCAGCAGGCCCAGGAAGAGGCCACGCAGTCCGTGACGCCGGATCCTGTCCCGGACTTCGTCCCCCCGCCGAACGTCTCGGCAGCGGGGATCGCGGTGCAGGCGGCGTACTCGGTGGTCGGGACGCCATACGTATTCGGTTCAGCGGACCCCTCCATAGGACTGGACTGTTCGGGCGTGACCGTCTATGCGTGGGGGCAGGCAGGCGTCGGGCTCCCGCATTCGGCCCAGGCGCAGTACTCGAGCTTCCCGAGGATCCCGCTGTCGACGGTGCAGCCGGGCGACCTCGTCTACTACGGGAACTACGGTCCGCACATCGCGATCTACGTCGGCGGCGGCATGATCATCCACGCCTCGAGCCCCGCACCCGGAGGACAGTCGAGGGTCGATTCCATGTACGGCTACGACGAACCGTGGGGCGCCGTCCGAGTCATCTAGCCCCCCGTCGCCTTCCGTCGCTAGGCTGCCCGCGTGGCAGAGTCGCTTTCTCGCCTCGACGACCGATCGCTCGTCGAGTGCCTCCGCGCAGGTGACGAGGGTGCCTTCATGTCGCTCGTCGAGATGCTGCAGCCATCGATGCTCCGCGTCGCCCGCATGTACGTCTCGACCGCAGCCGTCGCCGAAGAGGTGGTCCAAGAGACGTGGCTCGGCGTCCTTCGCGGCATCGACCGTTTCCAGGGGAGGTCGTCCCTGCGTACCTGGATCTTCCGGATCCTGACGAACATCGCGAAGACCCGCGGCCAGCGGGAGGGGCGGAGCCTGCCGTTCGCCTCGCTCGCCGGCGACGATCTCGACGCGCCGGCCGTGGATCCCGACCGCTTCGATACCGGCGAGGCCTCATCGCAGGGGGCCTGGTCGACGCTGCCCGACGACTGGACCGGGATCCCGGAGGATCGTCTCCTCGGCCGCGAGACCCTCGCCGTCATCGGCAGAGTGATCGACGGACTCCCTCCGATGCAGGCCGAAGTGATCCGGTTGCGAGACGCCCTGGGCTGGACGTCGGAGGAGGTCCGTAACGCGCTCGACCTGACCGAGACGAATCAGCGGGTGCTCCTGCATCGCGCGCGAGCGAAGGTGCGGAGCGCGCTGGAGGCCTACCTCTCGAGCGAGACGACGTGATGGGACGCGACCTGACCTGCAAGGAGCTGGTGGAACTGGTGACCGGCTACCTCGACGGCAGCGTGCGGGGCAGACGGCGGCGGCGGTTCGAGGCACACATCGCCGCGTGCGACGGGTGCACGCGTCATCTCCTTCAGATGGAAGCCACGATCCGCGTGACCGGCAGCCTCACCGAAGAGCAGATGACCGAGGAACAGAAAGCCGTCCTCCTGACGGCGTTCCGCGGCTGGTCGACGAGCTAAGCCAGATCCGAGAGTCGCAGCTCCGCCTGCTGCACCAGCTGCTCGTTCCCGATCGCACGCGCGGCGTCCCGAGCCTGTGTGAGCAGATCCCTCGCCTGCTGCGTCCTCGTTCCCGTCTTGTCGGCGGTGGCGTACTTCAGCTTCTCGTCCGCCTTGACGATCAGCTCGAAGATCTCGTTCGGCTGCAGGGGCATCTCGTCATCATCCCTCACATCGAGCGGCGGTCCAGCCGGTCCAGGTAGCCGCGGATCTGGATCGCCGCCGCCGCTCCTTCGCCCACCGCCGAGGCGAGCTGTTTCGTCGAGCCGTCCCGCACGTCGCCCGCGGCGAACACCCCCGGCATCGAGCTCATGAACGTCGGATCGGTGGCGACGAACCCACGCTCATCCAGTTCGACGCTCCCCTTCAGGAAGCCGGTGTTCGGGACGAGCCCGATGAACACGAACACGCCCGCGGAGTGCTGCTCCTCCAGCGCGCCCGAGACGAAGTCCTCGATCACGACCGACCCGAGCTTCCCGGAACCGTCCTCCTTCCTCCGGAACTCCTTCACGCCGTGCTGCAGCTTCACCTTCATCTGTGGGTGATCCAGCACCTTCGCCTGCAGGATCCTCGACCCCCGCAACCGCTCGCCTCGCTCCACGATCGTGACCCGGTCGGCGAACTGGGTCAGTCAGGAAGATCCCCTCCTCGAGGCCTGAATTGCCACCGCCGACCACCATCAGCTCGTCGGAGCCCAG
>JAJNBA010000013.1 GCA_021155985.1 Actinomycetes bacterium
GAGGATCGTCCAGCGTCACGCCGTCCACGTGGTCGCCGATCGTGATCCCTTTGAATCCCATCTCACCCATCGCGTGCTCCATGACGGCGACCGCGGCCGGGACGTCCTGGAGCGGGATCGAGGCGAGGCCCATGAAGCGATCCGGATGGGCTCGCATCATCTCGGAGAGCTCCTCGTTGCACTCGTCGGCGATCGTGCGGGCGACGTCCGGCGGACGGTCGTACTTGAAGAAACCGGTGTTCACGGTGAGGACGTGCACGTCGACGCCCATGCGGTCCATCTCTTCGATCCGCTCCTCAGCCGGGATCGAGAACTTCGGGATGTGGAGCTCGCCCACGTCCGCGTCCAGGGTGTGCCACTCGCCCCGCTCCTCGATCGCGCGCACGAACCGGCGGGGTGTGACGTGGTTGTGGATGTCGATGACGGCCATGGGCTCAGAACGTGAACTGGACGCGCGCGGTGATCTCCTTCTGGGTCACCGAGGCGACGAGATCGGACGCTGAGTTCATCAGCGGGTTCGCGAAGTAGCTTTCCAGCCCGGCGACCTCCTCGAAGTCGGCCACCAGCACCATGTCCCAGTTGTTGGGGTTGCGCCCGATATCGAATCCGACCGTGTACTCGACGACGCTCGGCACCTGCTGCTTGAGCGCTGCCAGGGCATCCCTGGCACCTACCTTGCGCTCGTCGGGAACGCCGTCCTTCCACTTGAACATGGCCACGTGCCGGAGCATCCGAACCCCTCTCTGGCCTCATGGAGCGAACGATTGCAGAACGCACGATATCGAATATCGTAGGCGCCCGACTGAGGTGGGACGCCGGCGCCGCCTCCGATCGGCGTCCGGGGTGAATCACATATAGTGCACAACAACCGAGCCCGTTCACCGGGTACGTGGGAGGCACGCGCATGAGCGAGGGACCCTGGCACACCGATCGATGGTTCACGAGCCCCTGGAACTTCCTTCCGGAGATCCGCGAGACGCTCGACCTGCCGGCCTCGGTCCAGGTGCACGACGTCACCCTCCGCGACGGCGAGCAGCAGGCGGGCGTCGTGTTCACGAAGGACGACAAGCTGCGGATCGCCGAGGCACTGGCCGAAGCGGGCGTCCCGCGGATCGAAGCCGGTCTGCCGGCGGTCTCGCCCGCCGACGACGCGGCCGTCCGCGAGATGGTGAAGATGGGGCTGCCTTCGAAGATCTATGCGTTCTCGCGGTGCATCGTCGACGACGTGAAGCGCGCGGCGGACTGCGGTGTCGACGGCGTCGTGATGGAGATCCCCTCGAGCCACCACCTCGTGGAGAAGGCGTATCGCTGGCCCGTGCAACGGGCGATCGACGCGTCGGTCGAGGCCACGAGCCTCGCCCACGAGCTCGGGCTCACGGTCTCGTTCTTCCCGATCGACGCCACGCGAGCCGGCCTCGTCGAGTACCTCGACCTCCTCCAGAAGGTGGCGACGGACGGGCACGTGGACGCGGTCGGACTGGTGGACACGTTCGGCGTCCTCTCGCCCCACGGCGTGCGGATGTTCGTCCGCCAGACGCGAGAGCGCCTGGGGGTCCCGCTCGAGACTCACTTCCACATGGACTTCGGGCTGGGGGTGGCGAACACGCTCCTCGCGGTGGCGGAGGGGGTGGAGGTGATCCAGACCACCGTGACCGGCATCGGCGAGCGTGCTGGGAACACGCCGATGGAGGAGACGGTGCTGGCGCTCCTCACGATGTATGACATCGACGCAGGGATCCGAACCGAGCGCTTCTTCGAGCTCTCGAAGCTCGTGATGGACCTGGCCGGCGTCGACCAGCCCTCGAACCGGCCGGTGGTGGGGGAGCGCCTGTACAACGTCGAGTCCGGGATCATCACGACGTGGGTCCGCAACGTCGGCGACGAGCTCACCGAATCGTTCCCGTATCGCCCGGAGCTCGTCGGTCAACCCCAACCGGTGCTGGTCCTCGGGAAGGGGTCGGGGCTGGACTCGGTCGCGGCCGGGCTCGACCGGCTCGGTCGCTCGGCCACTCCGGAGCAGATGCAGGAGATCCTCGACGAGGTCAAGTCCCGATCGCTCCAGACGAAGGGACTCCTCGACGACGAGGCGTTCTCGGCGATCGTCGATCAGGTCACGACGTGAGGCGATCGTCGCGAGGAGAGACCAAGGGAATGGCCAAAGGGATGGAAGGAAGGTCGCGATGAAGGAAGCGTTCGGCTACGCGAACATCGAATGGAAGCGGGGCATCGACTGGGACGCTGTGCGGGCGTACCGGTTCGACCGGGCCCAGGCCGCGATGGAGCGTCACGGGCTCGGCGCGATGCTGCTGATGTACGACGAGAACATCCGCTACGTGACGTCGACCCTCACCCCCGGCTGGAACAAGCTGAAGCCGGGGCTCCGGTACGCGGTGCTCCCCGCCGGCAAGGCGCCGATCCTCTACGAGCAGGGCGACCTCGGGATCCACATCAAGGCGCACTCGCCGTGGATCCCCCAGGAGAACGTGCGGCACTCCTTCGCCTGGATCAAGGGCGCGGCCGGGGCCGCGTCCACGATGCAGGTCGAGAAGTTCACGAAGGCCCTCGCGGACGACCTCGAGGACGCCGGCGTCAAGGACCAGCCGCTCGGCGTGGACTTCATCGACATCACGATGATGAGGACGTTCGAGCAGACCGGGATCGCCTGGACCGACGGGATGACGCCGATGATGGAGGCGCGCGCGGTGAAGAGCCCCGACGAGCAGAACTGCTCACGGATCGTCGGGTCGATCTGCGACGCGCTCCACTACGAGATGTCGCAATGGCTGCGTCCGGGGCTCACGGAGAACCAGGTCGCCGCCCACGGGTTCGAGTTCCTCTACTCCTTCCCCGGCGTCGAGGACGTGGAGGACGTGATCGTGTCGTCCGGGCCGAACGCCTGGCCGAACTGGCGCAACTTCTCCGATCGGATCATCAGGCCGGGGGAGCTCGTGATCATCGACGTGGCGGCGCTCACGTGGAACGGTTTCAAGTCGTGCGTCTACCGCACCTACTGCGTGGGGGGGACGCCCACCGACGAGATGAAGCGGTACTACGACACGGCCCTGACGTGGCTCCGGGACTCGATCGACGCCGTGAAACCGGGCGTCTCGACCCGTGACATCGCCTCGAAGTGGCCCTCCGCGATGGACACGTGGGGCTACGCGGACGAGGACGAGGCGGCGGCGAACCTGTGGGGCCACGGTCTCGGCCTGGCGCAGTACGACCAGCCGGTGATCTCGCGGATCTGGTCCCTCGACCATCCGATCGAGATCACGCCGGGCATGGTGTTCGCGCTCGAGACCCAGCACGGGAAGGTGCACGAGTTCGGGGTGCGCCTCGAAGAGATGCTGATCGTGACCGACACGGGGCACGAGCTGATCACGTCCTTCCCGATCGACGAGATCACGCTCGCAGGCTGAGCGATGGTCGCAGCGGCACCCCTCGCGCTCGACCACCCCGCCGCGCGCGACCCCGCGATCGCGGGCGTGAAGGCGGCCGCGTTGGCTGCGGCCGCGGATGCCGGGCTGCCCGTCCTCCCGGGATGGATCCTTCCCCTGGAGGCGTCCGCGGCCGCGATCGCCGCGGGTGCGCGAGCGCTCGAGATCGCGGGCCGTCCGAGCGCCTACCTCGCAGCGGTGGAGGCCGCGGTCCCTCCGGCACTCCCGTCGAGCGGAGGGACGGACGGTGGACGCGGATCCTTCGTGGTGCGGTCGTCGACGGCCCTGGACGACGACGGCCGTTGGTCGGGGGCGTTCGCGAGCTATCTCGGGATCGAGTCGGGCGACCTGCCCACCGCCATCCGGGGATGCTGGGCGTCCGCGTTCTCCGGCGACGCGCTGGGCAGGTGCGTCGAAGCCGGGGTGGACGTGGACGCGGTGCGGATCGCCGTGCTGGTGCAGCCGTTCCTCCGGCTTGACGCCGGAGGCACGGCGCGGGTCCGTGACGACGGCATGGTCGACGTCTCCGTGGCGCCGGGAGGGCCGTCGGGCGTGGTCGCCGGTCGCCACGGCGGCCTCGACGTGAGGGTGGCGGCGGACGGGAGCATCGTCGGTCACGCCGAGAGCCGGATCCCGGCGGCGACGGTGGCGGCGGCGGCCGGCCTCGCGCGGCGTGCCGCCGACTCCGTCGCCGCCACCACGATCGAATGGGGCGCCGTGGGCGACGAGGTCGCTCTGCTGCAGATCGGCCCGGCGCGACGGTCCGAGGCACCGCCCTCTGATCCACAGCCGCGCATCCGCGCACCCCGTGCCGTCCCGGCCGACGCCGAGGGCGTGGCCCGGCTCGTGACGGCGTTCCCGGGACCGCTGGGCGACGAGCTCGTGCTCCCCTGGGCGCTCGGCGCCACGGAGTCGTGGGCCGCGGAAGGGATCCGGGCGGATCCGATCGGGGTGCACGATCCGGCGTCGGCGCTCGCGGAGGCGCGAACGCTCGCCGACCAGGCGGCCGCCGAGGTCTGGAGCGTGCCGCCGTCGGTGGCCCGTGAGCGAGCAGCGGACGTGGTGCGCCTCCTCCTCCGGGGTCGCGTGACGGACGGTGTTCGGGCGATCGCCGGGCTCGCAGCGCCGGGCCCGGATGCCGCTCGTCGGATCGTCGGGCTCGTCCGCACGGTGGGCGAGCTCCTCGCCGAGGCAGGGCTCCTCCCTTCGTCGCAGCTCGTGTGGCGGCTCACCGGGGAGGAGATCGATCGAGCGATCGAAGGTGTGCCGCCCGCGCTCCGCACCGGTCCCGGGCGTTGGGAGCCGTTCGTCGCAGAAGTCGTGCTCGCACGGGGTCGGGGGTTCCAAGCGGTTCCGGTCTCGCCCGGGATCGGCGCCGGGCGACTCCATCCCCTCCGCGAGCTCCGCTCGCTCGACCGCCCCGGTCCCCGCGAGGTCCTCGCCGCGCCGCTCCCGCTGCCCCACCTGGCGCCGCTGCTCTGGCACGGTGCCGCACTCGTGTCGTCCGGCGGAACCGCGGGCGCGCACCTGTTCGAGGTGGCACGGTCGCTCGGCGTCCCTGCGGTGATCGGGCCAGAGATCGGGGTGGATGCCGACTCGCTGGGGGAGAGTGGCTCGCTCGTCGCCGTCGACGGCGACATCGGGCGCGTCTCGATCCTCCCGGTGCCTGCTGCCACGATCTTGGCGTCCACCTCGGGCACCACGAGAACCGGACGGTCCGCTCCGGTCGGGGCGATCCCGGGCGGAGGCGCGTGATGGCGCTCGTCGCGGTGACCGACCACGTCTTCCCGGACCTGGAGCAGGAGCGGGAGCTGCTGCGCGAGGCCGGGCACGAGCTCCGCTTCGGCTCCAACGCCGCATCGATCGAGGAGGTCCGCGAGGCCGTCGCGGGCGCGGACGGCGTGTTGAACTGCTACGCGCAGATGCCGGCGGAAGTGATCCGTGGGCTCGACCGATGCCGCGTCATCGCTCGCTACGGTATCGGGCTCGACACCGTCGACGTCGACGAGGCGACCGCGCGAGGGATCCTCGTCACGAACGTGCCGGACTACTGCATCGATGAGGTGTCCGATCACGCTCTCGCGCTGATCCTCTCCCTCGCCCGCGGCGTGACGCTGCTTGACCGGAAGGTGCGATCGGGATCCTGGACGCCCACCGACGCCCGGCCGCTCCATCGACTTCGCGGGCGGACGTTGGGCCTCGTCGGGTTCGGCCGCATCGCCCGGGCGCTCGCCGCCAAGATGGCGCCGCTCGGCTATCGGATCGTCACCACCGATCCCTTCGTCCCCGACGACGCGGTCCGCCAGGCGGGAGCGGATCCGATGACGCTCGAGGAGCTCCTCGCCGAAGCGGACGTCGTGTCCGTTCACGCCCCACTCACCGCAGACAGCCACCATCTGATCGGCACGGCGGAGCTCGCGCTGCTGCGTCCCGGCGCGATCCTCGTGAACACGTCCCGCGGCCCCTTGGTCGACCTCGATGCGCTCCGTGCCGCGCTCGCAGAGGACCGGCTCGGCGGGGTGGGCCTGGACGTCCTCGAGGTGGAGCCCCCGTCGCCCGACGACCCGCTCCTCCACCGCGACGACGTGATCGTCACGCCGCACGCGGCCTTCTACAGCGAAGAATCGCTCCGCGAGCTCCAACGCAAGGCCGTGCAGCAGGTGATCGAGGCGCTTTCCGGCCGGATCCCTCCCTACGCGGTGAACGCCGACGCTGTCGCGGGGAGCTAGGGCTCCGCACGGGCCACGGCCCACCAACGCGCACCGCGCCGTCCGACGTCCACGGCGATGCCGAAGCACGCCTCGAGCGAACCCGGCGTCAGCACCTCCTGGATCGGGCCGCTCGTAACGATCGACCCGTCGCGCAGCAGGGCGGCGTGGGTCGAGGACGGTGGGATCTCCTCCAGGTGGTGCGTCGCGAGGATCGTCGTCGGGGCCGACGGCTCGGCCAGCACGGCCTCGAGGGCCTCGATCAGCGTCTCCCGCGCCGGGAGATCCAGCCCGGACGCGGGCTCATCGAGGATCATCAGCTCCGGGAACGGATACAGGGCGCGGGCGAGAAGCACCCGCTGCCGTTCCCCCTGGCTGCACGTGTCGAAGCGCTGCGCGGCGAGATGCGCGCAGCCCACGCGATCGAGGAGCGTCACCGCGCGGCGCTCGTCCTCCTCGTCGAACGCCTGGAACCAGGGCGATAGGGCCGCTCGCTTCCCGGTCAGCACGACGGTCCGGACCGTCAGCCCCGGCGGCGTCCGCTCTGCCAGCACATGGCTCGTGTGGCTGATCCTGGGGTGGATCGCGCGCAGGTCCGCGCGTCCCAGGGCAGCGCCGAGCACCTCCACCCGGCCCGACGACGGCTGCCGTCGTGCGCCCGCGAGCGCGAGGAGCGTGGTCTTCCCGCCCCCGTTCGGGCCGAGGAGCACCCACCGTTCTCCCCGTCCCACCCGCAGGTCGACAGGGCCGAGCACCGTTCGCCCGTCGATCCGCACCGACGCCTGTCGCAGCTCGACCGCCGCGGGCGACTCCGTCCGGTCGGTCACGCTCGCATTCCCGCTCATCGGCGCCGCTCAGGCATCGACGAACACCTTCAGGGCCCCCGGCGCGCTCGCGGCCTCGATCGCGCCGTCGATGTCGTCGAGCGGGTGGCGCGCCGAGACGAGCGGGTCGAGCGCGATGCGGCGCGAGGCAACTTCGTCGATCGCGAACGGGAAGTCCTCGACCCGCGCCGAACGCGCGCCGATGATCGCGATCTCCTTGTGATAAAGGTCGTAGAAGGGGACGGATCCGGTCGTCTCGGTCATCGTGCCGTACGCGAGGATCCGTCCGCCCGTGCGCACCATCTCCATCGCCCGTGCCAGCGCGCCGACGGTACCGACACATTCGATCACGATGTCGGCGCCGCCCGGGAGCACCTCGGCCACGGCCTCGGCCTCCGTTCCGTCCGCCGCCGCGGTGTGGTCCGCACCCAACCCGCGAGCGATCGTGAGCTTCCGCGCCGACCTCGTGACCCCGATCACGGGTCCGGCTCCCCGGAGCCTCGCCAGCTGGAGGTGCAGGAGTCCCGTGACTCCGAGCCCGAGCACCACGACGCTCTCTCCGGGCGTGATGCCGATGCGGCGCTGCGCATGGGCGCACGTCGCGAGCACCTGCAGGAGAGGGGCGGTCGTGGGATCGAGTCCGTTCGGGAGCGGGTGGACGTTCGACGACCGGACTGTCACGAGCTCGCACAGCCCGCCATCTCGATCGCGACCGATCAGCCAGCCTCGCGTGCAGATGTTGCTCCGGTTCTCCCGGCACTGGGTGCAACGCCCACACGCGATCCCCGGGTCGACGAGGACCCGTTCGCCCGACCGAACACCTGAGGCGACCGTCCCGACGATCTCGTGTCCCATCACGCGCGGGTACGCCACCCGGATCTTCCCGGCGTAGATGCTGAGATCGGTGCCGCAGATGCCGATCGACTCCACCCGCACCAGTACCTCGTTCGGCTCGGGGCGAGGTGCATCTCGATCGAGTAGCTCGATCGCCCGGGGGCCGGTCAACAGAGCGGCCCTCACGAGTCCCCTTCTCCTCGGAAGCGGTGCAGCGTACAGGAGGTCATCGCCCTGCTCCGAGGCCGGTCACGAGGATGAGCTTGCCCGCCGTCGTCCGGCTCTGGACGGATCGGTGCGCCTCGTCCGCCCTCGCAAGCGGGAAGCGCGCGTGGATCCGGACGTCGAGTCTGCCGCTCGCCACCGACGAGAAGACGGCATCGGCGCGATGGTGGAGCTCCTCCCGCGTGGCCACGTAGTCCGCGAGTCCCGGCCGCGTGAGGAAGACCGATCCTGCCTTCTGGAGCCGGGAGACGTCGATCGGCGGGACCGCGCCGCTCGACTGACCGAAGAGGGCGAGACAGCCGCGCCGTGCCAGCAGGCCGAGGCTCTCGTCGAACGTATCCCGGCCCACGGAGTCGAACACGACACGTGCGCCGGCGCCGTCGGTCCGTTCCGCCACGACGGCCGCCAGGTCGTCGTGGCCGCGCACCACGACCTCGACGGCGCCCGCGCCCCGCACGAGTGCCGCCTTCTCGTCCGTCGACGTGGTCCCGATCACCTCGACGCCCGCTGCCGTCGCCATCTGGGTGAGCAACAGCCCGACCCCACCGGCCGCCGCCTGAACGACGACGACCTCCCCGTCGCTCAGCGGCGCGATCGAGTGCAGGAGGTAGTGCGCCGTCATCCCCTGGAGGAGGACGGCTGCCGCGATGTCCGTCGGGATCTCCGCGGGGACCGGCACGAGCCGCTCGGCGGGGACCACCGCCAGCTCCGCGTACGCACCGGGAACGCCGGCGTACGCGACCCGGTCTCCGGAAGCCCACGCCTCCACGTCGGCACCGATCTCGATCACCTCGCCCGCTCCCTCCGTCCCGGGGGTGAACGGCACGCGCGCCGGGTACCCACCCGAGCGTTGCTGCACGTCGATCATGTTCACCCCGGCCGCATGGA
This sequence comes from Actinomycetes bacterium, assembly GCA_021155985.1. Classification (GTDB taxonomy): domain Bacteria; phylum Actinomycetota; class UBA4738; order UBA4738; family HRBIN12; genus JAJNBA01. The sequence goes on from JAJNBA010000013.1 coordinate 8,917, forward strand.
TCTCCACGAGGACCTCGCCGGAGCCCGGACGGGGATCGTCCATCTCCTCCTCGACGAGGACCTCCGGCGGGCCCTGTTCTCGGACGCGGATCGCCTTCACGCCGCTCCTCTCCTGGTAGTCGTCCTGGTAGTCGCGTGACCGTTCGAGTGTCCCAGCGAGGACGTCAGGTCACGGGGCGGCCGTGGCGTCGCGATCCGCGAGCCGTTGACAGAGGACCCGCATCAGCGCCAGCGCGGTCTCCGGGCGCTCCCGCAGCATCGCCTCGAACGGTCGGCGTCCGATCGACAGCAGGCGCACCGTCCCCTTGGCCGCGAGGGATGCCATGCGCACGCCGCCGGTGATCACGGCCATCTCACCGATCACGTCGCCGGCGGCGCGGACGGCCAACACCTGCTGGTGACCGCCCGGCTCCCGCAGGATCACCAGGACGTAGCCGGAGACGATGATGTGCATCTCGTCGCCGGGCTCTCCCTGCTCGGCGATCGTGTCCGCGTCCGCGAAGCTCTGCTCGGATGCGATCGAGGCGATCGGCACCAGATCCTGCGGCGGCAGGTCGGTGAACAGGGGCACGCGCCGGAGGAACAAGACTCGCTCCATCAGCGGTAGGGTCGCCAGGGTCTCGGTCACGGGGACTGCTCCTTCCTTCTTGGCCTCATGGTCGGCTCCGTTGGGGGCGTCGGTGGGTAGGTCGGGCATCGAGGCTTCGGCGGTGGTCGCGACGACGGGTTCCGTCGCCCATGCCGCACACGTACGGATCCACTCGTCCGGATCTCGCAGCAGTCGATCGCGCCAGTCGGGGTGGCCGACGGCCCCGCGAGCCGATTCCCAGAGCGCCAGGAGCGGTCGCGTCAGCTCATGGTCTCCCATCGTCTCGATCACCTCGAGGGCGTTCGCCCGTTGTGCCGCGTCATCTGCCGTCAGGCTCTCGAGCGCGGTGGAGATCGCCGTTCCACCCCGGAGGAGCGCGGCCGCCCGGATCGCCGTGACGGCGTGCCGCTGGGATTCGGTGGAAAGGGAGTCTCGGAGCATCGTCAGCCGGTCGTCCGCCTCCCCATCGATCGAGTCGCGGAGCCGTCGGCTCTCCAGCGCTCGGGTAGCCGAAACCTCCGCGAGGTGCCGGACCGCGGCGACCGAGCGCTCCGGCGCGCGGCGCATCGCCTCTCCGGCCGCCTCCAGGACCTCGCCGCCGCCGGCGACGATCGCGAGGAGCTCGTCGACGCCCTCGAGCGGGTCGCGCTCTGCCATGGTTCGCGCCGCCTCCGCCCGCACCGATGCGGCCGGGTCGGTGAGCGCCGCCCGGGCGAGCTCCAGGGCCTCCGTGCTCCGGGAGGCGGCGAGCGCCCGATGCGCGGCGACCCGAGCGTCGGCGTGCGGCGATCTCGCCAAGCGGACGAGCACCGCCTCAGCTTCCACGGCGCCCTCCACCCCGCCGGGCCCCGCCGCCGAGCTCACCGCGCCCGCGTCCTCGAGCAGGATCGCGGCCGCCTGAGCACGAACCAGGCCGTCGGGATCGGAGAGCAAGCCTCTGGCTCGGGAGCGGTCCGCCCGGAGGGCGCCGAGGGCCTCGAGGGCAGCGAGTCGGACCTCGGGGACGGGATCGCTCAGCCGCTCGGGGATCTCATCGGATGCCGAGAACGCCTGAGCTCGTGCGAGCGATCGGAGCGCGGTGGCTCGTACCTCCGGATCCTCGTCGTGGACGCCGCGGACCAGCGCCGCCGTCGCGTCGGGTGTCTCGAGGCTGCCGAGCAACTCCGCGGCCACGCGGCGCACCCCCACATCCGGGTCGACCATCGCCCCCACGGCCACCGCCGCGGCGGCCCGGTCGGCGCGAGCGGATCCGAAGGGCTCGTTCGCGCCGGGCGGGCCGCCGAACACGTGGGGCCGGCCCTCGCGGAGCGCGACGACGAGCTCCTCGGCGTAGGCCCTGCGCACACGCCACATCGCGTACGTGGCTCCGGCGGCGGCGGCCAGGCCGATCGCGTACAGGATCCTCGGCGACAGGGACCGCTCGCCGACCATCGTCACGATCCCGGCGAGCACCGTGCCCACCTGCGTCGGCCCGCCGTACAGGAAGGCTCGCATCCGGTCGCGCCGGTCGCCGGGGACCGTGTTGATCACCGCCTCCCACGCGCTGGTGGCACCACCCTGGAGCCAGACCACCTGGGCGAACCGGAAGACGAGGAGGATCGCGAACGTGGAGGCCACCGTGAGAACCCCGAAGGCCGCGAGATAGAGCACGGGCAGGACCATCATCACGGTGGGGATCCCGAGCCTCGACAGGAGGCGGTTCATCACGAGGAGCGACAGGACCAGGGTCACCGCGGTGGACACGCCGAGGAACAGCCCGAGGAACCCGGCCAGATCGTCCGGCCGCGGATAGCGCGCCACCGCCGCGCGTGAGAACGGCAGGTACAGGGAGAAGAACAGGAGGGAGAAAAGGACCGACCCCACCGACATCCACCTGAGCAACGGGGAACGGAGCGCCTGGCGGAGACCGTCCCGCATCTCCGCGACCGCCGACGGCCGGCGCCGCCGTGGGGGGCGGAGGCCCGCCCCCGCGTCCTTCACGAGCGTTCGTGCCAGGGCGACGACGAGCGCGAGCGTCCCGAGCCACACGAGGATCAGGTTCTCCGCCCCGAGCCACCCCGCGAGCGGCCGGGTGGCCAGACCGCCGAGGACCTGTCCCATGACGGCGGCGCCACCGATCAGCGGGAAGAAGCGCTTGGCCTGCCGTGTGTCGGTCACGAGCCCCGCGAGCCCCCACACCGCCATGCCGAGGAGGAACTCGGCCGCCCCCCGGAGCAACCACAGCGCCGGGTAGATCCATCCGACACCGATCGCGAGGAGGATGCGGGATCCCGCTGCGATCGCCGCGATCGCCGCAGGGGTCGCGAGGAACGCCTGCCCCCGGCCGATCCGCCCCAGCAGGACGGAGACGCCGAGCGTCGCGAGGAACATCGTGGCGCCGAGGAAGACGTACAGGAGCGGCAGGTCGTCGACCCCACCCCGGGAGAACAGGAGGGCGTCGATGCTGCTGGAGGCGAGCGTGAGCCCCGCCGCGGCCGCGAACGCCGCGGCAGCCGCCGGCGCCACGATGCGCCGTTCGCCGGGCAACAGTCGCAGCAACCGGTCCATCGCTCGCCTATCGTCGCAGGCCTCGAGGGCCACGGGGATGGTCTCCCGGCCGCGGTGTCGCTATCGTTCGGGTCGACAACCGATGGCCAATGGCGCGAAGGTCCCGGAAGACGAGTGGCGGGCGTGCCTCCTGGGGACCGCCCGGCACATGGTGATGGCGCGCCGGACCTTCGGCATCCTCCCCTCGAACCCGAGGTGCAAGTTCTGCAGCATCCCGTTCCGCGGGCCCGGCGGCTTCGTCTTCCGCCACCTCTCCGAGAAGTTCGGCCCCTGGGACAAGAATCCGAACCTGTGCCGACGTTGCGTGATCGGCCTCGGATCCGCAGAGGTGATGGGGGCCGAGGTCGACGTCTCGTTCCTGTTCGCCGATGTGCGCCGCTCGAGCGATCTCGCCAGGCAGATGGGGACCTTGGAGTTCACCCGTCTGATGCAGCGCTTCTACGCGGTCGCGACCGAGGTCCTCTTCGACCATGAGGCGCTGCTCGACAAGTTCGTCGGCGACGAGGTGGTCGGCTTCTTCCTCCCGTTCATGGCGGGCGAGGATCACGCGAGGGTGGCGGTGGAAACGGCCCGGGCGCTCTTCGACGCCGCGGGCTACGGATCGCCGGACGGTCCGTGGATCCCCCTCGGCGCGGGCGTGCACACCGGCTCCGCGTTCGTGGGCTATGTCTCGCGCGGTGAGGCCAGCGAGTTCACCGCGCTGGGCGACACGATCAACGTGGCGGCGCATCTCGCCGCCACCGCCGCACCCGGCGAGATCCTGATCACGGATGCGGTGGCGGCGTCGCTCGAGACCGAGGATCTCGAGCGACGCCACCTCTCGCTGAAGGGTCACGAGCTGGATGCGCTCGTGATCAGGCTCGAGGCACGGGGGCCGGCCGCGGCCGGTGTGGCGTGATCCGGGGACGTCCTACATCACCGAGAACGTCTCGTACACCTCGACCGTCGCCCCACCTTGCAGCACCGGGCAGCCCTGCGCCTTGGCCGTGGCGTCGTCGAGCGAGTCGGCCGAGATGACCGAATACCCGCTCGCCGATCCGGCGCCGTCGCGCACGGCACCGTCGGCGGAGATCGTCCTCGCGGCGCCGGGAGCGAACGGGTTCCCCCCGTCCTTCAGCGACGAGCCGAGGTCGTGCATCCACACGTCCCATGCCTTCATGACCGTGGCCTGCTCTTCCTCGCTCTCCGGCATGCTGCCTCCGCTGTAGAGCAGCAGGTAGTCCGTCATCAGGATCCCCCTTCCGGCTGCCCGATGCAGCCCGAGGGAGGCATCATACACGAATGTAAGTGAACGCTTACGAAATGTTGCCGGTCGTTCGCGCGTCAGCCGGAGAGTCGTTCCGCGAGGTATCTGAGGCTGAGCGGATACCGGTACTCGATCGCCATGTGGGTCGCGTCGAAGAGCTCGAACGACACGTCGGTGACGCCGATCGCCTCCAGGGCACGCCGGAACGCCTCGGCGCCGAGGTCGAGGAAGTACTCGTCCTTCTTCCCGGCATCGATGTAGATCGCGCGCATCGAGCGCAGCGTCTCGGCGTGCGCCGGCACCATCCGCACCGGGTCCAGCGCGAGCCATCGCTCCCAGATCTCGGGGATCATCTCACCCGTCGCGGTGTCGAAGGGGAGACGGACGGTGCCGTCGGGATCGGCCGAGTAGCACGCGGCCATGCACCAGTCGTTCAGCAGGTGCTCGTCGCCGTCCTTCGAGAACGCCGGCCGGCTCCGGAAGTCCTTCCAGAAGGCGTCGTAGGACCCTTCGTACCGATCGCGGAGCACGCGAGCCGACTCACGGAACTCCGGGAGGTAGCAGGTCTCGAAGAGCGCATCGCCGGCATGGGTCGCCAGTCCCCCCCACAGGTCGGGGCGGAGCATGGGGACCACCATCGCCCCGTAGCCGCCGCTGGACTTGCCCTGGATCCCGCGATGGTCCCGATCCGCGATCGTGCGATATCGCTCGTCCACGAACGGCACGATCTCGTCGCAGAGGTAGGTCAGGTAGTTGCCGGTGCCGGGCGAGTCGAGGAACTGGCTGCCGCCGAGCGACGTCCAGCAGTCCACCCAGACCACGATCACGGGCGGTGCATCTCCTCGTGCGAAGAGGTCGTCGGCGAGCTCCGGGAAGTTCCGCCGGAACGGTGACCGGTTCCTCCACGCGTCGAGCTGCCCGGTGAGGCCCTGGATCACGTAGACGGAGGGGTACCGCCGCTCGGCATCGTCGTCATATCCAGGAGGCGTGGAGACCCAGACCGGACGCTGATGGGGATCGCCGAGGGCGTTCCCTCGGAGCGCTCGGCTGTCCACGATGTGCTCGTCGGTTCGCCCCTTCGCCTCGAACGACCACGGCTCCACTCGTCCTCCATCTCCTCTGGCTCTCGATCCCCTGGCGTTCCTGCCCTTGGCTGGCAGGCTACTGGGTACGCTGTGCGGCCATGCGGGCCGACGCCGAGTTCGATCGCCTCGAAACGGATCGGCTCGTGCTCCGCCGTTCCCGACCCGAGGACGCGGAGACGATATCGGCGTACCGCAGCAACCCCGACGTGAACCGCACGCAAGGCTGGGAGCGGACCGATATCGAGAGCGTCCGGGCGGACATCGAGGAGATGGCGGCCCGGACGCCGGGACAGCCGGGCGGGTGGGTGCAGTTCTCGGTCGAGCGCCGCGAGGACGGCCGACTGGTCGGCGACGTCGGCATCAGCCCGGCGGACGGCGAACCCGGCGTCCTCAAGGTCGGCTACACGATCTCGCCGGATGTCCAGGGGCGCGGGTACGCGACCGAGGCCGTCCGGGCGCTGGTCTCGTTCGCGATCGACACCCTCGGTGCCGAGGTCGTTCGCGCGTACGCGGACGCGGACAACGCTTCGTCGATCCGTGTCGCGGAGAAGGTGGGCATGCACCTGGTCGAGCGATCCGAGCATCGCGAGGGGAACGAGGTCTGGTCGATCGTCCGCTACGAGCGCCGCCGCGACGCAGCGTCACGCTGAGCCGTTCCCGGAGGAGCCGTCACGGCCCGCACGACGATCGCACGTCGCCCACGTCCGCGAGGCAGACGTCCGTGCCAGAACTTCCGTCGAGCATGTCGTTGCCGCCCACCTCGTCGACGGCGTCGAGCCGATCGTCGCCGAGGCCCCCCTCGAGGTGGTCGCGCCCGGTGTCCGGATAGACGCCCTGTGCCACGCCGAGGGAGTCGTCGATCACGTCGTTGCCGGCGCGACCCCGGAGGCGGTCGTCCCCCCGGCCACCGATCAGCCGATCGTTCCCGCCCCGGCCGTCGACGACGTCCGATCCGTTGCCGCCGTCGATCGCGTTGGGGAGCCGTGAGCCGAGCAGGACGTCGTCGTACGGTGATCCCTCGACGGACTCGATCCGCAGGAGGAGGTCGATGCCTTCACCACTCGCCCGATGTCGCGTCAGATCGGCGTGCACCGATCGGCGAGCCAGGAAGTACGTGATCGAATCGCGCCCACGGCCACCGTTCAGCACGTCGTTGCCGTCCATCCCCACCAGGCGATCGCGCCCTCGGCCACCCGCGACCGAATCGTCGCCGGTCCCGGCGATCACGCGATCCTTCCCGGGGCCTCCATCGATGGTGTCGCCGTCGGCTCCGCCCTCGATCGAGTCTCGGCCTCGTCCGCCCGACAGGGAATCGGCGCCCTCGCCCCCGCAGATCCGATCGTTCCCTCCGCGTCCGACGATCACGTCGTTGCCCCCGAGGCCGAGGATCGCGTCGTTGCCGGGGGTTCCGCGAAGGACGTCGGGGCCCGGGGTCCCGACGATCGTGCCGGTTCGCGCGAAACACAGCGACGCGGCCGACGCCGGGGCACTCCCGGTGACGATCGCCATCGCCAGCGCGGCCGCCGCTGCCATCTCGCCGTTCCAACGTCCCCGGCCCGTCATCTCCCGATGCATGTCCCCCTGTGGACGCGGCCGTTGATGCTCCTCCGCCGGGTCCCACGGGGTCAAGACGCCGTCTGGACTACGGTGTCCGGGTGCGCGACCCGAGGGCTCCGATCGTCTCGAACGGCGTCCTTGCCGATCTCCTCTGGCGCGCGAGCGACGAGGAGACCGCGCATCGCCGGCGCGCGCTCCGGAAGGCCTCGGGTGCCGCGCGCTTCTGGAGCGAGGAGGCCGCCGATCTGGCCGAAGCGGGACGACCGCTCACGGAGCTCCGAGCCGTCGGTCCCTGGGTGGCCGCGAGGATCCACGGGTGGCTCGACGCGCCACCCGAACTCCCGGAGCCGGACGCGACGAGGCTCGGCTTCCTGACGCTCGCGGAGGTCCGGGCCGTGCTCAACGAGGACCCGGCGTGGGAGGCAACGCCGCACGCCGACCTCCAGGTCCACACGACCGACAGCGACGGCTCGCTCCCGCTCCGCGAGATGGCGGCGACCGCTCGCGCGCTCGGCCGCTCCTTCATCGCCATCACCGATCACTCGAAGAGCCTCACGGTCGCGAACGGGATGAGCGAGGAGCGGCTCGCCGACCAGATCGCCAGGATCGACGAGCTGAACCGGGAGCTCGCCACCAGCGGGGATACGTTCCGAGTGCTCCGCTCGATGGAGATGGATGTCTTCGTGGACGGGGTTGCCGACATGGAGCCGGAGTCGCTGGCGCCGTTGGATCTCGTCCTCGGCGCCTTCCATTCGAAGCTGCGGCTCCGGGAAGACCAGACCGATCGGTACCTGAAGACCCTGCAGAACCCGTCGGTCCACGTCCTCGCACACCCGAAGGCACGCATGTACGGGCGTCGGGTCGGTCTCGAAGCCGATTGGCCCCGTGTGTTCGCCGAGGCGGCGCGACAGGGCAAGGCCGTCGAGCTCGACGCCACACCCGCCCGCCAGGACCTCGGTGTCGAGCTCGCCCGGGTGGCGCAGGCCGAGGGCGTCGGATGGTTCTCGATCGGCAGCGACGCGCACGCCGCGCACGAGCTCGAGTTCCTGCCGTTCGGCATGGCCACGGCGGTCCTGGCCGGGATCCCGCGTGGGCGGATCTTGAACTACCGGTCGGTGGAGGAGGTCATCAGCTGGGCAGCCGCCTTGCGGGCCCGCTCGATTTGACATGGATCCCGGAAGCGGCGTATGGTCCTCCTCGAGAGACCGCTGGAGCCCTCGGGTTCCGGCGGTTTCTCACTTTCCGAGGCCTGTTCGTCCACGCCCGCGCCTCGCCGTACCACCTCCCGGACGGCGATCCGCCCCCTCTAGCCCGCGAGGGAGCATGCGGCCTTCAAGGGCGGCCGCCATCCGGCCGAGGATATCCCGACACGACGCCGAAGTGCAGGTATGGTGCGGCGTCTCGTTAGAGGTCGGCGAAGCGTGATCCGGGGGTGGACGTTCCGTGGGGTGGGTCGAACGACGCTGGAAACAGGTCGTGTTCGTCGGCGCGCTCTCGACCATCGTCGTGTCGACGATCGCGGTGGCAGCTCCGGCGGTCGCCGGCCCGAAGGTTCCGGGCATCGACGTCTCCACGTATCAGGGGCGGATCGACTGGAGAGCGGTCGCCACGACCCCCGTGCGGTTCGCGGTCCTCAGGGCGACGCTCGGGAACCACTACCGCGACGGCCGGTACGCACGCAACGTCGCGGGTGCCCAACGGAACGGGCTCACCGTGGGCGCGTACCACTACGCGAAGCCGGGCCCCGCCCGCCGGGATCCACGTGTCGAAGCCGACCACTTCCTCGACGTGATCGGCCTCCGAGCCGGCGACGTCATACCGGTGCTGGACATCGAGGAGACGGGGGGGCTGGACCCTCGACAGCTCCGGACCTGGGCTTCGGCATGGCTCGAGCGCGTGCACGAGCGCACCGGGGTCCGCGCGATGATCTACTCGGGCAACTCCTTCTGGCACGGCTCCATGCGGAACACCGCGTCGCTCGCGAAGCGCGACCATCCGCTGTGGGTGGCGCATTGGTACGTGGGCGCGCCCGACGTGCCCGGTCGCCGCTGGGGGGGACGGGGCTACACGATCTGGCAGTGGTCGGCGTCGGGGCGGATCGCCGGCATCGAGGGACCGGTCGATCGGGATTGGATGAAGGGGAATCTCTCCCGGGGGACGGTGGCGTCGATCGCGGTGCGGCCGGCGGAGAAGGGGGTGGTCACGGGGGATCGACTCGCCTGCGGAGGAGGGAAGACGTCGTGTGCACGCCTCGGCAATCCGGGCGATCCGATCGTGCTGCGCGCGGTCCCCGAAGGTGGCGCCCGCTTCATCCGATGGACCGGCGACTGTGAGCCGGCCGGCGAGGTCCCCACCTGCGTCGTGACGGCTCTCGGCGACACGGTCGTCTCGGCGGTGTTCGGACGTCCGAGCGAGGTCGCGGTCCCGGACGCGCGAACGATCCCCGAGGCGCCGGGGAGCTCGAACGCCACCTCCCGGTCCGGCTCCCCGTCGACGCCCACGCAGGAGCCCAGTCCGGCGCCGGCACCGGCACCGGCACCGGCCCCCGAGCTCACGACGGCGCCCGAGCCGACGTCTACGCCGGAGCCCACGCCGATCCCCGAGCTCATGTCGGTCCCCGAGACCGAGCCGCGGTCGCCGGAGGGGGACGGCGACGGTACGCGGTTCACGTGGAGCCGTGAGCGAGTCAAGAGCTCGATCGGGGGGTCGTATCGGTGGGAACGCCGAGGCGCCGCCTCGATCTCGTTCAGCTTCCGCGGCGGGTCGGTGACGCTGTTCACCGTGGAGGGCCGACGGATGGGGAGGGCCCGCCTCTCCGTGGACGGGGAGCCCGTGAAGGTGATCGACGGGTACGCGCGCCGGTTCCGAGCCGGCGTTCGGCATCGATTCACGGGTCTGGGCGGTGGCCCCCATCGACTCACGATCACGCCGCTCGGCAGCAACCGGCGTGGGGCGACCGATCGCCGGGTGACGGTCGACGCGCTCCGGTGGGGTGGCAGACTCCGCGCCGACCCCGAACCGGAATCCGTCTCATGGGCGCGGGTGCACGATCCCTCCGCCAGTGAGGGGGGATACGTTGTGAGTGACGCTCCCGGTGCGCAGGCGAGCCTGCGGTTCTCCGGGACGAGCTTGACCCTGCTGACGCTCCGCGGACCCGCGCGAGGGCAGGCGGAGATCGTGGTCGACGGCCGTTCCGTGCGCACGATCGATCTCTATGCGCCGGAGCACGGGTTCGCCTCGGTCCGGGTCGCGTCCGGCCTCGCCGAGGGTCCCCACACCGCGAAGGTCGTCGTCCTCGGGACGCGCCACCGCGCGAGCGAGGGGAGTGGCGTCGCGATCGACCGCTGGGTCGTCACGTATCGGCCCGAACGCGGGCGAGGTGCGAACGCCGGCGCTCTTCTCCTCGGCTGACCGGGGGTCGGACCATCACGTACCCCGCGTGGGCGGGGCGGCCCTAGACTCGGCGGGTCCACGGAAAGGGGTTCGATCGCATGCCGAGGGGGATCCTGGAGCGTCTCGCCGACGGCCCGGTGCTGGGTGACGGTGGATACCTGCTGGAGCTGGAGAAGCGCGGCTACGTCCAGGCCGGCCCGTTCACGCCCGAAGTGGTGGTCGAGCATCCGGATGCGCTCGCGCAACTCCACCGGGAGTTCCTGCGAGCCGGTGCGGAGGTGCTCCAGACGATGACCTTCTACGCGAGTGACGACAAGCTGGCGACGGTGGGGATGGAGGGCACGGTCGACGAGATCAACCGGAATGCGGTGCGGATCGCACGCGAGGTCGCGTCCGAGGGTGATGCGCTCGTGGCCGGCAACCTCTCGCTGACCTGGGCCTACGATCCCGGGGAGACCGGGAGTCCCGATCACGTCCGTGGCCTCTTCGATCGTCAGCTGCAGGACCAGCTCAGCGCAGGACCCCCGGACTTCTGGATCGGGGAGACGTTCTCGTTCCTCGGGGAGGCGCTGCTGTTCGTGGAGCGGGCCAAGGCGACGGGGCTCCCCGTGATGGTCACGATGTCGTTCGAGACGCTGCCCGCCAAGGCGTACGAAGGTGACTCGCCCGGCCAGGCCGCGAAGAAGCTGGCCGACGCCGGTGCCGACATCGTGGGCGTGAACTGTCTCAACGGACCGGCGCAGCAGCTGCCGATCGCGCGGGAGATGGTCGGCGCCGTGCGAGGCTCAGTGCCGATCGCGGCGCAGCCCGTCGCCTATGCAACCTCGAACGAGGAGCCGGACTTCACCGCGGGCGATGCGTTCCCGTTCGCGCTGACGCCGATGACCCTCGCGCGCGGAGAGCTGGCGAGGTTCGCCGCCGACGCGAGGGAGGGTGGGATCGGCTACATCGGCTCGTGCTGCGGCGCCGTCGCAGAACACGTCCGGGCGATGGCCAAGGTGCTCGGGAAGTTGCCCGAGCAGGAGCGTGAATGGCGATCGTCATCCGGCAAGGCGATGTCGGCCTACGAGTACCACGAGCACACCGAAACCGAGGTCTGATCCTAGGCGGATCCGCCCGGCACGTCGATCACGATCGCGCGCCGGGCCGTGGGCTCCCAATCCCGCAGCGCCTCCGCGAACTTCACGAGGAGCGCAGCACCTCCTGCGAGCTCGAGGGCTCGCAGGAGAGGGGAGCGTTTGAGCAACGGGAGCCGGAACAGCAACGGCGCCCCGACGATCGCGGCGCCGGCGAGGAGCCGGCGGAGCCGGCGCCCGCCGGGTGAGTCCAGGAAGTCTTCGACTTCCTGGACCGCCACCTCGAGGCGGTCGCCGACCCGCCGGAGCCCCTCCATCGCTACGAGAGCTGCCGGTGCGTCGAGCCCGTGGAGCCCCGCCGCACGAGTCGGGCGAGCACCACGAGCGCCGCGGCGGCGAGGATCGCGGCGATCCAAGGGACACCCTTGTTGTCAGGGGTGATCACCTCGGCCAGGAGCCAGCCGCCGAGGAACGCGCCGACCGCGCCGAGCACGATCGTCATCCAGATCGGCATCGGGTCGTCGCCCGGCACGATGAAGCGCGCGAGCGGTCCCACGATGCATCCGATCAAGAGGAAGCCGAAGATCTCTCCGATCGACATGTCCGATCTCCTTCCGGGCGCCCGTCGGGCGTCCCAGGGCCTCATACCCGGAAGAGATCCACTCCATTCCGACGGGATGCCGCTCGGGACCCTGAGCCGCATCGTGCTCACCGAGGGCTGCGACGCCGACGGGTGCGTGAGCTCGGCCTCCGCTGGGTAGTCTTCCCTCGTACGTCCCACACGACGAGACGAGACTTCATGCGATCGGACATCCGGCGACCCTCACGTGATGCGGGCTTCCGGCACGATGCCCTGTTCTACTCCGGCGCCGAGGCGTTCGTGACGCGAACCTCCGCCTTCATCCGAGATTCCGTCGCCGAGAGTGAACCGATCCTCGTGGTCGTGAGCGAGGAGAAGATCGAGCTCCTCCGTCGCGAGCTCGGGGGTGATCCGGATGGTGTGCGGTTCGCCGACATGCAGCAGATCGGTCGCAACCCGGCGCGGATCATCCCGGCGTGGCGTGATTTCGCGTCGGAGCACGCGACGTCGGGGCGTCGGTTCCGAGGGATCGGTGAGCCGATCTGGGCAACACGGAGCGCGAGTGAGCTCGTGGAGTGCGCACGCCACGAGGCGCTCCTGAACCTCGCGTTCGCCGGTGGCCAGGCATGGTGGCTCGCATGTCCGTACGACACCGGATCGCTCTCCGAGGCCGTGCTCGCGGAGGCGGAACGCAGCCACCCCTGGGTGATGCACGACGGCGAGCGGTCCAGGAGCCCCACGTATCGGGGCCTCGATGACGTGGCGAGTCCCTTCGACGAGCCTCTCCCGGAGCCGGACGGCAGCGTCCGAGAGCATCGGTTCGCCGGAGAGAGTCTCGTGAGGCTTCGCCAGCACGTCACCGAGGCAGTGGCGGCGTACGGCCTCGACCCGGCCCGCACCGGGGATGTGGTGTTGACCGTGAACGAGATCGCGACGAACAGCGTGCGACACGGAGGCGGGAGCGGCACCCTCCGGATGTGGGAGGACACCGCATCCGTGATCTGCGAGGTGCGGGACCGAGGACGGATCGTCGACCCGCTGATCGGCCGGACGAGGCCGCCCGCTGATCGGGGATCGGGGTTCGGACTGTGGCTCGCGAACGAGCTCTGCGATCTCGTCCAGATCCGATCCTTCCCGACGGGATCGGTGATCCGCTTGCATTTCGGCCGCTGAGCTCCATCGATCACCCCTGCACGAGCAGGCGGTCGCCTCCCGTGATCGTGACGAGGCCGGGCTCGATCGGCTCGCCGTCCATGCTCGCGCCGGTGTGGGACCGGATCCGGAGCCCGGTGAGACCGCTCGCGATCAGGACGTGGATCAGACCCGGTTCGGGGTGGCGCTCCGGGCGGAGGCCTCCGTAGTAGAACGAGAGGATCTCGGCTGCGGACCATCCCCGCCGGGCTTTGCCGTAGGCCCCCCACTGGACCATGCCGGCGCCGTGTCCCCATCCCCGCCCGGTGACGACGACGGCGCGGTCGGTCGCCGACACGTGCAGCCAACGGGACGGGATCGTGAGCGGGAGTTGCGATCCCCGTTCCTCGGTGGGGTAGTGCCGAGGACGGAGGCAAGGTGCCCAGACGTTCACGACATCGCGGAGGTCCTCGGCGTCGAAGGAGCGGGTCGTGCCCCCCCGGTGGAGCGTGAGTGTGCCATCGCTGGTGGTGGCGGCCGCGATCGACCGTCCGGACCATCGCCCGGCGGCGCGCAGGAACGCGGTGAGGTCGCCGAAGGGGAGCCGGACCCGCCAGCGCGACGTGGGCGAGGCGCCGTCATCGCGCTCGGTGACGGGTCGGAGGTAGGAGAGCGGTGCACTGCCGAAGACGTCCTCGTTCCCGTACGTCCGCCCGTTGGACGTGGAGAAGTACACGGTCGTCGCCGGAGCGTCCCCATCCAACAGGACCTCTCCATCGGTCCGGCGGACGGCGCGGATCCATCGCCGGTGCGTGGGGTCCGGCGGTACGGGGATGCCTCGGTAGACCTGGCAGGAGGTCGTCGCACAGATCGGCTGGTCCAGCGTGTCGCCCTCGTCTCCCGCCCAGCCGGTGGTCGCGAGCGCGTAGCTCCGAGCCGCGATCGCCTGAGCGTCCAACGCCGCGGCGGGCCAGGAGGCAGGAACCTCCGCGATGCCCTCCAGGTAGCGATCGAACGACAGTGTGACGGTGAGCGAGATCGTCCCGTCGTCGGCCAGGCGCGCGCGGAGCGTCCCCGGAAAGCGTCCGGTGAGGGTCGGCTGCTCGGGATCGCGGCACGAGGAGGGAGCGAAGGGGTACCGGCCCCGGACGAGGAAGGAGCCACCCGGGGCCGACGTGAGCTTGATCGACGACGCGGCGGGATCGGCGAGCTCCCCCGGAGGCGACGGGGAGGCGGCGGTCGGGCTTCGGGTCGGGGTCGGATCTGAGGCGGAGGGAACGCCGCGGGATGGCTCCGTGCACGCGAGGGCGACGAGGAGCGCGGCGGCGATCCACCGCCCCGAAGCGGGGCGTCGTCTCGGAAGCATCCTGCGACGCTAGCGTGCCGGTCGGGTGGATGGCCTGCCCGGACTTGGGTTCCTTCGAAAGTGTGACAAGACCCTGCGTTCCGGGTTGACCGCTGTACCCGTCGCGTCATACCGTGCGCGTGCCCTGATCGGAGAGAAACCGGGGGCGGGGAGCAGGCAAGGGACGCTAGCCGAGCCCCCGAGGTCCCGGACCAGCCGCAAGGTTGGTTCGTCCGGAACTCTCCGAGCAGGGCACTTTCTTTTTGGGCCTCCGGCGCTCGGCCCCGGCGATCCACCGGCCGCAGGCCGACGACCCCTCATGAACCCCTCGGAAGTCTCGACTTATCCCAACCTTGACCGCTCCTTTCGGCCCGCTTCATCGGCGCCGTCGCATCGTTGAGGGAGTCGCCGCGCCACCCCCTGACGCGGCCCTGGAAGAGGAGGGAACGATGCGGATCCGCGCGATGATCGCGACGGTCGTGCTGGGCGTACTGCTGATCGGCGGATCGGCCGTGCCGACGCTGGCGAAGGACGGTGACGTGATCCGGCGAGGCGCGTGCAGCGGCGCCAGTGACTGGAAGCTGAAGCTCAGCGAGGAGAACGGCCGGATCGAGGTCGAATACGAGGTCGACCGGAACCGACTCGGCGACGCGTGGCGGGCCCGGATCCGCCACGACGACGCCCTCGTGTTCGCGGGGACGAGGACCACGAAGGGTCCAAGCGGTTCGTTCGAGGTCCGGATCTTGCAGCGCGACCGGGCAGGCGATGACGTGTTCCGGGGTCGGGCCGCCAACCTCAGGACCGGAGAGGTCTGCGGCGGCAGAGCGGTGTGGACCGCCTGACGCACGGCCCACGGCGTGCGGCAGGAGGCGGCGCATCGGGTGGCCGCTAGCATCGGGCGGATGGGACCCCGGGTGCTGGTCGTGGAGGACGAGACGTCCATCTCGGAGCCTCTCGCATCACATCTGGCACGGGAAGGGTTCGAGCCCGAGGTCGCCGGGACGCTCGCGGCCGCTCGCGAGGCGATCGGGCGCGGCGAGCCCGAGGTGATCCTCCTCGACGTGATGCTCCCGGACGGTGACGGCCGGGACCTCTGTCGCGACGTTCGAGCCCACTCGGACGTGCCGATCGTGATGCTCACCGCCCGGGGCGAGGAGGTCGACCGGATCGTCGGCCTCGAGCTCGGCGCCGACGACTACGTCGTCAAACCGTTCTCGGCGGGAGAGCTCGTCGCCCGGATCCGTGCGATCCAACGTCGCGGCCGCGTCGCCGGGTCGCGACGGGCGCCGATCACGATCGGCGCCCTCGTCCTGGACCCGGCATCTCGATCGGTCACCAAAGACGGTGCCCCGATCGAGCTCGCCGCGAAGGAATTCGACCTCCTGAGGATGCTGATGTCGCGGGCCGGTGAGGTGGTCGGGCGGGAGGAGATCATGGACGAGGTCTGGGACCCCCACTGGTTCGGACCCACGAAGACCCTCGACGTGCACATCTCGTGGCTGCGGAAGAAGATCGAGGACGAGCCTTCGAGTCCCCGGTACATCACCACGGTCCGCGGCGTCGGGTTCCGATTCGCCGCGCCCTCTCCCTGACCGGGCGATGCACGTGGGCGCACGCAGATGAAGGTCCGGACGAGGCTGGCCGCCTCGTTCGCCTATGTCTTGCTCGTCGTGATCGTCGCGCTGACCGTCCCGCTCGGCATCGTGCTCCGCGATCGCGCCCGTTCCGAGCTCGAGGCGCTGACGCTCGCGAACGCCCAGACGATCGCCGCCGTCCTCACGCGCGATCAGCTCGAGGACGATCCCGCCGAGCGCCGAGCGCTCGTTCGGAACACGCGGCGCTACGCGGGAGACGTGGGCGGTCGCGTCGTGGTGCTCGACGTCACCGGCGTCGCGATCGCCGACTCGGCCGAGGAGGATCTCGGCGAGGACTTCGCCACGCCGGGGCGTCCGGAGGTGGCCGGCGCCCTCGCCTCGCAGCCGATGGCGGAGGTCCGCCGGAGCGAGGAGGAGGAAGGGGACATCGCGGTCGCGGCCGCCCCGATCATCGACGAAGGCGAGCTGGTCGGCGTCGTGCGGATCTCGCGGGACGTGGCAACCGTCCAGGCGAACGTGGGGAGAGCCACCGCTGCGATCGTGGCGGTGGCGCTCGGTGGGCTCATCGCGGGGCTGGTGCTGGTCCTCGCGATCGCGCGGTCGCTCGCGCGGCCCCTGTCCCGGCTCGCCACGACGGCTCGGCGCCTCGGCGACGGTGATCTGTCCGCCCGCGCCGGATCCCTGGAGGGAGGGGACGAGGTCCAGGAGCTCGCGGGCTCGTTCGACGAGATGGCCTCTCGAGTGGAACGGACGGTCCGCGCGCAGCGGGCGTTCGTCGCGAACGCGTCCCATCAGCTGCGCACGCCGCTCACGGGCATCAAGCTGCGCCTCGAGGCCGGGACCGCCGAGTCCGACGACGAAGAGGTTCGGACTCAGCTCCGGGCCGCCGACAAGGAGGTCGACCGCCTGTCGCAGATCATCGAACGGCTGCTGACGATGGCGAGCCAGATCGAGGAGGGGACGGTTCCCCGCGCCGACCTGGGCGACGCCGTCGACCGGGCGGTGCATCGATGGCAGGAGCGGGCGGTGCGGGGGTCCGCCGAGCTGTCGAACCAGATCGACGGGGCCGATCTCGCGGTGGTCGCCGATGCCGCCGATGTGGACCAGGTGCTCGACGTCCTGATCGACAACGCGCTCACGCACGCCGCCGGCCCGATCCGGGTCATCGCCTCCGCCACACCGGGACGAGCGATCGTCTCCGTCGCGGACCGCGGACCGGGGATCCCCGAGGACGAGGTCGCGCGGGTGACGGAGCGCTTCTTCCGAGGTCGCGGCGCGGCCACGGGCGGGTCGGGGTTGGGATTGGCGATCGCCCGTGAGCTCGCGGAACGCTGGGGCGGTGGCCTCGACCTGCGCGCCCGGGACGTGGGCACTCGTGTGGACGTCTGGTTCCCCGTGTCTCCCGACGGCGCGACGGGGCCTTAGTCGGTCCTTAACGACCGTGTCGCTACGGTGGAGGCATGAAACGGGTCGTCGCCATGATCGTGCTCGGCATCGGCGGGCTCGCCGCGGCGATCGCACTCACCGTTGGCGCGCTGGCACTGGCCGGAGACGTCGGCACGGTGGTGCAGCCGACCCTCTCCGGATCGGCCTCGGCTTCGCGATCCCCCAGCGTCTCGGAGGACGAAAGCCGCTCCGAGACGCCGTCTCCGTCGGCCGACGACCACAGCGGAGGGTCCGACGACCCCGCCGGCAGCGACGACTCGGGCGGCAACTCCGGGCCGGGCTCGGACAACTCGGGGTCGGGCTCCGGCAGCTCCGGCTCCGGCTCGGACGACTCCGGTTCGCACGACGACGACTGAGGCTTACCGCCGCCTTTGCCTGCCTCTGGGCAGCCGGTAACCCGCCCCTCCCTACGTTGGTCGTAGGCGATCTCGACGAGATCGACGACAGGAGGAAGACATGCAGATCGTGCGGAAGGTGATGGCGGCGGTGGCGTTGCTGCTTGTGGGCGGACTCGTGATCGGAGGCACCATGGCCTTCGCGGGAGACTCGCCGAGTCCGAGCGCCTCGGTGGAATCGACGGCGAGCGCCTCGTCGGCCAGCGAAACCCCATCGGCCAGCGAGACCCCGGCGATCGGAGACGACGACGGCACGGCGGACCAGGGCCCCGGGGACTTCTCGTTCGGTGACGACGATGGCGATGACCGTGACGACGATGCCGACGACAACGAGCACGGAGACGACGACAACTCCGGCCCGAGCGAGAACAGCGGGCCCGGGAGCGACGACGACGACTCCGGGCACGGGAGCGACGACTGAGGGACGGACGTCCTCGACGCCCACGAGGGCGGCGGCGCCGGCGGCGCCTCCGCCCTTCCGCGCCGGCCGCTAGCATCTGCTCGCGATGGCCGATGATCCGAACGCCGGGCGACCGCAGGAGGAGCGCTCCCCGGTCGGCCCGATCGACCCGCTCGTCGTCCCTCGATTCGCCGGCCCTGCCACGTTCGCTCGCCTCCCTCGGCGCGAGGACGTCCACGCCTGTGACGTCGCCATCCTCGGGATCCCCTTCGACAGCGGCGTGACCTACCGCCCGGGGGCTCGTTTCGGTCCGCAGGCCGTGCGGAGCGCGTCCCGGTTGCTCCGGTCCTACCATCCCGCGCTGGACGTGAAGCCGTTCGCCGAACAGCAGGTCGTCGACGCCGGCGACATCGCCTGCAATCCCTTCGACATCGCCGAGGCGATCGCGCAGATCGAAGCGGGCGCCGAGGAGGCGTTGGACACGGCCTCGGCCCTGCTGTCGATCGGCGGCGATCACACGATCGCGCTCCCGCTCTTGCGGGTCATGCATCGCCGTCACGGTCCAGTCGCCCTCGTGCATTTCGATGCGCACCTGGATACCTGGGACACCTACTTCGGAGCCGCGTACACGCACGGAACACCGTTCCGGCGGGCGTGGGAGGAGGGGCTCCTGCTGGAGGACGAGGCCACCCACGTCGGGATCCGGGGGCCGCTGTTCTCGCCGGACGACCTCGTCGACGACGCTCGGTTCGGCTTCGAGATCGTGACCGCCATGGACGTCCTGGACGAGGGCCGCGCGGCGGTCGCGGAGAGGGTCCGCAGCCGGCTCGGCGATGCGCCGGTCTACGTCTCGATCGACATCGACGTGCTCGACCCCGCCTTCGCACCGGGAACGGGGACACCGGAGGCCGGGGGTCTCACGAGCCGCGAGCTCCTGGGGATCCTCCGCGGCTTCGCGGGGATCCGGCTCGTGGGTGCGGACATCGTCGAGGTCGCCCCGCCGTACGACCACGCGGAGGTGACGGCGGTCGCTGCCTCACACGCTGCCTACGAGCTGCTGGCCTTGTTCACCACGAAGGCCTAGCGGTTCTTCTCGAGGATCGCCGGGTCGGCGCCGAGGAACCGCATCAGGTTGCCGAAGATGGCGAACAGGGTGAACGTCGTGGCGGCGATCACGATGAAGACCACCGCGACCGCCGCGATCGTCGGGGTGAACCCGTAGCGGAGCCCGTTCACGATCTTCACCGGGAGTGTCTCGACCGTGAACCCAGCGACGAGGAACGAGATGATGTACTCGTTCAGGCTGAGGACGAACGCCGCCGCGTACCCGGTGACCATCGACGGGATCAGCAGCGGAAGGGTGATCGTCCTGAACGTCGTCCGCTGATCCGCGCCGAGCGTCCGTGCCGCCTCGGGCAGCGCCTGGTCCATCGTTTCCATCGCGAGCGAGATCGTGACGAGCGGCAGCGTCGAGAAGAAGATCGCGTGCGCGATGATCACGTTCTCGATCCGACCGACGTGACCGGTCGAGAGCCAGAACACCTGCATCCCGAGGGCGCTGATGATCGGGGGCAGCATGAACGGGAGGATGCCCAGCGTGTACAGCAGCGGCGCGAGCCGGATCCGGTACGTCCGGAGCACGTAGGCGAACGGCGTCGCGATCAAGACCGCGAGCGCCGCGCTGATGGCCGCGATCGTGACGCTGTAGCGGATCGACCTCTGCCATCCGGAATCGGTGAACAGCTGCGCGTACCAGGACAGCGAGAACCCCTCGGGCGGGAAGTTGAGGTAACGGTTCTCGTTGACGGACCCCACGGCGATCACGACCAGCGGCGCGAGCAGGAAGACGACCACCAAGGTCACGAGGACCGCCCGGAGCGCCCGCACCTACGTGACCCGCCTCGTGCGGGACTCGATCAGTCCGACGATCCCGACGACCACCAGGGACAGCACCGTCAGGAAGATGGCCATCGCCGCCGCGAACGGTACGTTCGCGTTCGCGGACGCCTGATCGGCGATGAAGACCGAGAGCGTCCAGTGCTCGGGCCGCCCGAGGAAGAAGGCGATGATGTAGCTCCCCAGCGTGAACACGAACACGAGGAGGAAGCCGGCCACGATGATGGGCCGCGCGATCGGCACGACGACGGTCCAGAACGTCCTCCACGGCGACGCCCCGAGCGTCTGTGCGGCCTCCGTGATCTCCGGATCCAGCCTGGTGAGCTGCGGGTAGAGCGTGAGGATGCAGTACGGGAACGCGATGTAGCACAGCCCGAGCAGCACCGCCGCGAAGCTCGGTTGGTACGCGGCCGACTCGCTCATGATCCCGATCCAGACCAGGATGTTCGAGATCCCCGAGGCGCGGCCGAGCAGGATGTACCACGAGAACGCGACGATCACCTCGGAGAGGCTGAGCGCGGAGAGCACCACGACCAACAGGATCACATGCGGCCGGCGGCGCATCCGGGTGAGGAAGTACGTGAACGGGAACGCGATCGCGATGCACACGAGGCCGGCCAGCAGGCAGATCCCGATCGAGAACAGCGCGCGCTCGAGGAACACGGGCTGGAAGAGGCGCTGCCAGTTCGCGAGCTCGAACGCCGGCCTGTAGAACGAGCCCGGATCGCGGTGGTAGAAGCTCGTCGCGACCATGATCCCGAAGGGGATCAGGAAGAACACCAGGAGCATCCCCACCGGGAACGCGAGGACGCCGAGCGTGCGGCCCGAGGGTTGCTCCCGGACACTCACGTCGACACGACCACGCAGTCCTCCGCGGGGAACCGCACCGCGACCGCGGCGCCCTGCTCGACGGGAACCCAGTCGCGAGGTGACCCCGCCACGATCACGTGCTCTCCGATGCCGCAGTCCACGAAGCACTCGAAGAGCTCGCCCAGGTCACGGACGAACACGACCGAACCGGGGAGGGCGTTGCGTTCCGGCATGCCGTCCGCGACGAGCTGCGCGGCCTCCGGCCGGACCGAGATCGACACCTCACCGGTGGCGTTCGCTCCGCCCGCGACGTCGAAGGGACGGCCGGCGACGGCGACCGAGCCGTCGCCCGACGCCTCGCCCACCAGCAGGTTGGTTCGGCCGATGAATCCGGCCACGAACGGCGACCCCGGACGTCGGTACACCTCGAGCGGGGGTCCGACCTGCTCGATCCGCCCCGCGTTCATCACGACGACGAGGTCGGACATGGTCATCGCCTCGCGCTGGTCGTGGGTCACGATGATCGTCGTGATCCCGAGCTGCTGCTGGAGCAGGCGCAGCTCCACCTGCAGCTGCTCCCGGAGGTTGGCGTCGAGCGCCGAAAGCGGCTCGTCGAGAAGGAAGAGACGCGGCTCGAGCGCCAGGGCGCGAGCGGTCGCGACGCGCTGGCGCTGACCACCGGAGAGCTGTTGGATCCGCCGGTCACCCATGCCCTCGAGCGAGACGAGGTCGAGGAGCTCCCGCACCCGGGACGTGATGCGGTCCTTCTCCGTCCCCCTGATCCGGAGGCCGTAGCCGATGTTGCCGGCCACGTTGAGATGGGGGAAGAGGGCCAGGCTCTGGAAGACCATCCCGATGTCGCGCGTATAGGCCGGTCGGTCGGTGATGTCCTCCTCGTCGAGGAAGACGCGGCCTTCCGTGGGACGCTCGAGCCCCGCGATCATCCGCAGCATCGTGGTCTTGCCGCACCCGGACGGCCCGAGGAACGAGATCAGCTTGCCGGGTGGCAGCTCGAGATCCACGCCCGCCACGGCGGTGACGTCGTCGAACCGCTTGACCAGCCCCTCGAGTCGGAGGCCGCCTCGGACGTCCACGATCACCGTCCTAGGAGAGGATCAGCTCGGTCCAGTTCTGGTCGATCCAGTCCTCGAGCTCGTTGTACATCTCGTACTTCGGCTGCAACGCGACCTCGGGACCGGGGCCGGCGACCGCCTCGTACTCCTCGTCGCTCATCGTCATCGTGTCCCGCTTCGTCGACGGGATCGTCCCGAGGGTGAGCGCGAGCTCCTGCTGGATGTCGGGTCGGCACATGTAGTCGATGAAGGCGACACAGGCGCCCAGCTCCTGGGTGGTCTTCGAGATCGACCAGAAGCCGGTGTCGATGATCGCTCCCTCGGTCGGGAACACGCTCCGCAGCGGGGCGCCGCCGCCGGCCTCCGAGGCCGCGAACAGCGTGATGTCGTGGTAGAACTGCCCGAGCGACACCTCGCCCTCGTTGTACGCGGGCTGCGCCTGTGCCTCGTCCCGGAACCAGAGCTTCACGTTCGGCTTGACCTCCTGGAGCTTGCGCATGACCTCGAGGATGCCGTCCTGCGTCTCGAGGATGTCGTACCCGTCGAAGAAGCAGGTCGCCGTGATCTCGAGCAGGAACGAGTTCGCGGCGTTCCGCAGGAGCGCGAGCTCGTTCTCCCACTCCGGATCCCAGAAGGCCGTCCACGTGTCGGGGCTCTCCTGCACGCGATCGGTGTTGGACACGAGCGTGATGTACCACGAGAGCCCGCCGACACCGATCACGCTGTCGCCTTCGTCCGTGCGGATGTACCCCTCGGCGAGGTGCACGGACTCCGGGATGTCGCTCGCCTGATACGTGGCGAGGATCTCGCCGTTGATCGCCCGCTGGAGCCCGACCCCCGACAGCATCGACACGTCCGCCGGCGGCGCACCCCCGGCCGCGATCGCCTGTTGGAGCTGCGTGACCCACACCTCGGACGTCGGCTGCGAGACGGATTCGACCTCCACGCCGAACTCCTCCGTGAACGCCGGGTACATCTTCCGGAAGTTCTCCTCGAAGAACCCCCCGTAGGTGCCCACCTTGATCGTCGCTCCATCGATGTTCTCGGTGTCGATCGGTGTGGGGCTCGCGTTCCCTGCGGGCTCGGTCGGCGCGTCGGGCGCGCACGCGGCCAGGATCGCCGGCATGCCGAGCGCGGCTCCGGCGAGCAGCCCGCCGCGCTTCAGGAGGTTCCGTCTGCTGATCTCCTGCGTGCTCAGGATCCGATCGATGTCCACGGGTCCACACCCCTCTCGGTCGCCGCCGGCGCTTCCCGCAGGCTACCCGTGCGTGGAAAGACCCCGCAAGTCAGTGCGGCGGCCGTGGAGTTGCGGCGCAACACGACACCTCCGCTCGGTCAGCGGGCGATGCTGTCGACGAACCCGAGCACGCGGGCCCACGCGTCGCGGCACGCATCCGCGTGCTCCGTCATCCTGCGATCGAAGAACGAATGCGGCGCCTCCGGGTAGACGACTATCCGGTGTTCGACACCGGCAGCATCCAGCTCCTCGTCGTAAGACTCGACGTCCTCCTGCGGGATGCCGCGGTCCGCGCCGCCGTAGAGGCCCAGTACCGGCACCCGCACGAGGCGGTCCCGAGCCTCGTCGAGCGGTGAGGGCTGGTCGCCTTCACGCCGAGCGGGCGGTCCGTAGAAGGCGATCACTCCGTCGACGCTCGGCTGGGAGGCCTGCATGAGGGAGGCGCGGCCGCCGAAGCAGAACCCCATCGAGACGATCGCCGTGGCGCCCAGCTCCCGCAGAGCGTCGGCGGCCGCGCGGGTGTCCGCCCGGATCCCGTCGTCGCGGACGGCGGCGCGGTGCGGCTCGTGGTCGAACCCGTCCTCCCGGTGCTCGGCACCGGCCGTCCGTCCATACGGATCGATCGCGACGGCATGGATGCCGGCGTCGGCGACGTGCTCGGCGAGGCGTTCGTAGTAGGGGTGGAGGCCCCGCACGTCCGGAAGGATCGCGATCCCGGCCGACGCCGGTTCCCGCGTCCGCGCGATCGTCGCAGCGAACCGATCGCCTTCGTCGGCCGAAAGGGTGATCCGCTCGGATCCGGCGAGCATC
The DNA here is from genome assembly GCA_021155985.1 of Actinomycetes bacterium. Taxonomy (GTDB): domain Bacteria; phylum Actinomycetota; class UBA4738; order UBA4738; family HRBIN12; genus JAJNBA01. Next base: position 33,128 of record JAJNBA010000013.1, read on the forward strand.
CCGCTGCGTGCGGGGTCCGGCGGAAGGGCGTCGGTGTCGAAGCACATCGTCAGGCCCCGTATTTCGTGAGGTGTCCGGCGTTCGCCATCAGGATCGGCAGCAGTTCCTTCGACGGCCGGATGCCGAGGCCCCCCGCCCGGCACCATCGCTCGCCGAAGCGCTCGGACCCGTCCTGTCCGCATCGAGGACCGTGCACCACTACCGGCACGGGGTGCCAGGAGTGCGCGGCCATCTGGGACGGCGTGGCATGGTCCCCCGTGACCGCGACCACGCCGGGCTCGGCGGCCGCGATCATGTCCGTGATCGCATCGTCCACACGCTCGATCGCGGCGACCTTCGCCGCCCGATCCCCGTCCTCGCCGGCGGCGTCCGCGTCCTTCACGTGGACGAAGAACAGGTCCGCGTCCTCCCGGTGCTTCTCGAGCAGCCGCACCTGCTCGGTCAGGTCCGCGGGAGGACCGAGGACCTGGAACCCGAGGAGTTCTGCGATGCCTCGATACATCGGATACACGGCCACGGCTGCGGCTCGCAGCCCCGTGCGCTCGCGGAGGCTGGGGAGGTCGCGGTGGGTGTCGAACCCGCGCAGGACCAGGCCGTTCGCGGCCGACTCGTCCGCGAGCACGACCCGCACCTCTTCGAGCGTGCTCGCGACGAGCTTCGCCGTTGCTTCGGCCGCGGGGTCGAGAGGCCGTGGCTCGAGTGGTGGGACGCCGGTCGTCTGTGGATCCGTGTCGCCGAGCCGCGGATCCAGTGCCTCGGGTGTGCCGGCTACCCGGAACACCACGAGCAATCGATGTCCCTTCTCGTGGTGGAACTCCGCGCTCGGCACCTCGGTGGCGAGCCGCCCGACCACGCGCCGGCCTTCCTCGTCGGAGATCCGGCCCGCACGCCGGTCGACGATGGTGCCGGCGGCGTCGATCGTGCAGAGGTTCCCCCGCGCGGCGACGTCGCCCGGGTGCAGCGGCACACCGAGCCCGGCGGCGCCGAGCGCTCCGCGTCCCAACACGAACCGGAGCGGGTCGTAGCCGAACAGCGCGAGATGTCCCGGACCGGAGCCCGGCGTGATCCCCGGACCGACCGGCTCGAGGAGCCCCGTCACCCCTTCGGCCGCGAGTCGGTCGAGGTGGGGGGTCGCCGCGTCCTCGAGCTCGGTCCCGTGCGCGTCGTCGGCCATGCCGCCGAGACCGTCGATCACGACGAGGAGGATGCGCGAACCGGTGCGGGTTGCGAGCTCGGACAGCTCCACCGGGCGATGCTATCAACGTCGCGAGAGCCGCCCAGTGAGCTCCTCTCGGGGCGTTCGCCCGTGCTCGAAGCGGCCGAAGATCGCGATCAGTCCGAGCAGGATGAGCCCCGGCGCCACGAGCCAGAGCGGTCGTTCGAGCCACCAGCGGAACGTGGAGTCCTGCTCCTTCCCGAACCCGAGCGGCCAGAGCAGCAGGAGCGCCAGCAGGAACGCCGTCATGTGCCAGAGGAACAGCGTCATGATCCGGGCGTTCACGACGATCGTGAATCGCCACGGCCGGTCGCGCTGCAGCCATCGGTCGAGCCTCGGCTTGAGCAGGAGGACGGCGCCGAGGGTCCACACACCGCCCAGGAGGAAGCACAGGGTCGGCGGGTAGGCGTTGGACACCGCCTCCACGTCCGTGCCGAGCAGGCTCTTGGGGTAGTGGCCGATCCCGGGGAACCAGTCGAACCGCGCGTCGCCGAGTAGTCGGAACAGCCACGGAGTGGTCAGCGCGACGAGCCCTGACAGGCCGCCCACGACCATCGCCCAGAACCGCCGGCGTGCCCACCGGGCGAGGGTCCCGTCCGCGTACGCGTGCCCGAGCTGGTGAGGGAAGAGCAGCACGAAGCCGACGTTCAGCCAGCGCCATCCCCGAACGCCGCTCGAGAACGCCACCAGGTCGACGACCCCCGCGCCGATCGCCATCGCGAGTGGGACCCACAGACCGAAGCGCCGGTGCAGCCGGATCGTGAGCGGGGCGATCACGACGACCACCAGATAGACGCCCAGGAACCACAGGGGACCGAACGGGATCGTGGCGCCCGGGGGCCGCATCCCCCGGAGGAGCGTCGTCTCACCCCAGAGCCTCGGCCCGGTCGGGGCGCCGATGTCCGCGTGATGGAGGCCGATCTGCACGACGGCCCACAGGCCGAGGAAGACGATCGAGGGGCGAAGCAACCGCTCGAGCCGGCCGCGGATGAACGTCCAGGTCGAGCGTCCCCTTCGGCGCGTGGAGTCGTAGGCCACGAGGTTCGCGAACCCTCCCACGAAGAAGAAGACCGGCATCACCTGGAACGCCCACGTGAACAACCACAGACCGGAGGTGACGCCGATCGCGCTCGTGGAGCGGATCACGCCGCCCTCCCAGTGGTTGATCGAGATGAACCAGTGGCCGAAGACGACGGCGGTGATGGACGCCGCCCGCAAGAAGTCCATCGAACGATCGCGGGACGACGGGGTCGCTCGGACGAGCGCGTCGACATCGGGTCCGGTCACGACGGGACGAGCATGGACCCTAGGCGGCCTCCGTGGAAGGGCTCGCTCCTGCGAGCGATGCGCGGCGCGCGACGATCCGCACGATGCGGTCCTCGATCGCGACCGCGGCGGACTTCGACATGCCCCGGGACATGATGGAGAACTCGGCCCACGTGCCCTCCCGTTCCAGCCACACCCAGCCCGAGAGTGCCGAGATCGCGATCAGGGTGCCGGTCTTCGCCCGCACCTTCACGCCGATCAGGCGATCCTCGAGCGTGCCCTGGTCGCCCCTCGCGAGTCCGGCGCGGAACGCCGGGCCCCACGGCCTGCGCTGGGCGAAGCGCAACAACCCCACGAGGTCCTGGGGACGGACACGGTTCCCGTACGAGAGGCCGGACGAGTCGTTGGCGACGACGGTCACGCCACGTGCGCCGGCGAAGGTCTCGATCGCGCGTGCGCCCTTCGCGATCGACCCGGCGCCACCGTGCACCAGTCCGACG
>JAJNBA010000085.1 GCA_021155985.1 Actinomycetes bacterium
AGGACGAACCAGACCATCAGGCGTTCTTCAAGGCGATCGCCTCGAGCATGTTGGAAACGTCCTCGAGCTGGTCGATGGCTCCTTCCGTCTCGTCGATGACGTCTCGCCACTTCAAGACGTCCATCGCTTTGTACTCACCGCCGAAGAGCCCGGCGATGGCCCGCCGGTAGACCCGATCCCCTTCGTTCTCGAGTCGATTGACCTCGACCCAGTACCGTTCGAGTTGCTTGAACTTCGGGAGCGTCTCGAGTGCCTCCCGCGTGACCCTGCAGGTCTGCACGAGGATGTCGGCCTGCGCCTTCATCTCGGGCAGCGGCTGCTCGATCTTGTGGAGCACGAACAGATCCGCGGCCGCCTCGATATGGTCGAGCACGTCGTCCAGGCCGGAGGCGAGCCGGTGGATGTCCTCGTGATCCAGTGGCGTCACGAAGACCGTGTTGAGGCGCTTCATGATCTCGTGCGTGACCTCGTCGCCCTCGTGTTCCAGGTCCTTCAGTCGATCGGCTTTCCGCGTCACATCCTGGTAGTCGACGACGAGGTCCTGGTACGCGGCAGCTCCCTCCTCCACCTTGACCGCCAGGTTGACGAACATCTCGTAGAAGCTCTCGTCACGGGGGACGAGCCGGAATCGCAACTTCGGCATCCAGGAGCCCTTTCGCTCGAACGGCCGGAGGCTGGATATCACGCGGGCGGCCAGGACCGCAATACCCGCCGGAGGTCAGTCGAGGAACCGGTACCCGAGACCGCGCACCGTCACCAGATGCACCGGCTGATGGGGATCCTCCTCGATCTTCTGTCGGAGCCGCTTGACGTGGACATCGAGGGTCTTGGTGTCGCCGAAGTAGTCGCCACCCCACACCTCGGCGATCAGGTGATCGCGAGTGAGCAGCCTCCCCTTCAACCGCAGCAGCATCTGGAGGAGCGCGAACTCCTTCGGAGGGACGGCGATCAGCTGGCCTCTGATCCGAACCTCGTGGCGGATGGGGTCCAGCTCCACCGGACCGCCGGTGAACGTCGCGCTCGCCGCCGATCCATCCATCATGTCCTCCCGGCGGAGGTGAGCGCGCACCCGGGAGACGAGCTCCCGGACAGAGAAGGGCTTCGTGACGTAATCGTCCGCACCGAGCTCGAGCCCGGAGACCTTGTCGGCCTCCGAGTCTTTCGCCGTGACCATGATGATGGGGACGTTCGAGCTCTGCCGGATCTGTCGGCAGACATCGAGGCCCGAGAGCTCCGGCAGCATGAGGTCCAAGATCACGAGCGAAGGATCGTCCGTCCGGAACAGGTCCAAGGCACGGCGGCCGTCCGACGCCACCGCGACGGAGTATCCCTCCCGCTCGAGGTTGTAGCGCACCGTATCGGCGAGGGCCGCTTCATCCTCCACGATAAGGATCCGCGCCTGTGCACCGCCCGAAGTCACGCCGGCCTTCCGGCCTCGGGGACGTCGTGGGATGCGTCGGTGAACTCTCGGAACTCGCCGGTGATCAGGAACCCGACCTGTTCGGCGATGTCCACGGCGTTGTCGCCGACCCGCTCGAGCGCGCGAGCCGCAAGGTTCATGTGCAGACCCCACTCCAAGGCTCGGGGATCGTCTGCCAGCTTCAACGCTTCGAGGTGTGTGGCTCGGTTGAGGCGATCCACAGGGTCATCCATCGTCGGCAGCCGGAGGCACTGCTCGAGGTCCCGCGTCCGGAAGGCCTCCATGACGGTGCGGATCATCGTGACGACGTGGGATCCCATCTCGTCCAGCTGCTGGAGCAAGCTCTCGCTCGGCGGTAGATGCTGCGTGGCCAGGTGCAGCTTGGCGATCGTCACCGCTTGATCCCCGATCCGTTCCAGATGGAGGCAGCTGTGGAGCACGGCCGACACGAGTCGCAGTTGTGTGGCGACCGGCGATTGGAGCGCGAGCATCTCCAAGACGCCGTTGTCGATACGCAGGTACAGATCATCGATCGGATCGTCGTCCCGGATCACGATCTCGGCGGCGGCGCTCTCCCGTTGCACCAGTGCCGCCACGGCGCGCTGGACCGCTGTGGACGCGAGCTCACCCATCGCGAGCAACTCGAGCTCCACTCGTTCGAGCTGCTCGTGGAAGTGCTCTCGCGTCATCCGAACCTCCCCGTGACGTAGTCCTCCGTTCGGCGATCCGAAGGATTCGTGAAGATCGACTCGGTCTTGTCGAATTCCACGATGTGGCCCGTCCGTTGGCCTTCCGGAGTCACGTCGACCGTGAAGAAGGCGGTGCGATCCGAGACGCGCGCGGCCTGCTGCATGTTGTGCGTCACGATCACGATCGTGTACTCCGAGACGAGGTCTCTCATCAGATCCTCGATCCGCGACGTGGCGATCGGGTCAAGGGAGGAGCATGGCTCGTCCATCAGGATCACATCGGGGCGTGTCGCGATCGCCCGTGCGATGCAGAGACGCTGCTGCTGGCCTCCTGAAAGGGCCATCCCCGAGTCCCTCAGCTTCTTCTTCACCTCGTCCCAGAGCGCCGCCCGCTGGAGCGACTCCTCGACGAGGTCGTCCATATCGCCCTTGAAGCCGGCGATCTTGGGGCCGAAGGCGACGTTGTCGTAGATCGATTTCGGGAACGGGTTGGGCTTCTGGAACACCATCCCGATCCGCCGACGCACCTCCACTGCGTCCACCTGTTCGTCGTAGAGATCTACACCGTGATAGAGGATCGTGCCCTCAACGCGGGCACCTTCGATCAGATCGTTCATCCGGTTCAGGCAACGGAGGAACGTTGTCTTCCCACAACCGGACGGTCCGATCAAGGCGGTGATCTCGTGCTCCCGGATCGGCAGCGAGATGTCCTTGACGGCCCGGAAGTCGCCGTAGTGGACGGAGACCCCGTTGGCATCGAAGATCAGGGGCTTCGCATCGTCGGCATGATCCGACCCGCGACTGGTGTCGACGGTCACGATCGCCTCCTCGTCGGCGGCCGTAGCGTCCGGCATCCGTGCCACGTCCGTATCCATGGAGTCACCACTTCCGTTCATATCGGTTCCTCAGGACGATCGCCACGAGGTTCACCACCAGGATCACGGCGAGGAGAACGACGATGGCAGCTGCCGTGAGGTGGCCCCACACCTCCCCGGGTTGCCTGGACCAGTTGAAGATGATCGTGGGGAGCGCCGTGTACCTGCCCTGCAGGGTCTCGAGCAGGTTCCCCGACCCGCCCGGCGTGAGATAGCCGGTGACCGCTCCGACCAGGAGCAGCGGGGCGGTCTCACCGAACGCTCGTGCGAGGGCGAGGATCGCACCCGTGAAGAGTCCGGGCGCCGCGTACGGGAGCACATGACTCCTGACGACCTCCCATCTCGTGGCTCCGACCCCGTAGGCTGCCTCGCGGATCCCACGAGGCACCGCCCGCAGCGCCTCCATCGTGATGATGATCATGAACGGCATCACCAGCACCGAGAGCGTGAGCCCGCCGGAGATGTAACTCAGCCCTGAGGACTCGGGACCGGTCACCGATCGGAGTGTCTGCGCGAATACCACCACCCCGAAGATCCCGTAGACGATCGACGGCACGCCGGCGAGGTTGCGGATGTTCGCGATCAGTGCCCGGTTGAGCCGCGTGTCGCGTGCGTACTCCTGCAGGTACAGGGCCGCGCCGATCCCGAGCGGGACGGCGATCAACGCCACGAACGTGATCAGGATCAGGGACCCGATGACACCCTGGCGCACACCCGCCCGGCTGTCGAACTGAGAGAGATTGTCGCCGAGGAAGCCGAGCCCGCGACTCCCCAGCACCGGCCAGGCCTCGGCGAGGACGGATCCGAGCAGGACGATCAGCACGGCGAGGGATACGAGCAACGTGAGCAGCAACGCTGCCGAGAAGATCCTTCCGCGCACGTCGTGACGCTGTCCTCGGAGCGCGAGCTCGACGGTCGAGCGCGACGCGGCCGGCGCGATCGCCGACATCAGAAATTCCTCCGAACCCGACGCACGAAGCGTTCGCTCACGACGTTGAGCGCGAGCGTGGACACGAACAGGATCAAGCCGAGGAGGAACAGCACCTCGAACGCGTTGAGGCCGGATCCCCTCGTCTTGACCTGGTCCGAGCCGATCGCGAGAGACGCGATCGCTGCGGTGAGCGTTTGGTTCGGCTCGAGCGGGTTCAGGGTCCTGCTGGCGTTTCCGACCGCACCCGCGGCGATCGCCACCACCATCGTCTCCCCGAGCGCGCGTGAGATCCCCAGGATCAGCGCTGCGACGATCCCCGAGATCGCCGCCGGGAAGACCACTTGGAGGGTGACCGTCCGTCTCCTCGCCCCGATCCCGTAGGCGGCCTCGCGCAGTGCTCCAGGCACGGCGAACATCGCGTCCTCCGCGACCGAGGCGATCAGGGGGACAGTGAGGATCGCCACGCCGATGCCCGCGGCCATCATCGTGAACGCGCTGGTGGCGCCGAAGAGGTCCTGGACCACGATCGGGTTCACCACCGTGAGGGCGAAGAAGCCGATGACGACGCTCGGGATGCCCGCAAGCGTCTCGAGGATCGGCTTCAAGATCCGGCGAGCGCGGGGGCGGGCGTACTCCGAGAGATACATCGCCGCCCCGAGCCCGAGCGGGGTGGCGACCACCATCGCGATCATCGTGACGACGAACGAGCCGAGGAACAGCGAAACGAGATCGAACTCCCCCTGACGTGGACGCCAGGTGCCGGACCAGAGGGCACCGAGCTCGACCTCGGAGAGGAAAGCCACGGCTCGGAAGAGGAGCGCGAGGACGATGCCGACGCTGATGATGATCGAGAGCCCGGCGGCTCCGCCCATCACCCAATGGATGACCCTCTCCTTGCGCCGTCGTCGAGAGCTGCCGACGAGCGAGGAGAGGATGCCCTCCCGGGTCGGCGTCGTGACGGTGGCCATCGGGCGGGCAGCCTACCGACCAAGGGCCGTGGGGTGAGCGCCACGCCGGTGACGCTCACCCCTTGCACGGATGGCGCTCACGAGACGGCAGACTCCCAGGCGGAACGGGTCGCGTCCTGCCTCTCCGCCGGGAGCGGGATGTACTTGGCGAGCTCGACCGCGTTCACGAGCCCTTCCTCGGTCAAGTAGAAGTCGACGTACGCCTTGAGCCCTTCGCTGTCGGCCGCGGTCGAGGTGTTCGGGTAGATGAAGAGCGACCGGGACAGCGGGTAGCTGCCGTCGGCGATGGTCTCGGCCGTCGGCGCGATGCAGCCGTCGCCGCCGTCGACCTCGACCTCCTTCACCGTATCGCCGGCCTCCTCAGCGAAGGCGAAGCCCACGAAGCCGATCGCGTTCGGACTCCCCTCCATCGCCTGGATGATCACGTTGTCGTTCGGTGAGGACGTGTAATCGCCACGGAGCGCCGGTGCGTCGTCCTCCGCGACACCGTTCTCGATGGCCATGTCCTCGATGCCCGCGAGATCGATGAACGCGTCGTACGTTCCCGACTCCTCACCCGGCGCGGTGACCTCGAGGTCCTGGGCGGGCATATCGCCGGAGCCACCGACCTCCTGGGACAGCGTGTTGGCCTGCGTCGTCGAGTCGATCCCATCCGACTCGGGGCCGAAGATGGCATACAGGTCAGCGGTCGTCAGGCATCCGATCGGGCTCGCCGAGTTCACCATCACGGTGATCCCGTCGAGCGCGACCTCCAGCTCCGTGTATTCGATCCCGCCGTCCGCACACGCTGTGGCTTCGTCCTCCTCGATGGCGCGAGACGCATCCGCGAGGTCGACCTCGCCCTTGCAGAAGAGCTCGAAACCGTCTCCAGTTCCAGGACCGTCCACGGCGATCTCCACGTCGGGGTTCGTTTCGTTGAAGAGCTCGGCAACAGCCGTCGAGATCGGCTGAACGGTCGAGGATCCGGAGATCGTGATCGATCCCGTGAGGCCCGAGGGCCCGTCACCTCTGTTGGTGTCATCCCCGCACGCGGCGCCGACGAGCGCCACGACCGTCATTCCGGCGAGCATCCGTGCCCACCGCTTGCCCTTCGCCATGCTGCCCTCCCCCTGTGATCCGGTTGTCGGGCGTAAGGCTAGGGAGGCGTGGTGAAGGGCCCGTGGCCCCCAGGTGAACGGCGGGTGAACCCACCTAGGACCGCGTTCTGCCTCAAGATGTGCTCTCCCGCAACAGACAGTGGAATTCGGGTGAATCGTGCGGAACGGCGCCTGAACCAGGTGAACGCCCGCCTACACTCCGATGGTGGAATGGGGAGTGATCGTGGCGGTGCTGGCGGCAGTGGTCGCCGCCGCCGTCGCGTCCCTCGCTTGGCATCGCTCGTCGCGATCGGCGCGGCGGTGGGAGGAGCGGGCCCTCACGGCCGAGGCGATCGGCAGGGAGCAACAGCTCGATGCCCTCGAGCACCGCAGGGTCCGGGACATGACGCTCTCCACGATGCGGGAGGGTCTCCTCCTGATCGAGGCCGATGCTCGGGTCGCGTTCGCGAACGATGCGATCGGGCAGCACCTCCCATCGACACCCGCCACGCTGGACACCGTCCAGCCGTTCGCGTTGCGGAGCGCGATCGAGGACAGCCGCGAACGTCGCGAGGCGGCTTCGGTGCTGATCGAGACCGGCGTGCCGACGCGGTGGCTCCGCGCCACGATCACGCCGGCTGCCGACGGCGCCACGCTCGTCGTCGTCCGCGACGTCACCCAGCAGCGTCAACTCGACATCGTCCGGCGCGACTTCGTGGCGAATGCCTCCCACGAGCTGAAGACACCCGCTGCCTCGATCCAGGCGGCAGCGGAGACCCTCCGGCAGGTCGTCCTGGACGACCCCGAAGCCGTGCCCAGGTTCGCCCTGCAGCTGGAGCGCGAAGCCATCAGGCTGTCGCGCATCGTCGCCGACCTCCTCGACCTCTCCCGGCTCGAGTCCGGTAGCGCTCTCGACGACCTCGTGTCCTTGGGCGCAGTGACGCGCGAGGAGCTGCACCGCTTTGAGGAAACAGCGCGCGAGGCGAAGGTGACGCTGGAGATCGAGACATCGGGGGAGCGTCAGATCCGCGGCTCACAGAGGGACCTGGCCCTCCTGGCGCGCAACCTCGTCGACAACGCGATCCGGCACAGCCATGAAGGCAGCGTGATCCGGGTGGCGATCGCGTGCGACGACGACGTCGTGACCCTCCGCGTCGGCGACACGGGTATCGGCATCCCGTCCAAGGACATCCCTCGGATCTTCGAGCGCTTCTACCGGGTGGACCGTGCTCGCTCCAGGGAGACGGGCGGCACGGGACTCGGTCTCGCGATCGTGAAACACGTCGTCGAGAACCACGGGGGAAGGATCGACGTCGAGAGCGAGCTCGGACGCGGCACGACGTTCTTGGTCACGTTCCCGACGCCGTCGGGCCCGACGCCATGACCACCCTCTTCCTGGTCCGTCACGGTCTCACGGCCGTGACGGGATCGCGTCTGTACGGCCGCACGGAGGGGATCCACCTGGACGAGCGCGGCAACCGACAGGCGGCCGCGCTCGTCGAGCGGTTCGAGGGAGTTCGGCTCAGTGCGCTCTACTCGAGCCCCTTGGAACGCTGCGTCGAGACCCTGGAGCCGCTGGCGACGGCCCGCCGGCTCGAGCTGCGCACCTCTGAAGCGTTGATCGAGATGGACGCCGGCGACTGGACTGGCCGCACGCTCGCTTCCCTCCGACGCACCAAGCTCTGGGATACGGTGCAGCGCAGTCCGTCCCGCTTCCACTTCCCGGCCGGCGAGAGCTTCCTCGACGCGGAGGCGCGCGTCCTGGACCAGATCGAGGAGATCGTGAGCCGCCACCCACGCGGCCTTGTCGTGGTCGGCACGCACGGCGATCTGGTGGGGATGCTCGTCTCCCACTACACCGGCGCCCACCTGGACCAGTTCCAGCGTGTCGTGGTGGATCCCGCATCCGTCTCCGTCGTGCACCTCGGCGATGGCGTTCCGCGGATCCTGCTGGTGAACGACACGGGAAGCCTCCATCGGTTCGCACCGGTTCCCCGAGGGCGCGGGAAGCGGCGTCCTCGGCCCCGTGCACGCACCGGCAGCGAGGGAGGGGTCGGCCGAGAGGGGAAGCTGCGAGGATAGGTCGATGGACCTGGGACCGGTCGATCGCATCACCGCGGACGCCATCGGCGAGCCGGGAGCTCGCGTCTTCTACATCCAGGCCCGAGCGGGCGTCGAGCTCGTCACCGTGATCGTGGAGAAGCAGCAGGTGCAGCTGCTCGCCGCCTCCGTGCTCGAGCTGTTGGAGGACGTGCCCAGCGCCGAGCTCGTCACGGAGGTCGGGACCGGGTCTGGCGGAACACCCGCCCCCGAGGATCCGGCGATGGCCCTCGAGGAACCGATCGATCCTCGCTGGCGAGCCGGTCGCCTGTCGATCGGCTTCGACCAGGATCGCGACCTCTTCCTCCTGGAGGTCGAGGAGTTCCGACCCGATCCAGAGGACCTGGAAGAGGA
>JAJNBA010000014.1 GCA_021155985.1 Actinomycetes bacterium
ATGTCCTTCCGGGAACGCCTAGACACGCTCTCGCGAGGTGAGATCGCCGGGCTGATCGTCGTGTTCGTGGCGGTGCTGGGCGGCGCCGGGCTCTGGTACGCCCGCTCATTGCCCAAGCCTGTCACCATCGCCCGGGCGGCGCCCGGCGGCGCCTCGCTGGGATCGCCGTCGTCGAGTCCTGTCGTGACGATCATCGTCGACGTCGCGGGCGAGGTCGAACGGCCAGGCGTGTACGAGTTCGCCGAAGGCGATCGCGTGATCGACGCGATCGAGCGGGCGGGCGGCCAGCTGCCGAAGGCCGACCTCAGCCTCTTGAACCTTGCGGCGCCACTGACCGACGGGACGCAGATCCTCGTTCCGAGGGCGGGGCCGCCGAGCGTCGTCGTGCCGGGAGGGACGGCGGGCTCGTCGGGCGGCCTCATCAACATCAACTCCGCGTCGGCGACGGAGCTGGAGACGCTCTCGGGTATCGGCGAGGTGCTCGCGGCCACGATCGTGGAGTACCGAGAGCAGAACGGCCCGTTCGCATCGGTCGACGACCTGATGGACGTGAGCGGGATCGGTCCCGCGACGCTCGAGGAGATCCGCGACCAGGTCACGGTCTGAGGGCAGCCCGTGAGCGCGTGGATGCTCCCGGCCGCAGCCGCGGCGTTCGCTCTCGGTCTCCTCGGCTCGGGAGCGGCCCCGGGCTGGCTGGCACCGTGGATGGCGTTCGCCGCCGGGCTCGTGCTGCTCGGCGCGGGATGGCTCGCGGCCGGGCGCGAGCGGCGCGGCCCCGGCGCGCTCGCCCGGGCCGGGCTCGTCGCCCCTGAACACGAGGTCGTTGAGGCCGTCGGTGGGCGCCGCGTCGTGCCGTCCATCACGCCGATCGTCGCAGCTGCGATCTCGCTCGCGGGTGTGCTTACCCTCGGCGTGGGCTGGGGCACGTTCCACGATCGGGGTCTGGAGGAAGCCCTCCTCGCGTCCCTCGCCCCCGAGCGGGTCGTCCTCGGTGGATCGCTCAAGACCGACCCCAAGGAGACGACCTTCGGCTGGTCCGCGGTCGCCCTCGCCCAGCGCGTCGAGTGGCCGGACGGCGCGGCGACGCTCCGGTCCTCGATCTGGATCAGCGGGAGCGACGAGATGCCGGGGGCTCGCCGGGGCGACCGGGTTCGATTGGAAGGGACGCTTCGGGTCCCCGACGACGAGCGCTTCGCCGAGGCGCTCCGTCACAAGGGCATCCCGGCGCAGCTCCAGCTCCAGACGCTGACGCGCCTGGGTCCGTCCTCCAGCTCATTCATCAGCGCGACGCAGTCGGTCCGACGGATCGTGGGCCGCTCGATCGAAGGCGTGTTCCCTCGCAAGGAGGCGGGCCTGCTCCTCGGTCTCCTCCTCGGCGACGATTCGCAGCTCGACCCCGGGCTCGAGCGGGATTTCCGGGCGTCCGGGCTGAGCCACCTGCTCGTCGTCTCGGGCGGGAACGTCGCGATGGTCCTCGCCCCGGTCCTGGCCGCGACCACGCTGCTGCGGCTCCCGCGATGGCCGAAGTTCGCCGTGGGTTTCGGCGCCGTGGCGTTCTTCACGATCCTGACGGGTGCGGAGCCCTCGGTGCTCCGCGCGGGGGTGATGGCCTGTCTCGCGCTCGTCGGGATGCTCGCGGGCAGGCCGCGCACCACCGCGTCGATCCTCTCGGCGGCCGTGCTGGGCCTGCTCGTCCTCGACCCATGGCTCGCTCGGTCCGTGGGCTTCCAGCTGAGCGTCACCGCGACGGCCGGGATGGTGGCGCTCGCCTCGCCGCTCGCCGAACACTTCGGCCGGTTCGCGCCCGGACCGATCGCCGCGGCTGCGGGAGCGACGATCTCCGCGCAACTCGGCGTGACCCCGGTCCTGCTGTACCACTTCCACGAGGTTCCGCTGGCGACGCTGCCCGCGAACCTCGCCGCGTTCCCACTGGTGGCCCCGTCACTCCTGCTCGGCGCCGTCGCTGCCGGGACCGGTCTGATCTGGTTCCCTCTCGGGCGGCTCGTGGCGGCGATCGCGCTCCTGCCGATGCGATGGCTCGAGCTCGTCGCCGATCACCTCGGGAAGGCGCCGCTCGGCTACCTGACGGCCGAGGGCGGCTTGCTCGTCCTCGTGGGCGGGACGGCGCTCGTCGCCGGGATCGTCGTGTGGGTCCGCACCGGGTGGAAGCCTTCGCGAACGCTGATCGCGGCCGCGATCGCCTCGATGCCGTTCTTCGTCTGGGCGTCCGCGCTGGGCACCGGCCCGCCCGAGGGGCTCACGGTTCGGTTCTTCGACGTGGGACAGGGCGATGCAGCTCTCCTCACCACACCGGAAGGGGCCGCGGTGCTCGTCGACGGCGGGCCGGAACGCGATCAGGTCGCGACGGAGCTCTCCGCGCTGGCGATCAAGCGTCTCGACATCGTGGTGGCGAGTCACCCCCACGCCGATCACATCGTCGGCCTCCCGTCGGTCCTCGCGCGGCTCCCCGTGGGGCTCCTCCTGCAACCCGGATGCGAGGGTGAGCCGTCGCCTCTCCAGGCCGATCTGGATCGAGCGATCGCCGACGAGGGGGTCGAGGTGCAGAACCCTCGCGCCGGCGACACCTTCTGGCTCGAGTCGCTCCGGCTCGACGTCCTGTCACCCCACCGGTGCTGGACCGGCACCGAGTCCGATGCCAACAACGATGCGATCGTGATCCGTGCCACCTACGAGGGCGACGTCGTGCTGATCGCGAGCGAGCCCGAGGAGCCGGCGCAGGAGTGGCTGGTGGGATCCGGGGTCGATCTCCGTGCCGACATCCTCAAGGTTCCCCATCACGGCGCCGCGACCTCGATCCCCGAGTTCTTCGAGGCGGTCCGGGCAGACGCTGCCGTCGTGTCGGTGGGGGAGAACGACTACGGTCACCCGACCGCCTTCACCCTCGATGCGCTCGCCGCATCCGGGTCGCAGGTCTGGCGCACGGATCGGCAGGGCACGATCACCGTCGTCTTCGCAGGTCCGGACCCAACGGTAAAGTTCGAGCGATGGGGATGAAGGCGGTTCCTCCCGTGACGCTCCTCTGGGGAGAGGACGACTTCCTCGTTCGCGAGGCTGCGCTCGCGCTCCTCGGCGATACCAAGGCGACGGAGGTCGACGCCGCAGAGTGGCAGGGCAGCGAGCTCCAGGGGCTGGCCACGCCGTCGCTGTTCGGCGAGCCGCGGGCGCTCCTCGTGAACGACGCCCGGTCGCTCCGGAAGGAGACCCTCGACGAGATCGCGCGCTACCTCACCACGCCCGATCCGGACGCCACGCTCGTCCTCGCGTGCGTGGTCGTCGACCGCGGGAAGGTCCCGGCGGCCCTCCAGAAGCTGGTGGAGCCGCTCGGCGAGATCCGGAAGGTCGATGTCGCCCGCAAGGATCTCGAGACCTGGCTCGTCGGCCGCGCGAAGCAGCACGGGCTCGACCTCGCGATCCCCGGGGCCCGAGCGCTCGTCGAGACGCTGGGACCCGAGCCCGGCCAGCTCGTCGCGGCCCTCGGCCAGCTCCAGGACGTCTTCGCCGGGCAGCGCGTCGGCCCGCGCGAGATCGCCGGGCAGTTCCGCGGGCTGGGTGAGCAGAAGACGTGGGACCTCTGCGACCGGGCGTTCGGCAAGGACCTGCCCGGTGCGATCCGCTCGCTCCGGTCGATCGAGGAGGGCGGTGACGAGGCGATCATGGTCCTCGGTGGGATCGCGGCCCGGCTCCGCGATCTCCTGAAGGTCCGCTCGCTCCCGGACCGCATGCCGCCGGCCCAGGTGGCGAAGGAGGCCGGGCTCCGTTTCGACTGGCAGGCGCGCCGCTACCAGCAGCAGGCGAGGAACTTCTCGATGGAGCAACTCGTGGAGTTACACGACCGCGTGACCGAAGCCGATCGTGCGTTGAAGTCCGGCTCCACCGGCGACGTCGTGATGCCCACCCTCGTCACCGCGATCGCCGGCTAGCGGGGCGACGACACCACCACGAACCACCGCCCGTCGAACAGCACGCGGGCTCCGCCGAACTCGTCGGCGAGCTGTTCGGCCGTGAAGTAGCGCTTGAACACGCGATGCGACGACCCGTCGTTCAGGACGCGCTCCTGCATCTGCTCCGGCCGGACGTCGGGATGGATCTTCGCATCGACGACGACGAGTTCCGGCGCCACCCGCCGGCTCTCGACCAGGAACCGCCCACGTTGCTCCGGGATGAGGTGCCCGTAGAAGTGACCCGTGAAGACCCGATCGAAGGTGGCATCTCCGAACGGCAGCGCGAACGCGTCGGCGCGCACGAGCGGATGCGCGTGTCTGGCGCGCGATCCGGCGAGCATCCCGGCGCTCGCATCGACCCCCACGACGCTGCCGCGGAGATGCCTCGTGAGGAAGCCCGTCCCGCACGCGACGTCCACCGTGCGGGCCGCCGGCAACGACGAGACCGCCTCGACCAGCGCGCGGACGTCCTCGTCCCACCCAAGGCGGTCACGTTCCGCGAAGAGCCCGGATCCCAGGTACCAGTCGTCGTACTCGGCCGAGCGGCGCTCGTAGTACGGCTCCATCGCGCGGTCGAGCGGGCGCTCTGCCATCGACCGCAGTGTAGGGACGGCTCGGCTGTGGAGGAGGTGAGCTACTCGGCGCCGACGGAGCTGGCGGCCTTCGCGAGCCGGCTCTTGCGCCGGGCGGCCGTCCGCTTGTGGACGATGCCCTTCGCCACGGCTTTGTCGAGCGACCGCGCGGTCTCCCGCTGCCGGGCCTGGGCCTCCTCGGCGTCGCCGGCGTCCACCGCGGTGCGGATCTTCTTGGTGGACGTCTTGAGGGCAGTTCGGACGGCCTTGTTGCGCTCGGCGCGCTTCTCGTTCTGCTTGTTCCGCTTGATCTGCGACTTGATGTTGGCCATGAGCGAGGCAGTCTACCAGCGGGTTCGCGACGGGCTTCAGCCCGATCCCGCCGGGAGCGTGTATCGATCGTGGATCGCGTCGAGGATCCGGCCTCGGCTCTCACCGGGGTCGAGGTCCTCCTCGGACGACGTCGCGGCGAGGTCCGCGAGTGTGTCGTCGCCGATGGCTTCGCGGAACCAGCGCTCGTAGTCACGGCGCCCTAAGTGCCAGGCCCACGTCTCGTCGTCCACGCCCTCGGCGATCTCCGCGAACCGGGTGAGGTTCTGGACCTTCAAGTTGAGCTTGCCCTGGGGACCCGTGAAGAAGAAGGCGTCCTCTTCGAGGTCGCCCTCAGCGTATTTCCGGCGATGGCGCTTGAGGTCCTGTTTCGGCTCGATCGGCTGGATCGCCAACGGCTCGTCGTCGACGAACCAGATCACCGCGTCTTCCTTGCCTGGGTCGACGCCGACCACGTCCGGCGGGTCTCGCTCGGCCGCGCGCGCGAAGATCTCGAGGGACTCGGCGAAGCCGCCGGAGGGCGTGAGGACGACGTTCACGGGCTCCAGCGCTTCGCGTGTCATGGTATCCGCGTGGACGGTCACCAACACCATCGAGGCGACGTCTCGCGGCATCGACTCACCGGCCGTTGCAAGCCCGGCGGGAAGGAGATGATGTGCCTCGTCCACCACCATCCAGTGCGGTCGGCCGGTCCGCGTCCGGAGCTCCTGGATCCTTGGGAGCACCTTCTCGAGGAACGCCGGCCGATCGTCGAGACGTACGCCCAGCAGGTTCAGCACCAGCGTCGTGCCCGGGTCGTCCAGGACGTCGAGCGCCTCCTCGACGGTCGGCTCCCGGTGGGGTGAGCCGAGCACGACCACGCCGTCCAGGGCGTCGTAGTCGCCCTCCGGATCGATCAGGAGCAACTGGTAGCGACGATCCGCGAGCTGCTCGAAGACGCCGGTCGTGAGCGTGGACTTCCCGCTGCCCGACGGTCCGGTGATCAGGACGTTGGTCCGGTACGGTCGAAGCGTCACGGGCTCGCCGTCGCGCTCGGCGATCGGGATGTCGTGGCGCCGCAGCCGGTCCTCGAGATCGGCGAGGTCGTTCTCGACGAGCTCCTCGATCAGTTCCACCACCCCGGCGCCGTGGTCGCCGTTCGTCACGTGGTCGCACCGCTCCTTCACGGCGGGCAACGCGTTGGCGACGGCGACCGAGAGCTCGCAGCGATCCAGGAACGCGTGGTCGTTCTCCGCGTCGCCGACTCCGGCGACGTTGTGTGGCGAGAGACGCAGCGCGTCGAGCGCGGCCTGGAGCCCGGACGCCTTGTTGACCCCGGCGGGCAGGACCATCACGGCTCCCTTGTTGAAGATCACCTGCTGTTCCAGGCCGAGCTCGTGGATCACGTCGAGCACGGTCCGTTCGTGCGGCTCCCAGGTCGCCACGATCACGCGCCCGACGGAGAGCGGCTCGACCCCGCGGTCGCGCAACAAGTCCACCAACGAGGTCGGCGGCGGGTCGGCCAGCGTCTCGACCTCCTTCGTGGACGGATCCATCAGCACCGCGCCGTTCTCGGCGACGATCCGATCGAAGAGCTCCAGGTGCTCGAACGCCTGCTCCAGATCCTCGAGCTGCCGCCCGGTCACGAGCAGCGTCTTCCGCCCGCTTTCCCGGACGTCCTCCAGCGCGCCGACGACCTGGTCCGGGACCGCCCCATCGGAGGCGATCGTGCCGTCGTAGTCACAGGCGAGAGCTACGTAGCGCACGCGCCTGTGTTACCCGTGGAACTCGCCCATCACTCCTCGGGAGGGCACATCATGCGGATCCTCTCTCGACGTTCACCGCCGAGCGATCTCGTAGATCGCCCCCTGGTCGATCGACACCACGAACACCGATCCGTTGGGCGCCGTCTCGATGTCCGTCACGACGCCGAAGTCCGTCCCGATCAACAGGCTCTCGCTTTCGGTCATCTCGTGGAACGTCAGGTTGTCGGCGACACGATCCTGCAACCTCGGGTCGTCGACCGCGATCCTCCGTCGGTTCCCGGTCAGGTTGAACCGGAAGAGAGGCCCGCCCAGCGGCTCCGGGACGGAGAACCCTACGAGCAGGTCCCCCGAGAACGACGGTCCGAGGCCGCCGCCGTCCACGAACCCGATCGCTGCCGGCGCGAGCACGTGCTTCCAGCTGAACTCGGGATCGCTGTACCGCGAGCCGGGCACGACGAAGAGTCGTGACCGTGCCTCGTCCGGCGTGTCGGCGATCCGCTCCGGTCCCCACCGGAACTGTTGGAGGTTCGGGAAGTCCTCGTGGTGGAGCGAGGTGGTCTCTATCTCCTTGTACTGGGAGATCCGTGCGAGGGGACCGATCACCTGGATCCACCCCGAATTCATCCCCGGCTCCACGAGGTTCAGCTCGTCGAACGCGTCCTCACCGTTCTCCTGGTCCCAGAGCCGTCCGGAGACGGGGTCGAACGCCATGCCGAAGCTGTTGCGTATGCCGTACGCGAAGGTCATCTGGAGGTTGGCGCCGACCTCGCCGCCGATGTCCGCGCCCGCATCGAAGAGCGGGTTGTCGTCGGGGATCGTCCCGTCGTCGTTCAGGCGGACGATGACGCCGGCGTAGTGCGCGTCGTCGGGCTCCGGACCGCCGAACTGGTCGTCCGGCACGGTCGGCCCCAGACCGGTCGCGGTCGGTCCCGAGGGCAGGTTCTGCAGCTGGCCGCGGCGACCGACGTCCCCGATCATCACGTACAGCTTGCCGTCGGGCCCGAACGCGAGGATCCCGCCGTCATGGTTGCCTCGTTCCGGCTGGCCCTCATCGCCCTGATCCGGCGGCTCCGGCGCACCGTCCTGCTGGATCGCGCGGACCCGCAGCAGGGTGCGGTCGAACGTCAGTGTCGAGCCGTCCCAGGTGAAGCGATCCACCCGGTTGCCGAGGAACGGGGTCTCGGAGAGGACGTCCGTGTCGGCTCCGGTCGTGCTCTCCGTCCAGAAGAGGTACACGAGGTTCGTCGCGGGGAAGTCCGGGTGCAGCGCGATGCCGAGCAGCCCCCGCTCGGAGCCGAAGTTGACCGCGAGGTCGAGCGCGGTCGAGGTGACGTCACCGCCGGCGACGACGAGCACCTTCCCGGTGTTCTTCTCCAGGACGAACAGGCGCCGGTCGTCGAGGAACGCGATGCTCGTCGGAGTCACGAGGCCGTCGACGACCGTCCGCAGGGCGAGTCGTGGATCGAGGATCGTCGGCCCTGGGTTCTGGGCCTGCGCCGCAGCCCATGGGACCAGGATCATCAGCGCGAGCACCGACGAAGCAACGGCGCGACCGCGGATCGCGCGCACGCGTGGGCGTGCCATGAGCAACCTCCCGTCTCGGCACCCCCTCGGGAGGTTTACGGTCCGGACCCGATCCGGGTTCGCCGTCGGGACGGACTGCCCCCGTACGATGGACCCGTGGATACCTCCCACATCCGGAACTTCTGCATCGTGGCGCACATCGACCACGGGAAGTCGACGCTGGCGGACCGCCTGCTGGAGCTGACCCACGCGGTCGCGGACCGGGACATGCGCGCGCAGTACCTCGACCGGATGGACCTGGAGCGGGAACGGGGCATCACGATCAAGGCGCAGGCGGTCCGGCTCACGCACAACACCTACGAACTGAACCTGATCGACACGCCCGGACACGTGGACTTCACCTACGAGGTGTCGCGCTCGCTCGAAGCATGCGAAGGGGCGATCCTGCTGGTGGACGCGGCGCAGGGCCTCGAGGCCCAGACCCTCGCGAACTTCCACCTGGCGCGAGACGCCGGGCTCGTGATCGTCCCCGCGCTCAACAAGATCGACCTGCCCGCCGCCGAGCCCGACCAGCGGGCGAAGGAGCTCGCGGATCTGCTCGACCGCGACCCCGACGACATCCTGCGGATCTCGGCGAAGACCGGAGAAGGCGTCGAGGATCTCCTGAAGGCCGTGATCGACCAGGTGCCACCGCCCACCGGCGAGACGGACGCTGCCCTGCGCGCCCTCGTGTTCGACTCGATGTTCGACCCCTACCGCGGCGTGATCACGTACGTGCGCGTGCAGGAGGGGGAGCTGCCGAGCGGCTCGCGGATCAGGCTGATGGCGACCGGCGCGGAATCCGATGCCGAGGAGACGGGCGTGATGGCCCCCGAGCCGATGCCCGTCGACGCCCTCGGCCCCGGCGAGGTCGGGTACCTCGTCACCGGCCTCAAGGACGTCCATCTGGCGAAGGTGGGCGACACGATCACCCTGGCCGGGAAGCACGCCGCGATCGAGCCGCTGCCCGGCTATCGGGAGCCCAAGCCGATGGTGTGGTCGGGCCTCTTCCCGAACGAGGGCGGCGACTACTCGGAGCTCCGTGAAGCGCTCGACCGGCTGAAGCTGTCGGACTCGGCGCTCAGCTACGAGCCCGAGACCTCACAGGCGCTCGGCTTCGGCTTCCGTGCCGGCTTCCTCGGGCTGCTCCACATGGACATCGTGAAGGAGCGGCTGGAGCGGGAGTTCGACCTGGAGCTGATCGCCACGGCGCCCAACGTCGAGTTCCACGTGATCAAGGGCGACCAGACGACCGTCGTGCACAACCCGGCCGAGATGCCGGTGGCGGGGACGTTCGACCGCGTCGAGGAGCCGATCGTCTTCGCGACCGTGATCACGCCGAAGGAGTACCTCGGCGCGGTCCTCGACCTGTGCCAATCACGCAGGGGCGAGCTCGTCGACACGACGTTCCTCACCCCGGAGCGCGCCGAGGTCCACTACATGCTGCCGCTCGCAGAGATCGTGTTCGACTTCTTCGACCACCTGAAGTCCAACACGCGCGGGTACGCGTCGCTCGACTACGAGCCCTGGGGCTACCAGGAGTCCGACGTCGTTCGCGTGGACGTCCTGCTGCACGGCGAGCCCGTCGATGCGTTCAGCACGATCGTGCATCGATCGAAGGCGTACGCGTACGGGAAGCAGATGACGGAGCGCCTGCGCGAGCTGATCCCGCGGCAGCTCTTCGACGTCGCGATCCAGGCAGCGATCGGCTCGAAGATCATCGCCCGAGAGACGGTGAAGGCCAAACGCAAGGACGTGCTCGCGAAGTGCTACGGCGGGGACATCACGCGCAAGCGCAAGCTGCTCGAGACGCAGAAGAAGGGGAAGGCGCGGCTGCGGAAGGTGGGACGCGTGGATGTGCCGCAGGAGGCGTTCATCGCGGCGCTGCGCGCGGATGCCGGGGCGAAGAAGAAGTGAGCGCACATCTCGAGACCGCCGGGATCTACGTCCACGTGCCGTTCTGCCTGACGCGCTGCGGCTACTGCGACTTCAACGCGTACGCCGGGCTCGACCATCTGGCGTCGCGATACGTCGGCGCCTTGCTCTCCGAAGCCGAGCTCGCCGCCCCGGCCTGGGAGGGCGTGGAGGTCGTCAGCGTGTTCCTGGGCGGCGGCACGCCGACGACTCTGGAGGTGGCCGACCTGAAGGCCCTCCTCGCGCGGGTTCGATCCGTCTTCGCGGTGACGCCCGACGCGGAGGTCACGATCGAGGCGAACCCCGACACCGTGGACGAGCAGAAGCTCGCGGGACTCCTGGAGGCCGGCTACGGGCGGCTGTCGATGGGCGCGCAGTCGTTCGACCGTTCGGTCCTCGCCGCCCTGGAGCGCGTGCATCAGCCCGCGTCGGTGATCGAGGCGTTCCGAGCCGCGCGGGCCGTGGGCTACGACAACGTGAACCTCGACCTGATCTACGGCGCGGCGGGGGAGACGCTCGAGTCCTGGGAGCGGACGCTCCGGGAGACGATCGCGCTCGCGCCGTCGCACATCAGCGCGTACGGACTCACGATCGAGCCGGCGACGGCGCTCGGCCGCCAGGTGGCGCGGGGCGACGTGCCGGCGCCCGATCCCGATCTCCAGGCCGACATGTTCGAGGCGGCGTGCTGTCTGCTCGGCGACGCCGGGTACGGCCACTACGAGGTCTCGAACTGGGCTCGACCCGGATACGAGTGCCGCCACAACCTGGGGTACTGGGAGCGCCGGCCGTACGTCGGGCTCGGCGCCGGTGCGCACGGCTACCGCGATGGCAGCCGGTCGTGGAACGTGCGCCCTCCCGAGGAGTACCTGTCGATGATCGAGCGCGGGGAGCTCCCGGTCGGCGGGTCCGAGAACCTCGAACCCGCGGACGCCTACCTCGAGGAGGTGTTCCTCCGCCTGCGGATCCTGCAGGGGATCCCGGCGAGCTGGGTGGACGACGGCCGCGCAGATCCGTACCTGGAGACCGGGCTCCTGATCCGCGACGACGGTCACCTCGTCCCGACCGAGCGCGGCATGCTCCTATTGAACGAGCTCGTCCTCGGCCTGACCGGCTAGGGACCAGTCCAGAAGTCCCAGTCCACACCGCAGGACGGCTCTGTGTCGTCGCCCACGCCAGTCGGCTCGCCGGCCGAGACCGTGTAGTCGTTCGTGCCGACGACGACGAACTCGCCGTCCCGGAGCTCGAGCTCTACGGAGTGGACCTCGGTCGGATCCTGGCTATCGACCGGGGCGAAGGCCCAGTTCCAGCCCAGCACCGGGGGTTCGCAGACGATCTCGCTCGAGTAGCCGGCATCGCCGCCGGCGTCGATCCGCAAGGGCTCGCCGGCGCGGACGCCTGCAGGCTCGTGGCCGGGATGTCCGACGAGGACAGGGACGATCCCTGAAGACGGTTCATCGGAGGGACCGAGATATCTCATCACGTAGTAGTCCACGATCGAGAAGTAGCTGGCTACGATCAGCTCCTCGGTCCCGTCCCCGTCGAGGTCGGTTGCGTCGTGCGGCACGCACAGGACATTGCATTCCCACGGGAGGTCGTTCCACGCTTCGGCCCGCCCGTCGCCGTCGACATCGGCGGCCACGACTTGGGCGTCCGGATTCGAACTCGAGGGGCAACTGCCGTCGTCCTTCGTCGTCACGCCGACCCACGCCTGCCCGTTCATGCCCTCACCGAGGAAGTCGATCCGTCCGAGCCGCTCCGCGTGACAGAGGTTGAACGCAAGCCCGATGTCGCGGCCCTCTGGCTCGGGGGTCGGGAGCACACTCGGCGCAGGGCTCGGCGGTGACGCGTCTACGGGGATCGGCTGCCAGGTGGGTGCGAACGCCCCGTCCGTCGTCAACCTCCTTTCGCCGGTTCCATCGGGATGGACCAGCCACACATCCTGCTGAGCGGGGTGCTCGCCCGGATCCCGCTCGACGCCCGCGCGATCGAACGCGATCCACCGTCCATCCGGAGCCCACGCGGGTGAGCCTTCGACGAACGTCCCGTCCGTCACTTGGGTTTCGACGCCGTCGGAGAGGCCTCGGATCACGATCGATGATCCCTCCGACCCGTTCCGCGTGAAGGCGATCCGATGCCCGTCCGGTGACCACGTGGGACCGCCCTCGTCGTGCAACCCGTCGGACGTCTGGGTCACGTTGGTGAGCGCCCCGCCATCCGGGGAGACCGTGTAGATGTCCCACACGCTGGGCTCGTCGTCCCCGCTGATCGCACTCGCTGCGAACGCGATCCTCGTTCCATCCGGCGACCATGCCGGGCCGTCCGGCCAGTACACATCCGGGGGGGTGATCGGCCGTGGGTCCGAGCCGTCCGCGCCCATCACGTAGATCCGCTGGCCCTCTCCGTGCGTGGCCGCGAACGCGATCCTCGTTCCGTCCGGCGACCACGAGGGACCGTCCGACACGAAGAAGTCGGGGTCCGTCAACCATGTCACCGTTCCGCCGTCGAGCTTGATCGTGGCGATCGCGGGAGCAGCCTCTTCGAGTTGATGGACGAAGGCGATCGTACGTCCATCGGGTGACACAGCCGGAGCCGTGTCGTCGGTTCCGAAGTCAGTGATCTGCCGGCGTCCCGAGCCGTCCGGCTGCATGGCATACAGGTGGACGAAGCCGTCGGCGCCGCCGGCCGAGAACACGATCTCCCCGTTTCCCGGGAGCGGCGCTCCGGTGCGGCCGCGCCCCTCCTCCTCGAAGGCCCGCTGGAGGGCGACGAACCCGACGGCGGTCGCGGCGAGGACCGCGAGCGCCAGCCCACCCGCCTGAACCCGGCGAAGGACTTCGCGGCGGTGACGCCGGCGCGCGAGTCCCGCCAACAGATCGTCCGATCTCACCGGGCGCTGCGCCTGCTGGAAGCGGCGACTCAGCTCGTCATCGACCTTCGACATCGTTCGCCACCTCGGTGTCGTGCACGGCGAGCGCATCCGTCAGATGCGCCCGCGCCCGCGCGAGTGAGCTCTTCACGGTTCCTTCCCCGATCCCGAGGGCGGCCGCCACTTCGGCGGTGCTCATCTCGAGCAGGTAGCGGAGGACGGCCACCTCTCGCTGGCGACGGGGAAGCGACTCGAGCGCCCTCGCCAGGTCGAGGTGATCGCCGCTCGGCTCGGCCGGGGCGGTCGTCCCGGGCATCCGGTGGCGCGCTCGCCGCTCTGCCATCGCGCGCCGCCAGCCGCTCCGCGTCTGGTTCAGGGCGACGGCGGCCACCCACGCCGGGAGCGACTCCAGTCGCTCTCCTCGTTCGGACCGCATCCAGGCTCGCACGAGTGCCTCCTGCACCGCGTCCTCGGCAGCGGGGTAGCTCCCGGACGCAAGGGCCACGGCGTTCACCACACGCGGGTAGTCGCGTGCCAGGAACCCGCGGATCTCGGCGTCGTCCAGTCGCGCTTCCTTCTCGGGCTCGTTTCGTGGGCTCGTTGACCGTCACCGATCGTAGGACGCCTCGGAGCCCCGATCGGTTGTCATGGCCGCGGAGTTTCTCGGCCACGCATCCGTGACGGGGTACGCTCGCCCCGCGATGCCGCCCGCTCGTTCTTCCTCTCTTCTTGGCCCGCCCAGGCGCGCCGCGAGGACGTCCCGCGTCGCTTCCGCCTGTCTCGCTGCGGTCGTCGCGACCCTCTGCCTGAAAACGCCCTCGGTGGCCCAGGGGGAGGAACCGCCCTCGATCCTCCTCATCATCACGGACGACCAGCGATGGGACACCCTCTGGGCGATGCCGGAGGTCCAGCATTCGCTCGTCGAGCGCGGGGTCACGTTCACCGAGGCGTTCACGACGAGCTCGCTCTGCTGCCCGAGCCGAGCGTCGATCCTGACCGGCCAGTATCCGCACACGACCGGCGTGTACCGCCAGGGGCTCCCGCACGGTGGCTTCAAGTCGTTCGACGACACGACCACGATCGCGACGGCTCTGCGCGCCGGCGGGTACCGCACCGGCCTCTTCGGGAAGTACCTCGACTCGTACCAATCCGATGCGCTCGCGGGCTACGTGCCACCGGGGTGGGACCGCTGGGTGGCGTTCGTGCACTCGCAGTACTTCGGGTACACGCTGACCGTCGACGGGACCGTCGAGCGGGTGGGCGGCGCAGCGGAGGACTACTCGACCGACCTGCTCGCAGCTCGGGCCGAGGACTTCATCCGTTCCAGCGACGGCCCGGTGTTCGCGGTCTACGCGCCGCCGGCGCCGCACGCCCCCGCGACCCCGTCGCCGGCAGACGTGGGGCTGTTCGCCGACCTCCCCCCGTGGCGGCCACCGTCGTTCGACGAACCGGACGTTTCGGACAAGCCGGCGCACATGCGCGCGATGATTCGGTTCGGTCCCGATCGCACGGAGCATCTCGACACCCTGAGGATCAACCAGTACCGGACGCTGCAAGCGATGGACCGCGCCGTGGGGAGGTTGCTCGGCGCGCTCGAGGACACCGGACGGCTCGAGGACGCGCTCGTGATCTTCACGTCGGACAACGGCCTGCTGTGGGGCGAGCATCGCTGGGTCAAGAAGGAGGTTCCCTACGAGGAGGCGATCCGGGTCCCTCTCGTGATCCGCGCCGATCGGATCGGATCGGATCCCGGACGCACCGACCCCCACCTCGTCGCGAACATCGATCTCGCACCGACGATCGCGGCGGCGGCAGGGATGCCCTTCCCCGGAACGGATGGGACGAGCCTGCTCCCGCTGCTCGAGGGACGGCCGGACCGCTGGCGTCACGCTCTCCTGATCGAGCACCTTCGCGGGACCAACCCGATCCCCACCTACTGCGCGGTGCGAACGTCCCGATACCTCTATGCCGTCTACGACACGGGCGAGCGGGAACTCTACGACCTCGCCGAGGACCCGTATCAGCTCCGGAACCTGTCGAGGGCTGCGCCCGAACTCCGGGTGCGACTCCAGGGGGTGCTGGATCGCCTGTGCGACCCGCCGCCGCCCGGATTCCGCGAAGGGATCGGTCTCGTCGCCGGCCTCCTCGCGATCGGAGTGGTGGTGGCGATGACCGCCGCGGCGCGCATCTTCTCTGCCAGTTCGGCACGGGTAGCATGAGCCGCCCATGGCCCAGGTCACCTGTCCCCAGTGTCAGACCCGCCAGGAGATCGATCCGGATGCCGAGGGCTATCGGTGTCTCGTCTGCGCCGGCACGTGGCACTTCGTGCGGTGCACGGTATGCGGTGAGCGGTACCACACACGCCCCGGCGTGCGTGCGTGGACCTGCCCCCACTGCGGCACGCCACACGGCCGGGATCGCCGAGGCGTCTCTCGCGTGGGCGCCCCGCTTCCCGTCCTGATCGGCGCGCTCGTCGTGCTCGGCGTCGCGGGCTACTTCCTCACGAGGTCGCTGGGATCCGACGACGCCGCTCCACCGACCCCGACGCAGACGCCCTCGTCACCGACCCCGATCGACGATCCCGCCAACCAGGTGTGCCGCGACCTCGTGAACGTGCAGGTGCTCCGGGTCGGCGCCCTCCGAGAAGCGGCGGACGCGCTGACGGCGGACATCGATGCGCTGCGCTCCGCCGGCGATCCGGAGCGCGCCGACCTCGTGGAAGACATCGTCGCGGCGATCGGCTCCTACATCGAGGTGGCCGAGGGAGGTGGGGACGCGCAGGCCGCGACGAACCAGCTCCTGGACGCCCTGGGCGCCATCGACTGGTGCACCTAGCACTCGAGGACCGAGAGTGCCAGTAGCATGTGCCCCATGGTGGAGCAACGCCACGAGCTCGGTCTGCGGAAGGCCGCCGTCCTGAACGCGGTGGTCGAGGAGTACGTCCGCTCCGGGGAGCCCGTCGGCTCCGAGACGATCGCGGACAGCTCCGGCCTCGGCGTGTCGAGCGCGACGATCCGCAACGAGATGGCCGCGCTCGAGGAGCTGGGGTTCCTCACGCATCCCCACACGAGCGCCGGACGCATCCCGACGGACCTCGGGTACCGCCACTACGTGGACACCCAGCCCCACGGCGCTCGCCTGCGCGACGCGCAGCGGCGGGCGATCGCCGGCTACTTCGCGGAGGCGATCACGGACATCGAGGAGGTGCTGAAGGGATCCGTGCAGCTGCTGAGCCGGCTCACGCAGTACGCCGGCCTCGCCGTCCCTCCGGGCGCCGCCGAGGAGCCGCTCGTCCGTCTCGAGTTGATCGACATGGGGCCGACGGTGATGGTCCTCGCGATCGGGCAGCACGGACGCGTCGACAAGCGTGTGATCGATCGCCCCGACGACGTCGACGTCGACCTCTTGCGGTCGCTGGAGGAGCGGCTGCAGCCCCTCCGGGGGCTGACGTACGTGGAGGCGCAGGCGCGCCTGCTGAAGCTCGCGGCCGAGGCATCCACAGCGGATCACGATCTCCTCCTGCACGTCGCGGAGACGCTGCGGACCGCGACGCAGGGGGAGGGCGCCGCGCACGTCGTCGTCGGCGGCGTGTCGAACCTGACCGACGAGACGCAGACGTGGCGGCACCAGACGCTCCGCCGGCTGTTCGAGACCCTCGAGCGTGAGCAGGAGATGCTCCAGGTCCTCCAGGACGTGGCCGCCGATCACGAGGACGTGTGGGTGACGATCGGCGCGGAGCACCCGACGACGGGGGAGTGGGAGGCGTCGATCGTCACGGCGCCGTTCAGGGCGGGTGAGGCGACGGTCGGAACGATCGGCGTGGTCGGTCCCACGCGGATGGACTACCTCTCGGCGATGGCGTCCGTACGAGCCGTGGCGAAGCGCCTGTCGGAGATCGCCGTCGAGCACGAAGGATAGGCGATGGCGGCCGTCCGCGATCTGTACGAGATCCTCGGCATCGATCGGGATGCCCCACCCTCGGAGATCAAGGCGGCCTACCGGAAGCTCGCGCGGACCCTGCATCCGGACGTCAACGCCGATCCCGCGGACCAGGAACGGTTCAAGGAGATCACCGGCGCCTACGAGATCCTGTCCGACCCGGCGAAGCGGCGACGCTACGACGAGTTCGGCGCCGCCGGGCCGCAGGGCGCACCGTTCGGCGACATCCAGGACATCTTCGACATGTTCTTCGGTGGCGGTTTCGGCGGCCGCTCGCGCGGCCCCCGCTCCCGGGTCCGTCGGGGGGAGGACCTCCGCATCCGCGTCCGTCTCACGTTCCCCGGATCGGTCTTCGGCGTCGAGCAACGGCTGGAGATCGAACGTCTCGCCGTGTGCGAGCGTTGCGGTGGGAACGGGGCGCGGCCGGGCACGTCGGCGGTCACGTGCCGGACGTGCGGTGGCGCCGGCGAGGTCCAGGCCGTGCGCCGCAGCATCTTCGGCACGGTCATGACCGCGACACCGTGTGTCGCCTGCGGAGGGACCGGCGAGGAGATCCCGGACCCATGCGAAGGGTGCGGCGGCGACGGCCGCGTTCCGACGACCGCCACCGTGACGTTCGACGTGCCTGCGGGAGTGCTGGAGGGGATGGACCTCCGGGTCGGCGGCGAGGGCAACGCCGGCGTCTCGGGTGGCTCGGCGGGCGACCTGATCGTCGGGATCGAGGTGGAGCCGTCGGACGCGTTCGTCCGGCAGGGCCAGGATCTGCACGGCGTGCTCGACGTCTCGATCACGCAGGCGACCTTGGGTGGCGAGGTGGACGTCGAGACCCTGGACGGGCCGGAGCGGCTCAGGATCGAATCCGGGACCGAGTCGGGCACGGTTCTGCGCCTCAAGGGCAAAGGGGTTCCGCACCTGCAGCGCCGGGGACGCGGCGATCTCTTCGTGACACTGCACATCGTGACGCCCCGCGATCTCTCGAAGGAGGAGCGCACGCTCCTCCAGCGGTTCGCTGAGATCCGCGACGCGGGTGCCGGGGGCAACGGCGCGGCGCCACGCGCACTCCGGCGACCCGAGTATCGTCCGTGATCGATCGGCGGTGAGCGGGAAGGAGGGACACCGGGCATGCAGACCGACAGCTCGTGCCTGTTCTGCCGCATCGCGGCGCGCGAGATCCCCGCGGACATCGTGCGGGAGTCCGATCGGCTCGTGGCGTTCCGCGATACGAACCCCCAGGCGTCGACGCACATCCTGCTGATCCCGAAGGAGCACGTGCGCTCGATCGCGGACATCGAGGATCGGCACGGTGACCTCCTGGCCGACATCGCCCAAGCGGCGGCACAGCTGGCGGCGGCCGAGGGGATCGAAGAGTCGGGGTGGCGCCTGGTGACGAACGTCGGTCCCGACGCCGGCCAGAGCGTGTTCCACCTGCACTTCCACCTCCTCGGTGGACGGCAGATGGGCTGGCCGCCCGGATAAACGCGATAGGATGCGAGCCGCGGGACCCAGACGGGTCCCGCTCTCGACAACAGGAGGAACGGGGTCACCCCCGAGAGCGCGACACGTGGCAGCCGCCACCGCCCAAGTGAAGATCCTGGTCCCCGGCCACCAGCCGATGGTGGCGCTCCTGGGCCAGCAGGATGCGTTCCTGAAGTTGATCGAAGCCGGGTTCTCCTCCGACATCCTCGTCCGAGGCAACGAGATCACGATCACCGGCCCAGAGCACGAGGCCGAACAGCTCTCGCATCTCTTCGAAGAGCTCCTCGCGTTGCTCGAGAAGGGCCATCACCTCTCCGACTCCTCCGTCGGTCAGACGATCGAGCTGATCAAGGGCGGCGACGAGTGGGCGGAGGGCGACGACGGGACCGCCAGGATGCGTCCGAGCGAGGTGCTGGGCGACACGCTCCTCACGGCGCGGGGGACCTCGGTGGTACCCAAGACGGTCGGGCAGAAGCGGTTCGTCGACGCGATGCGGCGCGCGACCGTGACGTTCGCGATCGGACCCGCCGGCACGGGAAAGACCTACCTGGCCGTCGCCACCGCGGTGCGCGCGCTCCAGGATCACCAGGTCTCGCGGTTGATCCTCACCCGCCCGGCAGTGGAGGCGGGGGAGCGGCTCGGGTTCCTGCCGGGGACGCTCTACGAGAAGATCGATCCGTACATGCGTCCGCTCTACGACGCGCTGTTCGAGATGACCGGCGCCGAGAGCCTCTCGCGACTGATGGAGCGGGGAACCGTCGAGGTCGCGCCTCTCGCGTACATGCGAGGCAGGACCCTCAACGACGCGTTCATCATCCTCGACGAGGCCCAGAACACCACGCCGGAGCAGATGAAGATGTTCCTCACGCGGATCGGGTTCGGGTCGAAGGCCGTGGTGAACGGCGATGACACACAGGTTGACCTCGCCACCGGGCAGCGCTCCGGTCTCCTCGTGATCGAGGAGATCCTGTCGGGGATCCGCGGCATCTCGTTCTGCCGGCTCGGCGGGCGCGACGTCGTGCGGCACAAGATCGTCCAGGAGATCGTCGAGGCCTACGACCGGTACGGTCAGCAGCGCCTCGGGATGGACGACTGATGGCCGACGACGACCATCCCGTCGACCCTGGACCGGCGGACGGCGCCTGGCCCCGCATCCAGATCTCGAACCGTCAGCGGGGGACGCTCGACGAGGATGGGCTCCGCTCGCTCGCCCGTGACACCTTGCGTGGCGAGGGGATCGATCGCGCGGAGCTCTCGGTGTCCTTCGTGGAGTCCGGCGAGATCGAGGAGCTCCACGAGCGGTTCATGGATGAGCCGGGACCCACCGACGTCCTGTCGTTCCCACTCGACGAGGCCGAGGGACCCGACGGCGCGCGCCACCTCGGCGACGTGGTGGTCGCGCCGGCGGAGGCGGAGCGCAACAACCCGGCCGATCCCGAGGGGGAGCTCCGTCTGCTGCTGGTCCACGGGATCCTGCACCTCCTCGGCTACGACCATGAGGACGAGGACGCGCGCACCCGGATGTGGGAGCGGCAGGAGCGCTACAGCGGGGTGCGCGCATCGTGAACCCCTGGTGGGGGCTCGCGGTGGTGCTGGTGCTGTTCGGCTCCGTGCTCGCCGCCGCCGAGGCGTCGCTCACCCGGACGTCGCGCGTCCGCGCGCTCTCGCTCGAGGAGGACAACCGCCGGAACGCGGAGACGCTCGTGAAGATCGAGTCCGATCCGCCCCGCTACCTGAACGCCGTCTACCTCTCGGTGATGTTCGTGCAGAACGGGTCGGCGATCCTCGTCGCGATCCTCGCGGAGAACGAGTTCGGGGAAGGCGGCGAAGGCCCGTGGGTGGGCCTGATCTCGTTCGGGTTCACGCTGCTCTACTTCGTGTTCGTCGAGGCGATGGCCAAGACGTTCGCCGTGCTGCACACCGACCGTGTGGCGCTCACGCTCGCGCCGCTCGTGTGGTTCCTTGGCCGTCTCCTCGAGATCCCGACGCGGTTCCTGATCGGCCTCGCCAACGTCCTCCTGCCGGGCAAGGGCCTCAAGCAAGGGCCGTTCGTCTCGGAGGAGGAGATCCGGTCGATGGCCGAGGTCGGTTCGGAGGAAGGATCGATCGAGGAGGGCGAGAAGGAGCTGATCCACTCGATCTTCGAGTTCGGCGACACGATCGTGCGTGAGGTGATGGTGCCCCGCCCGGACATCGTCGCCATCGAGGACGACAAGACGCTTCGAGGCGTTCAGGCGCTCGTTCTGTCGCACGGGTACTCCCGGATCCCCGTCTTCCAGGGTTCTCTCGACGACGTGAAGGGGGTGGTGTTCGCGAAAGACGTGCTGAAAGCGCTGCACCAGGGCAAGCAGGACATGCCGCTCGGCGAGATCGTGCGGACCGCGCACTTCGTGCCGGAGAGCAAGCGGGTGGCCGAGCTGCTGAAGGAGATGCAGCGCGAGAAGTTCCACCAGGCGCTCGTGTACGACGAGCACGGCTCGGTCACCGGTATCGTCGCGCTCGAGGATCTCCTCGAGGAGCTCGTGGGCGAGATCGCCGACGAGTACGACCGGGAGGAACCCGAGGTACTGGAGCTCGGGGACGGCATCTATCGGGTTTCCGGGAAGGCCTCGATCGACGACGTGAACGAGCTGCTCGGCACGGAGCTCCCGGACGAGGAATGGGACACCGTCGCCGGCCTGATGCTGGATCTGTTCGGCCGGATGCCCGACGAGGGCGAAGAGGTCGTGTTCCGTGGTCTGAACCTCAAGGCGGACAAGGTGCAGGGACGGAGGATCGCGAGCGTACTGATCACGCGGGCTCCCGATCAGGACGAAGAAGAGCCGGAGGCGGCCGGTGGCTGAGGTCGTGGAGGACGCCACGCTCGACGAGATGCTCGCGGCAGCTCGAGCGATCATGCCGAGGGCGTACGTGCCCTATAGCCACTTCCGCGTGGGCGCCGCGCTGCTGAACGAGGACGGGACGATCCGCCCGGGCGTGAACATCGAGAACGCGAGCTATCCGCTGTCCGTCTGCGCGGAGCGGAACGCGGTCGCGTCGATGATCGTCGCGGGGCACGGGAAGATCCTCGCGGTCGCCGTCGCGACCGACGCGCCGACGCCGACGCCGCCCTGCGGCGGCTGCCGTCAGGTGCTGTGGGAGTTCGGAGACGTGGACACCCCCGTCGTGGCGGAGGGGGCGGGCGGCGTGCGCGCCCGGTGGCGCCTCGGTGACCTGCTGCCCGACGCCTTCGGTCCGGACGACCTCACGTGATCTCTCCCGCCGTCACCCGATCCGGCATCATCGCCGTCGTCGGCCGCCCCAACGTCGGGAAGTCGACGCTCGTGAACGCACTCGTCGGCCGGAAGGTGTCCATCGTCTCGGACAAGCCGCAGACGACCCGTCGAGGCCTGCACGCCGTCCTCACGACGGAGGACGTGCAGGCCGTCTTCACCGATACCCCGGGGTTCCACAAGCCCCGGACCGAGCTCGGCGCCCGGCTGAACGACATGGTCGGCGACGCCGTCGAGGGGGTAGACGTGATCCTGCACGTCCTCGATGCGGCCTCCGGCGTCGGGCGCGGCGACGCCTTCGTGTACGAGCGCCGGGTCCGTCCCCACGGATGCCCGAAGATCGCGGTGGTGAACAAGATCGACCACACGGGTCAGCACGGGGTCGTGCCCCAGCTCGCCGCGGTCGCGGAGATCGGTGACTACGACGAGATCGTCCCCGTGTCCGCCAAGGCCGGGAAAGGGGTCGGTCTGCTCCGGGACATGGTCCTCGCGATGCTCCCCGAAGGTCCCGCGCTCTATCCGGAGGAGACGATCTCGGACCAGCCGCTCGAGACCCGCCTCGCGGAGATGGTCCGCGAGAAAGCGCTTCACGTGACGCGCCAGGAGCTCCCGCACTCGATCACCGTCACGATCGAGGAACTCGACATCACCGACGCGCTCGCGAAGGTCCACGCATCGTTGATCGTCGAACGCGATTCCCAGAAGGGGATCGTGATCGGCAAGGGCGGGCAGACGCTCCGGACGATCGGCACGCGGGCCCGCGAGGAGATGGAGGTGGTCCTCGGGACGAAGGTGTTCCTCGACGTTCGGGTGAAGGTCGTGAAGGAGTGGCAGCGCGACCCGAAGGCGCTCGAACGGCTCGGGTTCTGACCGTCAGCCGACGGTGAGCGTCGCCACCATCTGCGGATGGAACGTGCACGTCACGGTATAGGTCCCCGGATCCACCGCCCCGAGGTCCGCCTCGCCCGAGGATCCGGCGTCCACGTTCACGTCGACGTCCGTCCCCTCCACCGTGAACGTGTGAGGCGCATCGCCGGTGTTGTCGAGCGCGATCGTCGCCCCGGAGTCGGCCGACAGGCAATCCGGGCGGAACACGAAGTCCGCCAGCTCCACCGAGGTCGCCTGCGCCGGATCGGTGCACGGCTCCGGCGGAGCGGTCTCGCCGCCGCAGGCGGGGACGATCGCGGCGAGGGCGATCAGGAGCACACGGGCGGTCCTCATGTCGGGGAGGGTACCCACCCGGACGCCGTGACGACCGGGTGGGCTACCATCGATGCATGGCGCAAGCAGCGCAGATCGAGCCGAGCCGGCCGCTGCCGGTCGCGCCCGCCGAGGCTGTGCGGATGGCCGTCCGCACGACCGCCGTGGACGCGGTCGGTCTCGAGGAGCGCGCGGCGTCTCTCGCGAAGCGCTCGATCAAGCGAGACGCCAAGCTCTGGGCGCTCGACCTCGCGATCCGATCGATGGATCTCACCACCCTGGAAGGAAGCGACACGGTCGGCAAGATCGTGGCGATCTGCGCCAAGGCGGTCCGGCCGAACCCCCTCGACCCCTCCATCCCGCCCGTGGCGGCCGTGTGCCTCTATCCGCAGCTCGTGCCGGTCGCACTCGAGCAGCTCGAGGGCACGGGTGTGAACGTCGCGAGCGTGGCCGGCGGCTTCCCCAGTGGCCTCGGCCCGCTCGGCGCGCGACTTCAGGAGATCCGGGACGTAGCGGCGACGGGCGCCCACGAGATCGACATCGTGCTGAACCGCTCGCTGTTCCTCGGGGGTCGGTACGCGCAGGCATTCGAGGAGCTCGTCGCGGCTCGGGAGGCCGCCGGCGCGGCCCACCTGAAAGTGATCCTCGAGACCGGTGAGCTCGGCTCGTACGACCGGGTCCGGCAGGCGAGCATGCTCGCCATGGCGGCCGGTGCCGACTTCATCAAGACGTCCACGGGCAAGATCGGCACGAACGCCACGCTCCCGGTCGCGCTCTGCATGCTGGAGGCGGCGCGGGACTTCCATCGCGAGACCGGTCGCCCGATCGGCATCAAGGTGGCTGGCGGCGTCCGGGCCGCGAAGCAGGCGATCCAGTACCTCGTGCTCGTGCATGAGACGCTCGGCGCGGACTGGATGACTCCCGACCGCTTCCGGATCGGCGCGTCGTCCCTGCTGAACGACGTGCTGATGCAGATCGAGAAAGAACGGACCGGCCGTTACGCCGGACCGGACTATTTCACGATCGACTGACGTTGGTCGTTGTTCAGACGATGGCTGGGCGGATCCTGTCGACCGCGCACGGCACCCATCGAGGCTCGTTCGCGGCCGTCGATTGGCTCCTCTTCGCCGCCGTTGGGACGATCTGGGGGTCGTCCTTCCTGTTCATGGCGATCGGGCTCGAGGCGTTCAGGCCCGGGCTCGTCACGTGGCTCCGGATCCTGTTCGGCGCCGCCCTGCTGTGGATGCTGCCCGGGGTCCGGACGCGGATCGAGCGGGCGGACCTCGTCCCGCTCCTGATCCTCGCCGTGGCGTGGGTCGCGATCCCGTTCACGCTCTTCCCGCTCGCCCAGGGCTCGGTGAACTCGGCGATCGCCGGCATGCTGAACGGTGCCGCGCCGATCTTCACGGTGGTGATCGCCACGATCCTGTTCCGTCGGGCACCCGGCTCGCGTCAGCTCCTCGGGATCCCGATCGGGTTCCTCGGCGTGGCCGCGATCGCGATGTCGGCCGCCGGCGAGGGCCGGAGCCAGATGGTCGGCGTCGTGTTGATCCTGGTCGCGACGGTCTGCTACGGGATCGCGTTCAACGTCGCGACGCCGCTCCAGCAGAAGTACGGGTCACTCCCGGTGATGGCGCGGATCCTCGCGACCGGCGCCGTGCTCACGGCGCCGTTCGGACTCGGCTCGCTCCCGGGCTCCCGGTTCGCGTGGTTCGCGCTCCTCGCGGTCGCCGCCGTGGGCCTGCTCGGGACAGGGATCGCGTTCGTCCTGATGGGTCGATTGGTCGGTCGGGTCGGAGCCACACGAGCCTCGATCGTCGGCTACCTGATCCCGGTCGTGGCGCTGCTGCTGGGGGTGCTGCTCCGCAACGACGAGGTGGAACCGATCGCGGTCGTGGGTGTCGCGCTGGTCGTCGTGGGGGCGTACCTGACGTCCCGGCGTGAGACGGCGGAGGTCTGATCATCCGCTCGGAAGTGGGCTACCGTTCCAGGGTGAGGAGCGGCAGATGACCGAGCTGGACACCACGCAGGAAGGCACGCCCGCGGTTCCCGTATGGGAGTACGCGGACGCACCCGAGTCCAAGGACATCGTTCACCTCCAAGACCGCTACGGGCTGTTCATCGCTGGCGAGTTCGTCGAGCCGAAGAGCGGGAAGTACATGGCGACGATCGATCCGTCCACCGAAGGGATCCTCGCGGAGGTGCCCGAGGCCGGCCCCGAGGATGTCGACCTGGCGGTCGCCGCGGCGCGCGGCGCGTTCGAGTCCCGCTGGCGGGACCTCCCCGGTCGCGAACGGGCGAAGTACCTGTTCCGGATCGCGCGGGCGCTCCAGGAGCGCGCCCGGGAGTTCGCCGTGCTCGAGTCGATGAACGGCGGCAAGCCGATCAAGGAATCCCGCGACATCGATCTCCCGCTCGCCGCCGCGCACTTCTTCTACTACGCCGGGTGGGCCGACAAGCTCGAGTACGCGTTCCCCGGACGCGATGCGCGGCCGATCGGCGTCGCGGGTCAGGTGATCCCATGGAACTTCCCGATGCTGATGGCGGCCTGGAAGCTCGCGCCCGCCCTCGCCACCGGGAACACGGCCGTCCTGAAGCCCGCGGAGACGACGCCGCTCACCGCGTTGCTGCTCGCCGAGGTGATCCAAGCGGCGGAGCTGCCCCCCGGGGCGGTGAACGTGGTCACGGGAGCCGGGGAGACCGGCGCGGCCCTCGTGGCCGCCGACGTCGACAAGGTCGCCTTCACGGGCTCGACGGAGGTAGGCAAGCAGATCCGCCGCACGATCGCTGGCTCCCATAAGCGCCTCACGCTCGAGCTGGGCGGCAAGGCCGCTAACATCGTGTTCGAGGACGCGCCGCTCGATCAGGCCGTCGAGGGCGTGGTGAACGGCATCTTCTTCAACCAGGGGCACGTCTGCTGCGCGGGCTCGCGTCTACTGGTGCAGGAGCCGATCTTCGAGGCGCTGCTCGAGAAGCTGAAGGCACGCCTCCAGACGCTCCGCGTGGGGAACCCGCTCGACAAGAACACCGACATCGGCGCGATCAACTCGCGCGCCCAGCTCACGCGGATCGAGGAGCTGGTGGCCTCCGGCGTCGAGGACGGCGCCGAGATGTTCCAACCCGCCTGCGACCTCCCCGAGCGCGGCTTCTGGTTCCGTCCCACCCTGTTCACCGGCGTCAGCCAGTCGCATCGGATCGCGCGCGAGGAGATCTTCGGTCCGGTCCTGTCGATCCTCACGTTCCGGACGCCGGAGGAGGCCGTGGAGAAGGCGAACAACACGCCGTACGGGCTGTCGGCGGGGGTGTGGACCGAGAAGGGGTCGCGGATCCTGTGGATGGCCGAGCGTCTGAAGGCCGGCGTCGTCTGGGCGAACACGTTCAATCGGTTCGATCCGTCCTCGCCGTTCGGCGGCTACAAGGAATCGGGCTTCGGGCGTGAGGGCGGCCTGCACGGGCTGGCGCCCTATCTGGAGCTCACACCTCGGGAACCGGCGCCCGGGAACGGGCGCCATGGCTGACGAGCGGCTGCCGGTCCGGCGGACGGCGAAGCTGTTCATCGGTGGCGAGTTCCCCCGGAGCGAGTCGGGCCGCTCGTACGAGGTGTTCGACGCCGACGGAGAGCTCCTCGCCTGGGCGTCCCGCGCATCGCGCAAAGATCTCCGCGACGCCGTGCGAGCGGCGCGCGCCGCCCAGTCAGGATGGGCGGCGAAGACGGCGTTCAATCGCGCCCAGATCCTGTACCGGGTTGCCGAGCTCATGGAGGGCCGGCGCATCCAGTTCGAACGGGAGCTGCGGGACGCCGGCGCCGAGGATCCCGTTCGCGGCGTGAGCGCCGCGATCGATCGATGGGTCTGGTACGCGGGGTGGGCGGACAAGATCCACCAGATCCAGGGCGCCTCGAACCCGGTGGCGGGTCCGTACTTCAACTTCACGATCCCGGAGCCCACCGGCGTGGTGGGGATCGTCGCGCCCCAGGACCAGTCGCTCCTCGGGCTCGTGTCGCGCGTGGCGCCGGCGATCGTGAGCGGCAACACGGCCGTCGTCCTGGCGAGCGAGCGGTCCCCGCTGCCGGCGGTCTCCCTCGGGGAGGTGCTGGCGACCTCGGACGTGCCGGCTGGCGTCGTCAACATCCTCACCGGCTTCTCGGCGGAGCTGGTTCCGTGGCTCGCCGGACACATGGACGTCAACGCGCTCGATGCCACCGGCGTCCCCGACGAGCTCCAGGCCCAGGTGGAGGAGCTGTCGGCGGAGAACGTGAAGCGGGTGCACCGGGCACCTGAGGCCGACCCGTTCGACGAAGTCGCCCAGAGCCCCTACGAGGTCACGGCCTTCGTCGAGTACAAGACCGTCTGGCATCCGATGGGCGCCTAGCTCACGAGCGTCGCAACGGAAACGTCACACCGCTTCTCAGGTGGAGCGACCGGCCGCCGGGCTACGATTCGGAGATGCCCCCCTACAAGGAGCAGGGCGTCGTCCTCCGGTCGGCGAAGCTCGGCGAGGCCGACAAGATCGTCACCGTCATGACCCAGGGGTCCGGCAAGGTCCGGGGCGTGGCGAAGGGGATCCGCAAGACCACCAGCCGCTTCGGGGCGCGTCTGGAGCCGTTCACCCACGTGAACCTGATGCTCTATCGCGGCCGAGGATCGCTCGACACCATCACGCAGGCGGAGATCATCGCCCCCCATCGCGCCATCCGTGACGACCTCTCGCTGTTCGCCGCCGGCGAGACGATGCTCGAGGCAGTCGACCGCGTGGCCGAGGAGCATGAGCGGAACGTGCGCATCGTGCTCCTGCTGCTCTCGGGGCTCCGGTCGCTGGAGGCGCGACCGATCGATCCCGCGGCCGTCGCGGAGTCGTTCCTGCTGAAGCTCCTGAGTGTCTCGGGGTTCCATCCCAGCCTCACGGCCTGTGCCGTCTGCGGCAGCACCGACGTCCAGCTGTTCTCCGCCGGGCTCGGCGGCGCCGTCTGCGCCGCCGACGCCGAGCCCGGCGCCGGCCACGTCACGAGCGCGGCCCTCGCGTTCCTCGGGGCGCTGGCGCTCGCGGACCTCGAGGATGCAGGCCGGACCACCGCGCCGGACTCGCGCACGAGGAAGGAAGCGCGCGGCCTCCTGTTCGGCTTCGCCGAGTACCACCTGGAGCGGCGGATGAAGTCCGTCCCGATGCTCGTGCGGACGGCCACATGAGCAGCTACCTCCAGGACCTCGATCTCAACCGGATCCCGGCACACGTCGGGATCGTGATGGACGGGAACGGTCGGTGGGCCGAGCAACGCGGCCTGCCCAGAACCGAAGGCCACGGCGCCGGCGAGGACGCGCTGTGGGACACGATCCAAGGCGCCGTCGCGGTGGGCGTGCGCTGGCTCACCGTGTTCGCGTTCTCGACCGAGAACTGGCGCCGTCCCCCGGGCGAGGTCCGCTACCTGATGAACTTCAACCGCACCATGCTCCGCCGCCGGCGGGACGCGCTCCACGAGATGAACGTCCGGATCCGGTTCATCGGTCGGCGCAACTGGCGCATCCCGCGCTCCGTCCTGAAGGAGATCCAGGCCGCGGAGGCGATGACGGCCGCCAACACCGGGACCACCCTGTCGATCGCGTTCAACTACGGGGGCCGGGCCGAGATCGTGGACGCCGTGAAGGACATCGCCCGCGAGGTCCGCGCGGGGACCCTTCGCCCCGAGGGCATCAGCGAAGCGACGATCGCGGATCGCCTCTACGCTGCCGAGACGCCGCCCCCCGACCTGCTGATCCGCACGAGCGGAGAGCAACGGATCTCGAACTTCCTCCTGTGGGAGGTGGCCTATTCCGAGCTCTGGTTCACGTCGGTGTTCTGGCCCGACTTCGACCGCGAGATCCTCTACGAGGCGATCCGTGACTTCCAGAAGCGCTCGCGGCGGTTCGGCGGCCTCGGCGACGAACCCTGAGCGACCGATCCCGCCGTTCGGTCCCTTCGCTCGCCATTCGACCTAACCCGCGCTGGTCGTTCGGCCGTTCCGAAGCGGATGCTCGGCACTGTATCGTGCCCGGAGAGCACGGACCCGTGCTCCCCGGTGGCGAGCGGCGCACCGGCGAGGAGGGGCGGATGAGCGTGATCGCTCGGTTCACCAGAGACGGCGCCAGCAAGTACGTATGGGCCGTGATGGCCCTCGCGGCCATCGGCGGTCTCGCGTTCGCGATCATGTACGGGAGCGACGCCCTCGAACGGGAGCGGGCGAACGCGCAGAGCCGAGCCGTGCAGTACGTGGAGGAGGAGCTCGCCCCGAGGCTCGAGGGCTCGGATCTCGGTGGCCCCATCACGGGTGAGCCGGCGGTGTCGCTCGAGGCGGCCGTCGAGCGCACGATCCTCACCGACGAGCGGCTGACACGCGTCCGCATCTGGTCGGCCGACGGGCCGCTCCTGTTCTCGACCGACCAGGCCGACACCCCCGGATCCAACGCCGGATTGAACGATCAACTCCTGCGGCGGGTCGCGCGCGAGGGTGTGCTCACCCGCCAGGGCATCTCCGACACCGGTGGGGAGGAGGACCCGGAGCGCAGCCTCGTTCGGACCTACGTGCCGCTCGAGGCCGGCGCGATCGCCGAGATCGACCAGACCGACGAGGGCACCCTCGCCGCCGTCCGGACCGAGTGGCTGTACTACCAGATCCTCGCGGGCGCGATGCTGCTCATGTTCCTCGTGCTGACCGGCCTGTCGCTCCGCGATCCGATCGAGCCGATCAACACGGGCGTGCCGTTCGCCTCGTCGTCCGTGCCCGCCGGGTTCTCGTTGATCGACGACGACCGGCTGCACGCCGTCCACGAGGTCTATCGCCTGGCCTCGGAACGCGTGGGCCGGCTGCAGCAGAAGCTCGAGGAGTCCGAGGAGGCGCGCCGGCGCCTGGAGGCTCGCATCCAGCAAGCCCTGTCGAAGGCGGCCGGTTCCTCGTCGGTTGTCTCGCCACCGGCACCTGTGGTCGAGTCCCTGCCCGAACCGGCCGTCGTCCAGGTCCCGGAGTCCGGCGTCGTGAAGACGCGGTCGGATGACCCACGGACCGCTGCGCCCGCCGGTCCGCTCGCCCGCGCGTCCCGAGATCAGAAGCCACCGCCCGCGACGTCTCGCGCTCCGAGGCCGCCGGCCGACAAACAGAAGCGCGTGCGGAAGCCGAAGCCGGAGAAGCCGGCGAGGCAGGAGTTGCCGGAGCGGGCCCCGGCGAAGATGGAGCCGACGGCGAAGACAGAGCCGAAGACCGCCTCAGACCCGATCGTGGTGCCGGAGCCAACCCCGACGCCCGAGCGCCGCGTGGCCGCGATGGCGACCACCCCGGCGAGCCCGCCGACCGCGCCGACCGCGGCCGATCCCGAGATCGCGGACGCCGAGGCGCACGAGGCGGCCCTCGAGATGTTCATCCGCCTCA
The DNA here is from genome assembly GCA_021155985.1 of Actinomycetes bacterium. GTDB lineage: Bacteria > Actinomycetota > UBA4738 > UBA4738 > HRBIN12 > JAJNBA01. The sequence goes on from JAJNBA010000014.1 coordinate 30,236, forward strand.
CCGAGAGCGACCGGCAGCCCCACGACGCGACCGAGGTCGATCAGGGCGCGGTCCGAGCGGCCCTGGCCCGGACGGCGGCCCGCAAGAAGCCGGGCGGCGAGCGCCTGCAGCCGCACGAAGGTCCGCGCGGGGAATCACCCGGCGGCCCGCCCCGGACGTAGATCGCCACCTCGACATGCGTACGTCCGGAGAGGGCGTCCCGACGTATGACCCTCTCTGGTGGAGAGCCGGACGAGCGGGGACCGCGGTGATGGGCGTGAGGCATCGCACGCACCATCCGACATCGCCCGACAACGTCGCGTCGCAGGCGCGGTAGACCCTTCCGATGGGCATCCACGAGGTATCGGGACGGCGGCAACGCCGGTCGACCCCGGTAGCATGAGCGGCACGCCGGCGGCCGCAGCCAGCGACCGGGAAGGAGTCGAAGACCACATGGCCGACCTGATGGAGGCCGTCACCTCTCTCGCCAAACGGCGGGGGATCGCGTTCCAGTCCTCGGAGATCTACGGCGGGCTCCGCTCGTCCTGGGACTACGGGCCGCTCGGCACCGAGATCAAGCGCAACGTCCGCGAACAGTGGTGGCGTTCGACCGTGCAGCTCCGCGACGACGTGGTCGGGCTCGATGCTTCCGTGATCATGTCGCCCAAGGTCTGGGAGGCATCCGGTCACCTCGAGGTCTTCACTGACCCACTGGTCGAGTGCCTGAACTGCCACCAGCGGTCCCGCGCCGACGAGCTCCCCGTGCCGGCCGCGTGCCCCAACTGCGGTCAGACGGCCTTCACGCAACCCCGCAACTTCCATCTGATGTTCAAGACGAACATGGGCCCGATCGAGGACGCCGAGAACACGGTGTACCTGCGTCCCGAGACGGCACAGGGCATGTTCGTCGATTTCGCGACGATCCAACAGGTGAGTCGCAAGAAGGTTCCCTTCGGGATCGCCCAGATCGGCAGATCCTTCCGCAACGAGATCACCCCGGGGAACTTCATCTTCCGCCAGCGGGAGTTCGAGCAGATGGAGTTGGAGTTCTTCGTCGAGCCCGGCACCGATGAGGGATGGCACGACTTCTGGATCGACGAGCGGATGCGCTGGTGGACCGACCTCGGGCTCAGCGAGGAACACGTCCGGATCCGTGAGCATGACGCCGACGAGCTCTCGCACTACTCGAAGCGCACGGTCGACATCGAGTACCGGTTCCCGTTCACCGATTGGGGGGAGCTCGAGGGGATCGCGAACCGCACCGACTTCGACCTCAAAGCGCACCAGACGGCCTCCGGGGAGGACCTCACGTACTTCGACCAGGAGAAGAACGAGCGGTACCACCCCTACGTGATCGAGCCCGCGGCGGGCGTCGACCGGGCGGTCCTCGCGTTCCTCCTGGACGCCTACCGTGAAGAGGAAGCGCCGACCGCGAAGGGCGGGACCGAGAAGCGCACCTACCTCGCGCTCGACCGGCGGCTGGCGCCGACGAAGGTTGCGGTGCTCCCGCTGTCGCGCAACGAGAGGCTCGCCCCCGAGGTCCGGCGGGTCTTCGACCTGGTCAAGAGTGAGTGGATGTGCGACTTCGACGACGCGGGATCGATCGGGCGTCGCTACCGGCGGCAGGACGAGGTCGGCACTCCGTTCTGCGTCACGGTTGACTTCGACTCCCTGGACGATGCGCAGGTCACGGTCCGGGAGCGGGATTCGATGGGGCAGGACCGCCTGCCGATCGACGGCCTCGTCGACTACCTGACGGAGCGCCTGTGATCGCGTACCTGGCTGCGGTCGTTCTCTGGGTGGCGGCGGTCGCCATGCTGGTCGTTTCCACCGCGGGGTTCCTCGAGTCCACGACGCTCCTCACGGCGTCGGCCGTGCTCTCGGGACTGGCGATCGTGGCCGCGGTGAGCGCGCTCGTGGTGTCGAGGCGACGGTGAGGCGGCTCGCGGCTACGGCCGTGGTCCTCCTCATGGCCTGCACGTCGGAGCCGTCACCACCGGCGCCGTCCGAAACGCCGCCGGAGACGCCGTCCGGCGACCCGGTCGAGGTCGTGGTGGGGCCGACCTCCGCGGCCGAGGCGATGCGCCGGCTCTGCGTCGCCCCCGACATCGAGGCGGATCCCGTGAAGGAGGTACCCACGCCGCCGCCGATCGCGGAGGTTGCCGATCAGGTGGAGTCGGTGCGCGGGCTCGAGTACGACCGGCCGGTGAACATCGAGCCGATCACGGAAGCCGAGATGGACCAGCGGTTGGCCGACTACCTCGGCACGTACTACCCGAAGCGGTTCTACGCTCGCAGGAGCGAGGCATGGCAAACGATCGGCGCGCTGCCGCCCGACATCGGATACCTGGAGGCGATCGACGCGTACCAGCAAGGACAGGTCCTCGGTTTCTACAACTCGCAGAACGAGGAGCTGGTCTACACCGGCGACGCCCAGCTCAACCGGATCGAGCAGTTCGTGCTGGCTCACGAGCTCACGCACGCGATCGACGACCAGCATTTCGACCTCGACCGCCTCGACGGCCTCGTGGCGCGCTGCCAGGATGAACGCTTCCAGGCCGCCCTCGGCATCGTGGAGGGGAGCGCGAACCACTTCGCGACGCAGGTGCTGATCCGGTTCCCCATCCAGGAGGTCGGGTCGATCCCTGAGGATGGGACGCAGGAGGTCCCGCCGTTCATCGTCGAGATCATGGCCTACCCCTACACGACGGGTCAGCGGTTCGCCGACGCGCTCTCCGACGCGGATGGGCCCTCTGCGATCGACGACGCGTTGGAGACGTTCCCCACCACGACGGAGCAGGTGATGCATCCCACGAAGTTCCCGCACGAGGCTGAGGAGTCGGTAGACGTGGCGGACTTCGCACCCACGTTCGGGTCGGGTTGGCGTGACCTGGACGCGATGGCCGTGGGCGAGCTCTGGTTGAGGGCGTTGCTGCATCTCCGTCTCGAAGATGAGGTGGCGGCGTCAGCCGCCGCCGGGTGGGGTGGTGGCACATACCGCGCGTGGAGCGACGGCGACGACGTGGCGGTGATCATGAGCACCGTCTGGGACACGCCGAAGGATGCGCAACAGTTCAGCGATGCGCTCGAGGGCTGGGTGTCACGAGGCACGCTGCCGGGCCTGGTGATGGATGCCGACGGCACGATGGTGCACGCGGGGTTCGCATCCCGGGAGCCTCTGATGGATGCGGTCCTGTCGATCCTGCGGACGTTGTAGCAGACGCACCGCGTCCGGATGATCGCGATCGCTTGCAGGAGGTGCCTGTTCTACGTTCCCAGCTGTGGCGGACCCTTTCATCGTCGTCGACTCATCGGAGATCCGTGAGGGGAAGCGCGAGGAGCTCGAGCGTGGCATCGCTGAGCTGGCCGCCTTCGTGGAGGCGAACGAAACGAACCCGCTCTCGTACCAGGTCTTCTTCGGTGACGACGGTCGTGTCATGACGGTCCTCCAGGTCCATCCCGACTCAGCCTCGATGGAGCGTCACATGGAGCTCGCCGGGCCGGTGTTCGCGAAGTTCGCGGACCTGGTGGTGCTGCGGACCATCGACATCTACGGCTCGCCGAGCGAGAAGGTGCTGGAGCAGCTCCGGCGGAAGGCGGAGCTCCTGGGCACCGCGACCGTCACCGTGCATGATCGCCGGGCCGGCTTCACCCGCTTCCGTTCTCAGACCCGTTGACTGAAGAAGAGCATCCAGCTCTCGCCACGCGCATCGGTCCTCTTAGGGAGAGAACGGATGCGGGAGGATCGAGGGCCTAGTTCCGCTCGCCGATCGTCTCGACGGCGCCCGACTGGCGGCGCCCGTCGTGCTTCAGCTTCTTCTCGGCCCGCTTCTCCTTGATGCCCTTCGCGGCCTTCTTCTTGACGTTCTTCGCGCCCTTGTCCTTGGCGTGCGCCATCCGTCGAACCTCCGTCGCGCGTGAGGACGCGAGCGTACACCGCCCGGAGGCCGTTCCGTAGACGCCATCCGTAGACTTCGGGCATGACCAAGTACGTGTACGACTTCTCCGAGGGCAACAAGGACATGAAGGATCTCCTCGGGGGGAAGGGCGCCAACCTGGCCGAGATGACCACGATGGGGCTTCCGGTCCCCCCAGGATTCACGATCACCACGGAGGCCTGCCTGGTGTTCCTCGCACAGGGCGGAGCCCCGAGGGAGATGCTCGAGGAGGCCGGAGAGCACCTGGATACCCTTCAGGAGGCGATGGGCCGCCCGCTCGGCGACCCCGACGACCCGCTCCTCGTCAGCGTGCGCAGCGGCGCCAAGTTCTCGATGCCGGGGATGATGGACACGGTCCTGAACCTCGGCCTGAACGACAGGTCGGTCGAGGGCCTCGCGAGACAGTCGAAGGGCGACGTGCGCTTCGCGCGAGACGCCTACCGCCGATTCATCCAGATGTTCGGCAAGATCGTGATGGACGTGCCGGGGGACGCGTTCGAGGAGGCACTCGAGCGCGCGAAGGAGCGCAAGGGTGCCGGAACGCAGGACACCGACCTCGACGCCGATGAGCTCACCGCGTTGATCGAGGAGTTCCGCGGGATCTACCGCACGCACACGGGCGAGGAGTTCCCGCAGGACCCGAAGGAGCAGCTGCGCATGGCGATCGCGGCCGTGTTCCAGTCCTGGAACGGCAAGCGAGCCATCGACTACCGGCGGCAGAACAAGATCTCCGACGACCTCGGCACGGCTGTGAACGTACAGGCGATGGTGTTCGGCAACCGCGGAGAGGACTCGGGGACGGGCGTGGCGTTCACGCGGGACCCGTCCAACGGCGAGAAGGTCCCGTACGGCGACTACCTCCCGAACGCGCAGGGGGAGGACGTGGTGGCGGGGATCCGCAACACGCTGCCGCTCGTCCAGCTTGAGGAGCTCGATCCTGACTCGTATCGAGGCCTCCGCGCGCACATGGACACGCTGGAGAACCACTACCGCGACATGTGCGACATCGAGTTCACGATCGAGAAGCGGAAGCTCTGGATCCTCCAGGTCCGCGTGGGCAAGCCTCACCCGGTGCCGCGATCGGAACGGTGGTGTTCACGGCCGACGAGGCCGAGCGGCTCGGGAAGCAGGGCGAGCGCGTGATCCTGGTGCGGCGCGAGACGACGCCCGACGACTACCACGGGATGATCGCGGCGCAGGGCATCCTCACGAGCGCCGGAGGGACGAACTCCCACGCGGCCGTGGTCGCCCGCGGCGAGGGTATCCCCGCGGTGTGCGGCGCGGACGCGATCAAGCTCTCGCCGGCCGACGGAACGTTCTCCGCGAACGGCATCTCCGTGAAGGAGGGCGACGTCATCACGATCGACGGCTTCACGGGCAACGTGTACGTGGGGGAGCTGCCGCTCGAGGAGTCGGTCCTCGAGAAGGCCCGGGCCGGAGAGGCCCAGGCCCGCGAGGAGAAGATCTGGAAGGCGTTCGAGGCCCTGATGGCGCACGCGGACGAGGTGCGGCGCCTGCGGGTGCGCGCCAACGCCGACACCCCCGACCAGGCGAAGAACGCGCGCGAACGCGGCGCGGAAGGGATCGGCTTGTGCCGCACCGAGCACATGTTCCTCGGCGAGGAGCGCGTCGGAGCGGTGCGGCAGATGATCTTCGCCGACACCGAGGGCGAAGAGACGAAAGCGTACGACGCGCTGGCGCCGCTGCAGCGGGAGGACTTCGTCGGGATCTTCCGAGCGATGGATGGCCTGCCCGTGACGGTGCGGCTGCTCGATCCACCGTTGCACGAGTTCCTGCCGAACCAGGTGGACCTGGCGGTGGAGGTGGCGCTCGCGGAGTCGCGCGGCGAGGATGTCGAGGAGCGGAAGGCCGTGCTGCAGAAGGTGGACGAGCTGCACGAGGCGAATCCGATGTTGGGTCTGCGAGGGGTTCGGCTCGGGATCGTGAAGCCCGGCCTCTACGCGATGCAGGTGCGTGCGATCTTCGAGGCCGCGGGACAGCTGCGACGCGAGGGTGGCGATCCGCAGGTCGAGGTCATGATCCCGCTGGTCGCGACGGCGCCCGAGCTCCGGCAGATGCGTGACGAGCTGGAGCCGGTCGCGGCGGAAGCGCTCGGCGGGACGGAGCTCTCGCACCTCGAGTGGGGGACGATGGTCGAGCTGCCGCGCGCGGCCGTGACCGCCGGCGAGATCGCGCAGACGGCGGAGTTCTTCTCGTTCGGGACCAACGATCTGACGCAGACCGCGTTCGGGTTCTCGCGCGACGACATCGGCAAGTTCGTGGGGATGTACGAGGAGCGCAAGCTCGTGCCCGCGAACCCGTTCGTCACGATCGACGTGGACGGGGTGGGCAGGCTGATGCGGATCGCGAGCGAGGAAGGCCGCGCCGCGAACCCCGAGCTCCATGTCGGGATCTGCGGCGAACACGGCGGCGACCCGTCGAGCGTGGTGTTCTGCCACGAGATCGGACTCGACTACGTGAGCTGCTCGCCGTTCCGGGTGGAGACGGCGCGTCTCGCCGCCGGCCAGGCGGCGGTGGGCGCGGCCGAGTCCGCCTCGAAGTAGGGATGCCGCTCTTCGAGGCGGCGATGCTGGCGCAGTTCGTGATCCATGCCCGCGGCCGGCAGGCCGTCGGGAGCAGCCTCGCGAACGAGATGGCGGAGCTCCGCGAGGACCAGCTCGCCGGCGACACGAAGAAGCGGGCGCGGACGAAGTGGCTGCACGCGAACGGCGCGGAGGCATCGTTCCCGTGCGGCGTCGTCCACGTCGAGGACGAGGCCGTCCCGGTGCTCGTGGCGATCGTGCCCGACGGGATCGCGTTCCTCGCCGAGACGCCCCAGGGGGCGTCCGTCTACGACGTCTTGGAGATGGGTCGGATCCCACGATCAGACCTCACCGAGGTCGACGTCGTGGATGTGGCGGGCCGGCATATGCCGGAGCCGCTCCGCGAGTCGTTCGAGCCCGACGTCGACGTCTGGATCGTGCTCCGGTGGACGCGAGACGGCCAGGAGCACGAGGACCGATTCGCGTTAGTGGACGGCGTGGCGGGCCACGCGGCGGCTCCGGGAGGCGCGGACGGCTAGCTCGGGGCAGACCCAGACGAGCTGTCCGGGATCGGAGCGCGACGGAACCCGCCTACTCCGGGAAGATACGCGCCATGTCGCCGAACGCACCCACAGACGTACCCACCCCTGAGCTCCTCCTCGACGTCCGTACGCCCGCGGAGCTCGCCTTCTCACCAGACGAGACCCGGCTCGCCTTCGCGCTCCACGCCACCGTCGCCGACGAGGGCTCGTTCCCGCCGAGCGACCTCTACTTGATCGACACCGACGGGCACCACCCGCCCGTCCAACTCACCTCAGGCCCGTGGAGCGACCGCACGCCCGCCTGGTCGCCGGATGGATCGCAGCTCGCGTTCCTCTCCGACCGGATCACCCCGGGCCATCAGCTCCCGTACACGATGGCGACGATCGGCACCGACGGAGCCGCCGTGGCCCCCCGCCTCGCCGCCACCCTCACGGGCTCCGCCGAGTCGATCGCCTGGGCGAGCGACGGCGGTCGCCTCCTCGTCCTCGCGGCCGATCCCGGCTCCTACGGCCTGGACTGGAGCGCCCGCGCGGTCATCGGCGCCACTCCACTTCCCGACCCGACCACGAGACGGCCCGGCGACGCGCGCCGCCGCCTGTTCCTCGTCGATCTCGCGACCAGCCGCGCCGAGGAGGTCGGCCCGGAGGATCGCAGCGTGTGGGAGTTCGACTGGGACGGCGACGACACCGTCGTCGGGCTCGTCTCGGAGGACCACTCCGGCTCCGGCTGGTACCAGTCGGTCGTGGCCCGCCTGAACCTCGACACCCGGACGGCGGAGACCCTGTACGAGCCCACCTGGCAGACGGGGAGCCTGTCGCTCTCGCTGGACGCCACCCGCGCGATCGTCGTCGAGGGCTACGCGAGCGACCACGGTCTGCTCGCAGGCAGCGTCGTCGTGACCGATCTCATCGCCCGCACCACCACCGACCCGTGGCCCGACCTGCAGGCCGTCGGACTCGCCTCATGGTGCGACGAGGATTCCCTCTGGTACGGACGCACGGACGGGACCGGGACCGCGTGCGGTCGACTCCACCTCGACGGCCGACACACGGAGCCGTGGCGCGACGATGCCTTCATCGGCGACGCCGTGACGACGCCCGCCTGCGCGGTCTCGGCCGACGGCACCCACGTCTGGACCACGCACCAGGCGCACGCCCTCCCACCCGAGCTCGCTCGGTTCGATCACACCAGGGCGACCTGGGAGCGGCTCACGGCCTTCAACGACCACATCGTCGAGGGCCGCATCTTCCCGGACTCACGCACGATCTCCTGGACCGGGGAGGACGGCACGGAGATCGAAGGGATCCTGATGACCCCCCGCGGCCCCACCGGGCCGCTCCCCACGATCGTGTGCGTGCACGGCGGGCCGACATGGAACTGGGGCGCCTACTTCTCCGACTCCGAGCCGAACGCGGTGCTGCTCGCGTCCGCCGGTTACGCGTGCCTGCTCCCGAACCCGCGAGGGAGCATCGGGCGCGGCCACGCGTTCGCACAGGACGTGATCGGCGACGGGGGCGGCATCGACTTCCGGGACATCATGGCCGGCGTCGACCACTGCATCGCCGAGGGCATCACGGACCCCGACCGGCTCGGGATCGCGGGTCTGTCGTACGGCGGGTACATGGCGGGGTGGGCCGTCGGCCAGACGGATCGGTTCCGCGCGGCCGTCGCGATGTCCGTGGTCTCGAACTACCTCTCGTTCCATCTGACCTCGGAGGTGTGGTGGTACGACCAGGCGATCCTGCGAGGGGAGTGGTACGACCCGGACAGCCAGTACCTGGAGCGCTCACCCGTCACGTACGCGCACCGATCCTCCACGCCGACGCTGATCCTCCAGGGGGCGGAGGATCGCTGCACGCCTGTCGGGCAGGCCGAGGAGCTGTTCCACGCGCTCGCGTCCTCCGGCTCCGAGGTGGAGCTCGTGGTCTATCCGCGCGAGGGGCACGTGCCGATGGAGCGGGCCCACGCGCTCGACGCGATCGTCCGGACGCAGGCCTGGTTCGACGAGCACCTCGTCTCCGCCCGCACATAGCCGGCGACACGCCGAGAGGTCGAGCCCACGCACGAAGACATCGACACGCTCTCGTCGTGAGGTCCGTCACGGTATCGCCCTCGGGCATGGGATAGCGTCGCGCGTCCTCCCTCCTCCCCCGGGAAGGAGAAGGAGGGGATGTCGTGACACGCTCCCTCGGCAGAGCTCGAGCTGTATCGGTCACGCTGATCGTGGTCCTCGCGATCACGGTGTTCGCTGCGTCGTCTGCGCTCGCGGGCCATCTCTCGGATTGGACACACGACCACTCGGATGCAGGAGTCCCGCCGCGTCCGAGCGGTCTCGCGGGCCTCAACGACGTCTTCGGTCCGCGATGTAGCGACAAGGCCAACAATGCCCGGTCATGGTGGCCGCACGCGGACACGGATCCGTTCGGGGCCGGGAAGTACGTCTTCTACCACACGTACCTCGCGCGGAACATCGGCTTCAACGTCCGCAACCACCTCAACGCCGCGCATCGCGACGGGGCACTGTACCCGGGGATCGGCGGGTACAACTGCCGATTGATCGCGGGATCGACGTCCTGGTCGGTGCACTCGTGGGGAGCGGCGATCGACACGAACTGGCAGCGGAACCCACGGTTCCAGACGCATTGGAACGGCAAGGGCATCGACGGCACCAACTACGGCACGTACATCCCCGACGTCTGGCGTGGTGGCTTCCCCGGCCATCGCTTCTTCTGGGGTCTCAATTGGGACTCGGCGCCGGATCCCATGCACTTCCAATACGTCACTGACTACTGAGGGAGGTCGACATGATGCGGAGACTCGTGATCGCCGTGGTCCTCATGGCGTCGACGACGGCCGGTGTGCTCACCGCGGGGGCAGGCCGTGCGCCTGTGGACGCACCCGAGGTGGCCGATCCGGAAGGATGCCCGAGCCTGTTGGGATTCCCTCGACGACGGCCGGGGCTCGTTTCGGGCCGAGGGGTCTGGGCGGTGGCTGGTGGGGAGCTCGTGTCCGTCGGTACCGGGCGCGTGGTGTCCCGTGAGGTGTTCGCCTCGGAGGGGGCGCCGCAGGCTCTGGCGGAGTCGTTCGAGCGAAGCGCCATCAAACACGTCGCCGTCCGGAGGGGCATCGGCACCGCCTTCGTCATCGACCGGGCGGGCGACGACGACCTCGTCGCGGTGACGAGCGAGGGCGTGGAGGTCATGCCCCAGACGTCGGAGGTATCACATCCCACCTGGTCGGCTGGCGGCCGGCTCGCCTGGTCGACAGGGTCGGCCATCGTGGTCCGCGACCTGGTGACGGGGGAGATGGGCGAACTCTCGGCGCCGGTCCGGGGGGCGACGGTGTTCTCGCCGGTGTTCCTGTCGGATCGACGGATCGCGGCGGTGGTGTCGGCGCCGCCCGACGATCGAGTGCCTGAGGGAGAGCGGCTGGGTGAGCTGTGGGCGACGAACGTCTCCGGAAGGGGATGGCATCGGCTCACCCATTTCGAAGCCGGAGCCGATCGATGGGTCACGATCCGCACTCCGACCGCCCACGCGGGCGTCGTCGATTTCGTGCGGGTCAGTGCGCGAGCGTCGTCGACCGAGGCACCTAGGTTCGAGCTCTGGCGCTACGAGGACGGCGATGCGTCACGCGTGCGACGGCTCGACGGCGAGCGGTATCTCGCGGGTCGGCTCCACGGGCAGGTCGTCTGGAACCGCCCCGATCCGGTCCACGGTCGACATCTCCTCCAGGTCGAGGGGGCACTCGGCATGCGGACGATCGGGTGCGGCGCCGTGATGGTCGACCCGATCGATGTGGCAGACCCCGACCGGCGAGCCGGTGGTTCGTACGAGCCGCTCCGCGGCGAGCACGCCGCAGCCAGCGAAGCGACGGATGTGAGCGATGACGAGGTCGCGGTGATCGTCGGTGACTTCCCGACGGCGGTCGAAGCTGAGGCCGTGGCGAGGCTGATCAGGCGTGCCTACCCGGGGTCCATCGTCGATGTGGTCGATAGCGAGGATGCGCCTCTCGCGATCCGCCCCGGCGTCTTCGGGGCGTTGCTGCATCTTCCCGACGACGCCGATGCGAGTGCCGCGATCGCCCAGTTCCGCGCCACGCTTCCGGCGTACTCTTCGAACAGCTGGATCGTGACGCCGTGAGAGGGCAGGAGATGCGGGCGACGCTGATCGCGGTGGGATTCGCGCTCATGGTGACTCCGGCTGGGTGCGCCGACGATCCGGAAGGAGCGGGGAAGTCGACGACGCCGACCGCGACGGCGTCCGTCTCCTCGCAGTCCGCATCCCCCTCCGCCGACAGAGAGAGGTGGATCGCGGTCATCGACGTGGCAGCCGATCCCAACGACCTCGATGCCCTGACCCAACGGCTGCTTGAGCCATTGGGGACCGCCCTCGTGGTCGCTCCGGTCGACTGCTTCGAGGGTCTGCCGGACGCAGCGAGCGACGGCTATGTCATCGGCGCCGTGGGCGATGCCCGATCGGAGGTGGAACGGCGGGTCGTCGACGCGGGGGAGACGGCGGCGTTCACGGCGCGCGTGACGATCCTCTGCACGGACTAGCCTTCGAGGATGCGTTGCGAGCCTTGGTCGGTGAGGGGTCTCCGTCGGCACCCGCTCCTGGCCACCGTCGCGTTCGTCGTCCTGCTGTTGGTGGGCTTCGTCGCCGGATGCGCGATCGTGGTGTGGCGTGCCGCCCACCATGACGACGCCTCGGAGATCGAACGAGCGGATGCGATCGTGGTGCTCGGTGCGGCGCAATACGACGGGGAGCCCTCGCCGGTGTTCGCGGGCCGCCTGGACCACGCTGCGCTCCTCTACGAGCAAGGAAGGGCGGCGCGGGTGCTCGTTCTCGGAGCGGGGCAACCGGGCGACCGGTCCACCGAGGCGGAGGCGGGCCGGGTGTACCTGATGGATCACGGGGTGCCGGCGGAAGCCATCATCCCTGTGCCCCGGGGGCACACGACGTTCGAGTCGCTCGAGGCCGCGGTGCCCGTGCTACACGATGGCGGGATGGGCTCCGCGTTCCTCGTCTCGGATCCGTGGCACAACGCCCGCGTGGAGAGGATGGCGGGGGACCTGGGGATCGACGGGCACGCCTCGGCGACGTGGCAGTCAGCGGCGACGTCACAGGAGACGCGATTCGAGGGGTACGTCCGCGAGACGTTCGCGTACCTCTATTACCGGGTGTTCGGCGGATAGCTCCGACTACCGCTTCTTCTTCGCTGACGTCTTCTTGCGGCTCGCCGGTTTGCGGGCAGTCGTCTTCTTCCGAGCCGCGGTTTTCCGCGCGGCGGTCTTCGTGCGGCTCGCCGGCTTGCGGGTCGTCGTCTTCTTCCGCGATGGCGACTTCCGCGCGCTCGTCTTCTTCCGCCCGGTGGTTTTCCTCGCCGTCGTCCTCTTCCGCGCGGGCGACTTCCGGGCGGTGGTCTTCTTCCGGGCGGTGGTCTTCTTCCGACCGGCGGTCTTCCTCGCCGTCGTCTTCTTCCGACCGGTCGGCTTCCGCGTCGAGCGGCCGCCTGCCTTGGCTGCACGAGCTTTGACGGTGTCGGCAACGTCGTCCGCCTTGTCGACGACGATCTCCTCCACCGTGTCGACGATGGTCCCGACCACGCTCTGCCCAGCGTCAGTCGCGAGGACCTTCTTCCCGGCCTTCGCGCCCGCCCGCATCGCCTTCTTCACCACTGCCATCTTCCGCTCCTTCTCATGTGCACTCGCGGACGGTCTACCCCGAGGCACGCATCGCGCAAACATCGGAGCCGCCGCGCGGGATGAACTGTCGTTCGTCACGGCTACCATGGAGTCGTGACGACCCCCCGTGAGCGAACCGAAGAGATCGAACGACAGGTGCTCTCCGAGCGCGCCCAGCTCGCGTCGGCCACGAAGGGGCGCGAGCGCGACGAGCCGCACGACGATCTCCGCACGGTCTATCAGCGCGACCGCGACCGGATCGTGCACGCCAAGGCGTTCCGGCGGCTGAAGCACAAGACGCAGGTGTTCCTCTCGCCGCAGGGGGACCATTACCGGGTGCGGCTCACGCACACGCTCGACGTCTCACAGATCGCGCGGACGGCAGCACGGGCACTCCGGCTGAACGAGGACCTCGCGGAGGCGATCGCCCTCGGCCACGACCTCGGCCACACGCCGTTCGGACACCTGGGGGAGCAGGCGCTGACGCCGTTCCTCGGCCGGCCGTTCCGGCATTCGGAGCAGTCGTTGCGGGTCGTCGATCACCTCGAGAACGACGGCGAGGGGCTGAACCTCACGTGGGAGGTGCGAGACGGGATCGTGAACCACCCGTGGTCGATGCCGCCGCCCTCCACGCTCGAGGCGCAGATCGTGCGGTTCGCCGACCGGATCGCGTACCTGAATCACGACGTGGACGACGCCCTCCGGGCCGGCGTCCTGACGGAGGCCGAGCTGCCGGCTGGGCCGATGAAGGTCCTGGGCGGGTCGCACTCCGCCCGGATCAACACGCTGGTCTCGGATCTCGTCTCGGCGAGTGAGTACCAACCGGAGGTGCGGCTCACGAAGCAGGTCTTCGCCGCGCTGGACGGGCTCCGCGACTTCATGTTCGAGCAGGTCTACCTCCGCGAAGACACCGAGGGAGAGCATGCGCGTGCCACCCGGCTCATCCGGGAGCTGTTCCAGCACTTCCTGGATCACCCCGAGGACCTTCCCGAGGAGTACCATCGAGCGCCGGGCGACCTCCCGGTTCGTGTGGCCGACTACATCTCCGGCATGACGGACCGGTACGCGATCCGGACGTACGAGCAACTGTTCCTTCCCCACGGGTGGCTACACGACCAGGGGTAAGGGCATGGCCAAGAGGGCATGAGCAGGATCAGGCAGGAGGACATCGACGCCGTCAAGGAACGCACGGACATCGTCGCGCTCGTCTCGCAGTACCTCACGCTGAAGAAGACCGGCCACGACTCGCTCTCGGGCCTGTGTCCGTTCCATCAGGAGAAGACCGCGTCGTTCAGCGTCTCGCCCGCCAAGGGCGTCTTCTACTGCTTCGGCTGTGGTGAGGGCGGTGACGCGATCAAGTTCCTCCGCCAGCTCGAGAGCCTGTCCTACGTCGAAGCGATCGAGCGACTGGCGCAGCAGGTGGGGGTCACGTTGCGCTACGAAGGCGACTCAGCGTCCGAGCGTCGCGCGGCGGCGCGGCGAAACGCGCTGTTCCACGCGAACGAGGAGGCTTCGAAGCTCTACCAACGGATGCTGCTTGACGGACGAGAGGCGGAGGACGCGCGCACCTACGTGAAGGAGCGTGGGCTGTCGCCCGAGTCCATGGAGTCGTTCGGGCTCGGCTACGCGCCGGGCTATCCGGACTTCCTGCTCCGGCGCCTCGCCCAGGACCTCGGTCCCGACACGCTGGTCGAGGCCGGGCTCGCCACGAAGGGAGAGGACGGCGTCGTCCGCGACCGGTTCCGGGCGCGGCTGACGTTCCCGGTGCAGGATCTCCAGGGCAGGTACCTCGGCTTCGGGGCGCGCGTCCTACCCAGCGATGCGCGCGCGTCCGAGCAGGCGAAGTACCTGAACACCGCGGAGACGCCCATCTACAAGAAGGGCGAGATCCTCTACAACCTTCACAGGGCCCGGCAGGCGGTTGCGAGGTCCGGGCAGGTGTTCGTGGTCGAGGGCTACACGGACGTGATCGGGCTCGCGCAAGCGGGCATCGAGAACGCGGTCGCAACATGCGGGACGGCCCTGGGAGAAGGGCATTTCCGGCTGCTCTCTCGGTTCGCGCAGCAGGCGGTCTTGGCGTTCGACTCCGACGAGGCCGGAGCGCGCGCCGCGGAGCGGGCGTTCGGCTACCAGGAGCAGTACCCCGTCCAGGCCGTCGTGATGATCATGCCGGAGGGCCTGGACCCGGCGGAGTTCGTCGCGAAGCACGGCCCGGACGAGGTCCGGGAGGCGGCCAAGAGCGCTCGCCCGCTGGTGGAGTACATGGTCAGGCGGACCGTGGAGCGTCACGACCTGTCCAACGTCGAAGGACAGTCGGGGGCGGTCGCGAGCGCCCTGCCGATCCTCCAGGAGCTGACGGATCCTGTCCGTCGGAGCGAGTACGGGCATCTGCTGGCCGACCTCACCGGGGTCTCGGAGGACTCCGTGCGGACGGCGCTGGATCGGCGGCTGGGCGGTCATCCCGAGCAGGTCGCGAAGACGTTGAAGCGGCTGTCCGCGCGGGATCGCGTGGAGCGGGAGATGCTGCGCCTCGTGGTCCGCGATCGCGCGATCTTCGAGGAGTTCGCGCCCCAGCTCACCGACGATCACGTGCGGACACCGGGCGGGCGGGCGGTGCTCACTGGTCTTCGCGAGCACGCCGGCGACGTGAGCGCGCTGGCTGGTTCCGAGGACCCGAAGATCGCATCGGCGGTGAGCGCGCTTGCGGTGGAGCCGATCGAGGGCGAGCCCACGACCGAGTACGCGACGCACGTGCTCGCGCGACTGCAGGAGTTCGTGTTGAAGGCGAAGAGCGACGAGTTGCGCACCCGGTTGCAGAAGCTGAATCCGCAGACGGAAGCTGGCTACGACGATCTCTTCCACGAGCTGGTGGCGGTCGACGGTGATCTCCGCAGGATCCGACAGGGACTCCTGGACGCCGGTTAAGCCGGTCGGTCCGGGTCGGCGCCGCCGCGGGTTCCGTACACTGTCCTCCGTGCTCCCGACGCAGCTGGAAGACCCCCGTTGAGCGCGGCCCGCGAACCAACGACTGAGACGCAGAGCCTCGACGAGGTCAAGGAACAGCTCGTCGTGCTCGGCCGCGAACGCGGCTTCGTCACCTCCGGCGACGTCTTCGAGGCGCTCCCCGAGATCACACCCGATCAGGTCGAGGACGTCCTCGCGCAGCTGACGGACCACCTCAACACCGAAGGCATCGAGATCATCGAGCTCCCCGGTGACGACACGGACGCCGTGACGCAGATCCGGATCGAGGTGGACGCCCTCAAGGCGCCCACGAACGATCCGGTCCGCATGTACCTGAAGGAGATCGGGAAGGTCCCCCTGCTGAACGCGCCGCAGGAGGTCGACCTGGCCCGCCGCATCGAGGCCGGGGAGCTCTGCACCGCGCTCCAGGAGCAGATCGGATCCGATGGCAAGCCCGACCCGAAACAGTTCCGTCTGGCCACGACGCGCGTGTGGGAGATCTGGAACCACCAGGTGACGGCGTTCGGCAAGGTGGAGGGCATCGGCCGGGACCCGCTCGCCCAGAAGAAGTCCTACCGGCCCAAGACGGACCACGACCTGATCTCCTACCTCCATCGGGTGGAGCGGGACGGCCAGCTCGCGAAGCGGAAGCTGATCGAGGCGAACCTCCGGCTCGTCGTCTCGATCGCGAAGCGCTACGTGGGCCGGGGGATGCTGTTCCTCGACCTGATCCAGGAGGGGAACCTCGGTCTGATCCGGGCCGTGGAGAAGTTCGACCACTCGAAGGGCTTCAAGTTCTCGACGTATGCCACGTGGTGGATCCGCCAAGCGATCACGCGCGCGATCGCGGACCAGGCGCGGACGATCCGGATCCCCGTGCACATGGTCGAGACGATCAACAAGCTCGTCCGGGTGCAGCGGCAGCTGCTGCAGGACCTCGGGCGCGAACCGACGCCCGAGGAGATCGGGAAGGTCATGGGGATCGGCGCGGAGAAGGTCCGGGAGATCCAGAAGGTGTCCCAGGAGCCGGTGTCCCTGGAGACGCCGATCGGCGAGGAGGAGGACTCGCACCTCGGCGATTTCATCGAGGACTCCGACGCCGTGGTCCCCGTGGACGCGGCGTCGTTCATCCTGCTGCAGGAGCAGCTCGGCTCGGTCCTCCACACGCTGTCGGAGCGCGAGAAGAAGGTGATCGAGCTCCGGTTCGGTCTGGCCGACGGCCACGAAGCTCCGGCACCCCTCACGATCGCAGCGACTGCGCGACTACCTCGAGTAGCCCGCATGCGAGTGATCAGGTGAGGGCAGTGATCAGTTCACCGTTCTCGTATACGGAGTTCGTTTGCTGGCCGAGGAACGTCACGGCCACCACGATCACAAGAGCGATCAATGCGATCATGAGGGCGTACTCGACCGCGGTGGCTCCCTCCTCCGAAGCCATCCGCTCCTTCACTGCAGCGTAGAGTCCCATCCTCCCAACGCCTGCCTTTCTCAACCGAGCGCCGAGACGCCTGGTGCACTCGTGGACCCGAACACCGAGTTGCCCAACGATCCCGGCAGCCCTCCGCCGGCCGGTCGAGCAACGCACTTGTACCACAACGACATCGGCATGTGTATCGAAGAGCTTGAGTGGGTCGGGCTCCGTCTTCTGCACGGTCAAGGCGGCCCATCCCGGGGCCGATTGTTCGGTGAGGAGGAGCGCACGCTCGCGCGCTCGAACGGATGGCTTCTCTCATCTCGAAGGTCGGAGCGATCGCGCCGCTCGAACCGGGGGAGCGGGTGCTCTGCGCGGCCTATGTCTCGGGCACGAGGTCGTCCATCGGGGCGGCGCTGATCGCCGTGTCGGATCGCCGGCTCCTCCACGCACCGCGGTCCGCCTTCCACTCTCGCGGAGCGTGGCGCGCGACACGCTTGGAGGAGATCCGCGTCGAGTCGAGAACGCGGAGGTCCCTGGGACTCGCGGCCGCGCACCAGTTCGAGATCGTCGGTGTCGATGGTTCGGGGATGGCGTTCGAGCTGGAGAACCGGAAGGACGCGCGGGCGTTCAACGACGCGCTCAGCCGACGTTTGGTCCGAGGCTGACCTGGACGAGGCCGAGATCCTTCAGGTCTCGATACCCCGATTCAGGTCGATGAGACGGCCGAACCGACGTCCAGGAACGTCTGGTTCGTCGTCTGTCCGAGGAACATGACGAAGGCGATGACCACCATCGCGATCAACGACACCATCAACGCGTACTCGATCGCGGTCGGGCCGTCCTCGGAGCTGAGCTGCACCCGTGCGATGAGCTCTCTCACCTCACGCACCTTCCCGTTCGCAGAGCCCTTGGGCCCGAGCGCCGGGTCGCCCATCCCCTGAAGAAGATCCTCGCCGCTCGATGACAGCATCGGCCGCAAGGCTTCTCCCGCTGGAGTCAGCCCGCTGGGGGGTTGATGCGACCTACACGACGCCGGCGGAGGTCGTGGGTCAGTTCCAGGCGGCGGCGTCGTCCTCGCCGAGGCGCTCGCGGATCTCGCCGCGCAGCCGCCGGATCGCATCGAGGCTCTTGCCCGTGGCCGCGTCGGTCAGCCGCTGGACCTGGGTCGAGACCAGCCGCAGCGCCGGACGCTGCTCGCTCCTCCCCCGCTGCGGGCCATGGAGGACCTCCGGGTCGTCCTCACGGAGCTTGGCGGCAACCTTGAGGCCGATCATCACGCCGGCGATGAGGAGGAACAGGGATCGAAGTCTCATGAGCGACACCCTACCCGGTGTCGCTCGGACTGCGCGTACGCCGGACGCCGCGGGTCTCGGCGTCTCTCGTGGCTCGCAGAGCCGCGTCTGCTGCGTCACGGAGGAGATCATCGTCGACCGCGCAGGACACGAACCGGAACCCGCGGCGCGCCATCGAGGCGGCGTCGAGTGGCGAGGGCGCGTGGATCCCGGGGACCAGGTCGTGGTCGAGAGCCACGGTGATCACGGAGTCCAGCGCGGCGAGCAAGGCGGGGTCGGTCAGGTCCGCGAAGGTGTCGAGACCCATCCCGAGACTGAGATCGGCCGGCCCAACGAAGAGGCCGTCGAGACCGGGCGTCGTCGCGATCTCGTCGAGGTTCGCGAGGCCTGAGGCCGTCTCGATCATCGCGAAGAGGAGGATCGCCTCCTCGGCGGCGCTGGTGTGGTCGCGGCCTCGCCCGAAAGCCGCCTGGATCGGCCCGTAGCTTCGGGTCCCGACCGGCGGGTAGCGGCACGCGGCCACGAACGCGTCGGACTCGGCCCGCGACCCGACCATCGGGCAGATCACGCCGCGGAACCCGAGGTCGAGGGATCGCATCAGCTCGGCCGGGTGGTTCCACGCGGAGCGGACGAAGGGAACAGCGGGGAAGCTCTCGAGTGTGGCCGAGAGTCCGGGGAGGTCGACGAGCGTGCGTGACCGTGCTGGAGGTCGACCACGACCGCGTCGAAGCCGGCTGAGGCGACGGCGGCTGCGGCGGCCGGGCTCTCGAGCACGAGCCAAGCGGCGAAGGCGGTCTCGCCGGCTGCCCAGCGAGCACGAACG
>JAJNBA010000015.1 GCA_021155985.1 Actinomycetes bacterium
GGAGCGAACTCCGGGAACACATCCACCGGCATGTGCCGCAGCTGTTGGACGCCGAAGAACATCAGGGCAGCGGCAGCGGCCGCGATGATGTATCGGAACCTCAGGCTCGAGCCTACGATCCAGCGAAGCATCGCTCCGTCCGTCCTTTCCCGCTCATGGTCTCGTCAGATCCCGAACTCGGAGCCGATCAACTCAGCCACGCCCACCGACGCGACCTCGGTGCCCGGCGCCGGCCCGTCCGACAGGTAGGCCAAGCCGTCGTCGTACCGTTTGACGACGACCTGGGCTCGGACGAAGACGAGGGTCTCCGGGTTCGTGTAGACCCACTCGTCCCCGTTCACGTCCACCCAGATGGCAGACTCCGGCACCACCGTCCGACCGCCACGGCCCGTCGTCGGCACCGTATCGAGCCCGATCCGCCGGGCCGCGTCCTCCGTGAGCTCCACCGAGGACAGGTCGGACCCTTCGATCTCCTCGACGGTCGCGGGTTCGTAGCCCACCTCGACCTCCTCCGCCGCGACGTCCCGGCAGCCGGGGAGGAAGAGGATCGCGCAGATCGGGATCGCGACGGTCCATCGACGACGAAGCATCGATCCTCCCCTCAGCTCCCGGCCACTGGTTCGATGTCGAGCTCCGGCTCCGGCAGGACCACCAGGTCTTCCGCGACGGTGTCACGCTCGGTGACGAACCCGTGCATCCGGTAGAGCGGTGGCAACACGAACAGGGTGAGGAGCGCGGAGGTCAGGAACCCGCCGATCATCACGATCGCCATCGGTCGCGCGATCTCGAGCCCGGCGACGTCGCCGGCCACGATGACGGGGATCAGCGCGAGGCTCGTGACGATGGCCGGCACGACCGTCGGCTGGAGACGCTCTTCCGTGCCCCGGAGGACCAACTCGTCGCCGAACGTCTCGCCCTTCTCGAGCTCGAGGTGCTGATAGTGCCGCACCATCTGGATGCCGCTGCGGGCGGCCATCCCGAGGACGGCGAGGAGACCGGCGAAGGCGCCGAGGCCGATGGTTCCTCCACCGATCCCGGCGGCCACGAGGCCCCCGACGAGCGCGATGGGAAGCGTCGCGAGGACCAAGATCGCGAGCCGCCAGCTGGTGAACGCAGCCTGGAGGAGGAGGAAGATGGCGAGGGCAGCGGTGAGCGCGACGGCCAGGACCGTGGCACCTGAGTCCACGACGTTCACGGCGGCTCCCCTGATCTCCGCGTGGTGCTCGAGAGGGAACTCCACAGCCGCGACCGCGCTCCGGACGCTCTGCAGCACGCCATCGGCGTCACCGCCCGCGATGTCGGCACTGACGTCGATGTAGTTGGAGACGGCCTCGTGACGGATCACGGCGGGGTTCTCGACGACGCGGACGTCGGCCACCTCGTGGAGGCGGACCCGCCCGCCGGTCGGCGTATCGATCAGCAACTGCTCGACGTCCTCGACCGATCGGCGGATGTCGGGCGTTCCCCACACCACCACGTCGAACACCTTCTGTTCCTCGAACAGGTTGCCCACGGCGAGCCCGGACAGCAGGATCGCCGAGGCTCGCCGGACATCGCCGGGCTTCACGCCGAACTCCTGCGCGCGCAGGAGATCCACCTCGACCTCGATGGTCGGTTCGGTGGGGGCCACCTCGACCTCGGGCCGCTCGACGCCTTCGATCCCGGACAGTGCTCCGCGGATCTCTTCGGCCTTCGCCTCGAGGGTGGCCAGGTTGGCGCCGTACACGCGCACGACGACATCTCGATCTCGGCCTTCCAGGACGTCGGTGATCCGCTGCTCCGCGTACGTGGTCACGCGGTGCGAGAGGTCCGGATAGGTATCGAGGATCTGCTCGATCGACGCGACCGAGGCGTCGTGATCCGTCGAGTCATCGAGGGTCAGCCAGATCTCTCCGCTGTTGATGTTCACGATCTGGTCCGAGTGGATCGCGCGGCCGACGTGGGCGCCCACCTGCTCGACGCCCTCGAGCGCGCCCAGCCTGTCGACGACGTCCGTGGTCAACGCGTTCATCGCCGGCAACGACGTGCCCGGATCGGCCTCCCACCTGATCAGGAGGTCGCTCTCACGCAGCCGGACGTTCGACGAGCGATCCAGGAACGGGAACATCGCGACGCCGATGACGAGCGCCATCGCGATCGCCGCGTAGGCCCATCGAGGTCGGCGGACGGCCCGGGTGAGCAGCGACCCGTGCCGGTCCCTGAACCAGCGGAGCACCGGCGACTCGCGCGATTCGGTACGGCCGGGCAGCAGCATCAGGCCGAGGCTGGGCGTGACGACCAACGCGACCAGCATCGAGACACCGATCACGGCCAAGTAGGAGATCAGGATGGGGGGCAGGAACGCTCCCGCCTGCCTGTCGAGGAAGAAACCGGGCACCACGGCGGCGATCGCGACGAAGGTTCCGAAGAGGAGGGAGCTCCGCACGGCGACCGAGGCCTCGAGGACCGATCGCCAGGCAGGCACGCTGGCCCCGGCACCGTCCTCACCACCGCCCTTGAACCGTGACGCGATCAGGCGAACGTCGTTCACGGCGTCGTCGATCACGATGCCCAGGGCCATCACCAAGCCGGCGATGATCATCACGTTCAGCGTGACGTCGCGGAGGATGAGGATCGCGGCCGCGGCCGCGAACGAGGAGATGATCGCAGCCGTGGCGATCACGATCGAGCGCCACTCGAACAGGAGCAGCGCCAGCCCCGCGATCAGGAGGAGGCCGCCGATCGCGAGCACGACGGCGACGTTCCGTGCGGACGTTTCGACGTAGTCGGCCGGCCGGAAGAGAGTGGTGTCGATCTCCAGCCCGGACAGTCCCGGTCGGAGCGAGTCCAGCGCCTCCTCTACACCGTCCGTCACCTCACCGGTGTTCGCGTCCGGGAACTTCTCGACGACCAGCATCAACCCGGTCTCGCCGTTGGCGAAGATCGCGTCGCCGATCAGCGGCTGATGGTCCTCGACCAGGTCCGTCACGTCGCCGAGCAGCACCGGCGCCCCGTCGACGATGACCGCATTGCCCTCGTCGTCCTCGATCGGGATCTGCGCCAGATCGTCCGCCGTCGTGATCGGCGGCTCGAAGCGGATCCCGATCCGCTGGTTCGGCGTGTCGATGAATCCCGCGGTCCCTGGGGTGGAGGCCTCCAGGAAGGTCAGTGGGGAGACCCAGAGAGAGTTCCCCGTCGTGCGCACGATCGACTGGAGGGTGAGGTCCGCCTCCCCAAGGCGCTCCGGGTCCACCAGCACTTGCAGCTGCCGGTCTCGGAACCCCCAGATCGAGACGTTGGCCACACCCTGGACGCCGAGCAAGCGTGGCGCGATCTTCCACTTGGCGAGCTCCGAGATCTTGATCGGCGCCAGGGAATCGGAGGCTAGCCGGATGGTGAGAACCCGGCTCGTGGAGGAATACGGCTGCAGCATCTGTGGGGGCGCGGATACGCCGGGCAGCGCGACGGCGGCCTCGGCGACCTTCTCCTGCACCACCTGTCGCGCATCGAGGAGGGGCGTCCCGGGCTCGAAGATCATGACCACCGAGGAGAGACCCGGAAGGGATTCCGAGTGGATCTCCTCGACGAACGCGACCCCGTTCAGCAGATCCTGCTCGAGCGGCACGGTGATCAGCTGTTCGACCTCGGTCGCCGAAAGACCGAGCGCTTCCGTCCGGACCTCCACCATCGTGGGCCCGAACTCAGGCAGTTGATCGACCGGGACATGGCGAAGCTGCACCACCCCGAAGACGACCAAGCCGGCCGCGAGCGCGACCACGAGACGACGGAACTTCAGGCTTGATGCAACGATCCTCCGCATCATCGACGGAACCCCTCCTCTCGCGGTGGGTTCGCGGTGGACCGTTTCGGGCCGCTCTCCCGCCCCCCGTTGCGCGACACGTCGAAGGATGGGCCACCTGTAGCAACTCCACATGCGTCGTCTGACGTACCGCTGATACCGAGAAGGGTGATGTCCGGCCGATACCCAGATGGGCTACGTCGGGCGAGATGTCACATCACGTCGACGAGGATCTCGTGGTACCCGGTCGCGCCATCCGGGAACGGGGGGACGGTCTCCCCAGTCTGCGTCTCGCCCTGTCCGTCGGTGGCGCGCACCGCCAGCGCATGCGAACCGGGCGTCGCGTCCCATCGATAGACCCACTGCCGCCACGTGTCGATCGTGTCCTCCGCGCCGAGCTCGGCCGGCTCCCACGCTCCGTCGTCGATCCGCACCTCGACGCGGTCGATGCCACGGTGCTGCGCCCATGCCACTCCCGCCACCGCGATGGGGCCGGGCGCGAGCTGTGCCCGTGAGCCCGGCGTGTCGATCCGCGACTGCGTCTTCACGGGCGCTTCCTTGGCCCATCCCCGCTCGATCCAGTACGCGTCGTAGGCGTCGAGCGTCGTGAGCTCGAGGTCGACGAGCCACTTCATCGCGGAGACGTAGCCGTAGAGCCCCGGCACGAGCATCCGCACGGGGAAGCCGTGCTCCAGCGGCAGGGGCTCGCCGTTCATCGAGACCGCGAGCATCGCGTCCCGTCCGTCCATCACGACGGCGGTCGGCGTGCCGATCGTGAATCCGTCGGAGGACCGTGACACGATCTGTGATGCATCGGGATGCACGCCGGCCTCTCGGAGGAGGTCGGCGAGGGGCGCGCCGATCCATCGTCCGTTCCCCACGTAGGGCCCGCCGACCTCGTTCGAGACGCAGGCGATCGTGATGTCGCGCTCGATCATGGGTCGCGCGAGGAGGTCGTCGAATCCGAGGGCGATCTCATGGTCGACCATCCCGTGGACACGGAGAGCCCACGACTCCGCGTCGACCGCGGGCACGAACAGCGCCGTGTCCACGCGGTAGAAGGTCGCGTTCGGGGTGAGGAACGGCGCCACGCCCGGCACGCCGAGATCGGCGCCCGCCGGCGGCAGCGGGCCGATGTCCGCAGGGGTGGGGATCAGCGCCGTCGCTCGCGATGCAGCGGCGGTCGCGCGGCTCGACAGGAGCCGGCCGAGACCGCCCGCCACCGTCGCGATCCCCGCGGCCGCGACGCCGGCACGCAGGAACCGTCTGCGGTCGAAGCTCCGCATCGCCGGCGACGAAGCCGTGTCCGCGGGGCCGCCCGTCGGGATCCCGGCCGCGGCCATGAGCAGGCGAGAGGTGAGGACGCCCGCAGCGGCTCCCGCGATCGAGGGGACCATGTCGCCGAGGTCATTGGCGGGCCGGGTGACGGCGGCCGCCGCGCCGATCGTCCCGAGGACCACCGAAGCGCCGATCGCGAGGCGCGGCCGCCGCCACGACGCGGCGCCCACGATCGCGACCGCGACGCCGAGCACGATGGCGATCCCGATCAGGAGGACACGCTTGTCGTGCTCGCCGAACGTCCGGATCGCGAAGGACTTGAGCCACTCGGGCGTCGCGTCGACCGCGGCGCCACCCACGGCGACGATCGGAGAGGACCCCGGGCCGAAGACCGCGGAGATGAGCTCCGCCGTTCCGAGCGCCACCCCGGCGGCGAGCACGCCGATCGCCGCCCCCACCCCACGACGGATCTCGGACGTCGACCGCTCCGCTCCCACGCCCACCTGTGTCCCCATCTCGGTATGACGTTACTCCCGGACCCGGGCGGGCCTGTTCGAGACGGACCTCGCCGGTTAGGCTCCTGCGATCGTCCCCCCGAAGGGAGAAGTGGATGCCGCGACGCTTGCTCGCCCTGGTCAGCTCGCTCGGTCTCGTGCTCCTCGTGTTCACCCCGACGGCCCGAGCGGCCCCGGTCACCGTGAAGGTCATGACCCTGAACGTCTTCTACGGCGGTGACGAGTGGAACCTCGCGACGGGCCAGTGGTGTGTCGATCCTGCCGGCTGTCCCGAGACCATCGGTCATGTCGTCTCCACGATCCGGGCGGCCGATGCCGACATCGTCGGACTCCAGGAAGGCACGGCGAACGAGTGCGTGATCGCCGACCGCCTCGGCTGGTACTGCGAGCCGCGCCTCCAGCTGATCTCTCGCTACCCACTCCTCGACCCCCCCGGGGCCGACGGCGCGTACGCGCTCGCCGAGGTCACCCCGGGACGGTTCGTCGCGATCTCCAACGTCCATCTGCCGTCCGATCCGTACGGCCCGTACTGGGTTCGCGACGGGGAGCCACGCCCGGTCGTGCTCGACCTCGAACGCAGGACGCGCCTTCCGGCGATCCAGCGGGAGCTCGACGTGCTCCCGACGCTCGCCGACGCCGGCATGCCGGTGTTCCTCACCGGGGACTTCAACTCCCCATCCCATCTGGACTGGACGCCGGCGGTGGATGCCGTCCGCGAGGAGGTCCGGTACCCGGTCGTCTGGCCGGTCTCGGCGGCTCTCGCCGACGCGGGCTTCCGCGATTCGTACCGCGAGGTGCACCCGAACCCCGTAGCCGTCCCCGGGTTCACCTGGACGCCACCCGGGACGCTCGAGTCGGTGCCCGACGAGGTGCACGACCGGATCGACTGGGTGCTGGTCCAGGGTCCCGCCGAGACGCTCGCCACGCAGCTCGTCGGCGAAGCCGGCGGACCGGACGTCGACATCGAGCGGGATCCGTATCCGACCGACCATCGTGGCGTGGTCTCGACGTTCCGCGTGGAAGCCGCCGACCCCGCGCCGTTCGCCGCGGTGGGTGCGCGCCGGGTGTTCGTCGGCCGTGATCTGGATGTACGTGCCCACGGACCGGGTTCGCGCGTCGTGCTGGTTCGCGCGGGCCAGGGCCCGGCGGCGGCGCTGGTCTCACGGTCCCTCGGCGGCGCGTCCGACGTTACCCTCACGTTCCCGACGGGGACCTTGTCGCCCGGTGCCCACGAGGCGTTGCTCCTGAACGCGAGCGACGCCGTGCTGTCCCGGAGCCCGTTCTGGGTCTATGCGGCCGGGACCCCGCCGAGCCTGCGGACCTCGAAGGAGGTCTACGAGGTCGGGGAGCCGATCCGCGTGCGGTGGCGGGCCGCGCCCGGGTATCGCTTCGACTGGCTGGGCGTGTTCTCGCCCGGGCGAGGACCGGCGCAGAACGCGGAGGACTGCAACGCAGGGACCTGCGGCAACGGCCACTACCTCCTCTACCACTACACGGAGACGCTGATCCAAGGGTCCACGCTGATCGGCCCCGCTTCCTTCGCCGGGTACCGCACGTGGCCCTTGAAGGTCGGGACCTACGAGATCCGCCTCCTCATGGACGACGGCTACCGCCTCCTCGGGATCTCCAACAAGTTCAAGATCGTCCACGCCTCGGCGTAGCGGCTCCTCACGTGGCGGCGCCCGACCGGCGAGATCGGGTCGCCTCCACGCGGGTGTCCTTCGCGCTACGGTGAGCGGCGAGATGTCTCCGCTCGTGATCATCGTGCTCGTCGTGGTCGCGTTGCTCGTGCTCGCGTACCTTGCCGGCCTCCGACCCGCCCCGGTCAGCGGTCGCCGGCCGACGCCCGGGCTCCTGCGCCGCCGCTCGAAGTGGCGGAGGGTCCTTCCCCTCCTGCCCCTGCTCGCCGCCGTCGGCTGTCTGGTCTACGCCTTCAGTGGGTTCCGTCTCGATGTCCAGGAGGCCTCCCCGGTGATCATGCTGGTGCTCGACGTCTCCGATTCGATGAACGCCACCGATGTCGCTCCGGACCGGCTCACCGCCGCCGAAACCGCGGCGAGGGCGTTCCTCGACGAGCTCCCACCGGAGTTCCGGGTCGGATTGACGACCTTCGCCGGCGCGGCACAGCTCGTCGTGAGTCCCACTCAGGTCCGCGAGGACGTGGTGGATGCGCTGGAGGGTCTCACCACGTCGAAAGGGACCGTGATCGGCGACGGACTCACGGAGGCCCTCGACTCCGTCGAAGAGCTCCGGTCCGCGGCCCCGGAGTTGCCCGCCGCCGCCCTCCTCCTGTCCGACGGACACGACACCGGCAGCCGGGTCCCGCCCGTCCAGGCCGCGACGCGAGCCGCGTCCCTCGAGGTCCCGGTGTTCACGATCGTCGTCGGCCGGGTGACCGAAGGCGAGGGGCCCGGCGCCGACCTGGGTGCGCTCGAGTCGATCGCGAACACCAGCGGCGGCGACACGTACACGGCCGAGACGAGCAACGAGCTCACCTCCATCTACACGGACCTCGGGTCCACACTGTCCGTGGAACTCGAGGTCGAGCCGAGCACCACCCCCTTCGTGGTCGCCGCGATCGCGCTCACCGTGCTCGCGGGCCTCATGCTGGTCTTCCTGCCTCGTTGAGCGCAGACCCATGGTCCCCGCGGGAGCCGGGGGACCGCCCACCGCTCACTGTTTCGCGGCGCGAGGTCCCGGGAATCAGCCTTCCGGAGTCTCCGACAGGAGGAGGGAGCCATGGGTCAGCAGGTGAAGGAGATCATGACCGCCCAGCCGGTCACCCTCGACAGGGACGCGACCATCGCCGCAGCGGCGAAGCTGATGCGTGATCGGGGCATAGGAGACGTGATCGTGGTCGACGGGGAGGACGCGCAGGGGATCGTCACGGATCGAGACATCGTGATCCGCGGGGTCGCCGAGGGCGCCGATCCCGACACGACCCGTCTGGGCCAGGTCATGAGCGGCGACCTGACATCGGTGGCCCCCGACGACCCGGTCGAGCGGGCGATCGAGCTGGTGCGCGGGAAGGCGATCCGTCGCGTCGCCGTGCTCGAAGGCGGGAAGCCCGTCGGGATCATCTCGATCGGCGACCTCGCGATCGAGCGGGACCCGCGGTCGGCGCTCGCCGACATCAGCGAGGAGCCGCCGGGCCGGTAACCGCGATGGACGGCACCCGAACGACGACGAGGGGCATCGAGTCCACTCGCAGGGAGATGCATCCGGAGCGGCCGCCGGAGACCGGCCGGCTCCTCGCGGTCCTGGACGACGCGGTGGCTGCGCTCCGTCGGGCACAGCTCCCGTTCCTCCTGATGGGCGGCCTCGCCACCTCGGTTCTGGGCCGCGGCCGCCACGTCACGGACGTGGATCTCTTCGTCCACGATCGCGATGTCGCGCAGGCGCTCGCCGTCCTCGAGGCGGCGGGCTTCGAGACGATGGTCGTATCCCCGAACTGGCTCGCGAAGGGGTTCAAGGATGGCGTCCTGGTCGACGTGATCTCGCGATCGACCCATGACATCTCCCTCACCGACGAGATCCTCGATCACGCGATCGAGGTCGACGTGGAGGGTCGACGCCTGCCGTGTGTGGCGCCGGAGGATCTGATCGTCATGAAGGCGGTCGCCACGACCGAGGACACGGCTCGGTACTGGTACGACGCACTCGGCCTCCTCGGTCGCCCCGATCTGGACTGGGACTATCTGGTTCGCCGGGCGAAGCAGCACGGCGCTCGGCGGGTCGCCGCGCTCCTCTTCTTCGCCCAGTCGATGGACCTCCTGGTCCCCGACGGCGTCATGGACGAGCTGATCGACGCGGTCCGACCCGCCGCCGGTCGAACCGATGGATGACCCCCGCTACCAGCAGGAACGCATCCGGCAAACCCTCGCGACCGATCCGCGGGTGGGTGAGCCGGAGCTGGGTGTCGATCTCGTGGCGGGCCGGGTGCTGGTGACCGGTTCCGTGCCCAACGAGCGGGTGCGAGCCGCGATCGATCTGGTGGTGGCGGAGATCGCTCCCGGGACGGCGGTGGACAACCGGGTCACCGTCCCCCCGGCGGACGAACCGACCGGTGAGGAGACGATCGGATGATCCGGCTCGCGGCCGTCGGTGACGTCCATTGCGGAACGGACATGGGGGCGCAGATCCGATCGCAGTTCGCCTCCGTGCCCGACCACGCCGACGCGCTCCTCCTGGCCGGGGACCTCACCCGCCTCGGTCTGCCGGAGGAGGCCGAGGTCTTCGCGGACGCACTCCGAGAGCTCTCGGAGATGCCCGTCGCTGCCGTGCTTGGCAACCACGATCATCAGAGCGACCGCCAGGACGAGGTTCGCGCCATCCTCGAGGACTCGGGGGTCCGGGTCCTCGAGGGCTCGTCGGTCGTCTGGCACGTGGGCGGCGCTCAGGTCGCGATCGCGGGCACGAAGGGGTTCGGTGGGGGATTCGAGGGGACCCATGCGACGGCGTTCGGGGAGCGAGAGATGAAGGCCTACGCCGAGCACACGCGAGACCTCGCCGACCGACTCGACCGGTGCCTCGGCGAGGTGGTGGAGGCCGGCCTCACCGTTCTCCTCCTGCACTACGCGCCGATCCGAGACACGTTGGCTGGGGAGCCGCGGGAGATCTTCCCGTTCCTCGGCAGCTATCTGTTCGCGGAGCTGGCTGACCGGCACCGGGTCGACCTCGTCCTCCACGGCCACGCGCACCGAGGGACCGAGCGTGGCAGTACGCCCGGTGGGATCCCGGTCCGCAACGTGGCGCAGGCGGTGATCCAGCAGGGCTACGCCGTCTACACGCTGGACCCTGCACAACGGCGGGCGGGTGTTCGGACCGCGTGAGCGCCCGTTTGGGCCGGCAGGGGTAGGAACGTCCCCGCTCGGGTATCTCCTCGGCGATGCGGGATCTGACCCTGGAACGGACGGTGGATGTGGGCGTGGAGGCGCTCCCGACCGCGCGGGGACCGCTCAGCGCGCGGATGCTCGATCTGCTCACCGACCGGAGCGTGGGCGGGCACCCGGCACGGGTCCCGGAGGACCCGTTGGGGGACGACGACCTCCATCTGGCGCTCTATCTCGCCTACGAGCTGTCCTATCGAGGCCTGCCCGGCGTGCGTGACGACCGCGAATGGGAACCTGCGGTCCTCGGCGCGCGCCGCGACCTCGAGGAGACGTTCGAGGCCGGCCTCCGTCAGACGATCGGGAGGGAGTCCGTGGATCCGCGCGATGTCCCCGACCTCCTCCGGGAGATCGCCACGCCACCGGAAACCGACTCGCTCTCCGCGTTCATCGAGCGGGAGGCGACCCTCGACCAGGCCCGCGAGTTCCTGATGCATCGCTCGGCCTATCAGCTGAAGGAGGCGGACCCGCACTCCTGGGTGATCCCACGTCTGGACGGAGCTGCGAAGACCGCCGTCATGGAGATCCAGTACGACGAGTACGGCAGCGGAGACCCGGCGTGGATGCATTCCGAGCTGTTCCGCACCACGATGATCGCCGCCGGTCTCGACGGCTCCTACGGGGCCTACGTCGGCCGGCTCCCGGGGCCGACCCTCGCGACCGTGAACCTGATCACGCTGTTCGGGGTGCACCGACGATGGCGAGGAGCCCTCGTGGGACACCTCGCGGCATTCGAGATGACCTCGAGCCTGCCCAACCGCGCCTACGCGCAGGGGTTCCGACGGCTCGGGTTCGACGACGCCGCTGTTCGGTTCTTCGACGAGCACGTCGAAGCCGACTCCGTCCACGAGGTCCTCGCCGGGGACCTGGCCGCGGTCCTGGCTGCGGAGGAGCCCGAGCTCGCGGGGGACGTCGTCTTCGGAGCCGCGGCGATGGCGCTGCTCGAAGGTGGCTTCGCGGACGGTCTGCTGCGAGCGTGGCGAGCCGGCGACTCGACGCTCCTTCCGGCCGGCTCGGGGCTGTGGTGAACGAGGATCTCTCCTACGTCCTGCCGTACCGAGGCCGTCCCGGGGACGCGAACGAGGAGGAGCTCGATCGGTATCTCCGATGGCTGTCGCGGAGGGTCCAGCTGATCGTCGTGGACGGCTCGGACCCCAAGGGTGTCCGTGCGCATCGGGAACGGTGGGCCTCGATCGCTCTCCACCTCGTGCCCGATGCCGACCTCTCCTGCCGGAACGGGAAGGTCCGAGGCGTCCTCACCGGGCTTCGCCGAGCCCGGCACGAGCACGTCATCATCGCCGACGACGACGTCCGTTACGACGACGACGCTCTGCTTCGGATGCAGCAGCTCCTTCGGGACGCCGACCTCGTCCGCCCACAGAACGTCTTCGACCCGCTCCCGTGGCACGCCCGCTGGGACACGGCGCGGATGCTGCTCAACCGGGCGCTCGGGAACGATCACCCCGGAACCCTCGGCGTGCGGCGCTCCTTCCTCGCGTTCATCGGTGGCTACGACGGGGACGTCCTCTTCGAGAACCTCGAGCTCGTGCGGACGGTGCTCGCGGCGGGGGGACGGGTCGTCGACGCGCCCGGGATGTATGTACGCAGACGTCCGCCCACAGCCGCTCGATTCCTGGAACAACGCCCTCGCCAGGCGTACGACGACCTGGCGCAACCCGCTCGACTGGCCTTCTTCCTGTTGCTCGGGCCGGCGCTCGGGGCGGTGGCGCGACGTCGACCCCGGGGGCTCCTCGCGGTGGCCGTCACATCGATCCTCGTGGCGCAGGTCGGCCGGATCCGTCACGGCGGCGCCAGGGTCTTCGACCGGATCTCTCCGTTCCTCGCTCCCGTCTGGATCGTGGAGCGCGCCTGCCTGGTCTGGCTCGCGGTCTTCCGGAGGTTCTCGCGGCGAGGCTGCACGTACGCCGGCGGCGTCATCCTGCGAGCGGCGACTCCCCCGCGGGTCCTTCGGCGGAGGCTGCGGGGACGGCTCGCGGGCTGAACGGTACGATCTTGTGGGTGCCGTCGCAGAACGGCTGTGTGGCCGAGCGGCCGCATCGACAGATCGCGTTCACGCGGCGCCGGACCGGGACCTCGTCTCCGCGCTCGTCTACGAGGCGGATCGGCCCTCGCACGAGCAAGGGACCGTCCTCCGTGACGCGGACGACGCCCACCTCCGCTCTGCGGCTCACGAGCTGCGCTTGCGAGCGGTCGCCCGTCCGCCCTTCCTCCCGGCCGCCTTCTTCTGGGCGGTCGTCCCGCCCTGGGTCGTCGTCCGGCGGCGTGCGCCCGAGCCGGATTTCTTCCCGCCGCGAGCCGACGCTCCGGGGGAGTTCGCGATCCGCGCGGCTCGCTCCTTCGACATCCCCTTCTCCTTCAGGGCCTCGTACTGGTCCTCGTTCTTCACGCTCGGCCTCTTGTCCGGCATGACGCGCCCTCCTCGATCGGTGTCCTCGGAGATGCCTTTCCCCGTACTCGCCGCAAGTACTCACGCGCCCCGCGCCTGCATCTCGCGCTCCAGGCCGAGTTGATCCTCGATGCAGAACCGGGTGGCCGGGCGCACGGCGAGCCTCTCTGAGTCGATCGTCTTCCCGCAGGCCTCGCACGTCCCATAGGTGCCGTTCGAGAGACGGGCCTCCGCGTGGTCGATGTCGGCCAGCTGCGCGTCGATCTCGCTGATGATCGAGAGATCTCGGGCACGGTCGAACATCTCCGATCCGGCGTCCGCGACGTGGCCGCCGGCGGAGGGATCGCCGGTGGGATCGCGCTCCACGTCCTCCGCGGCTTCGGTCAGGCTGGATCGGATGTCGTTGAGTCGGGCGCGTTCCTGCTCGAGCAACTTCTCGGTGCGGTTCGGATCGGACATGGGTCCTCCCATCGTCGGTGGTCGTGGTGCACCTATTCCCATGCCGCTGCCGGTGCACGCGTAGGTTCGGTCATCGCTCGTCGAAGAAGCCGCGGGTCGGGTGGCGTCCTGCATCGAGTTCGTGGTCCTGGGCTCTCGAAGGAGGCGTTCACCCATCTCGCGGCGAGCAACCCCACGACCTGCACGGAGACAGCAACGGCACCAGTCGGTCGTGACCCGGCCGTAGGACGGCCGGGTCACGATCGATGCGTCGCGGGAGCCGAGCTCGGCCCGCTAGTCAGTGTGCGAGTGCGTCGCGCTGTCGTCCGTGTCCGTGTCCGTGGATGCGGTGGACGCCGCGACCGTGCGCGTGGACGGGAAGAATCCGCCGATCAGCGCAAGGATGCCGCCCGCCAGCACGAACCATAGGCCCATCCCGACGTCTTGGAGGGTATCGAGCGATCCCTCGCGTCCCATCTGGATCACGATCAGGGTGAAGGCCACGAGCGCCACCGCGCCGGCGAACCTCGTGAGCCAGCCACCACGGAACGCGAGACCCAGGATGATGACGGCACCGCAGATCGCGGTGACCAGTCCTGCCGAGGAGAAGAAGCCGGCAGTGCCCGCGTCGGTGGACCAGAAGGCCTGTACGGCGACCTCCGATCCGTCGGTGCCGCTGGCCCACTCGAAGAAGCTTCCGACCAACAGGAGCACCGCCGCGGCGACGGTGAGGAGCACGCGGAGAGCGAGCCACGGAGAAGGAGCCTCACTGACCGCTCGCGTCTCCGTCGAGGTCGCATCCGCGTCGTGATGCTGGTGAACCGCACGCATTCTGGCCTCCTTCTGGCCACGCTTGGGCGGGCCGCGCTCGGCCGCCCTCGTCTGGCTCCGGGTATACCCAGGCAGGACGGCCTTCAACCCACCCGGGGCGGGGGGTGAGCGGCGCTCGGAGCGGTCAGTTCGTGAGGGACACGCGGATCCGGACGCTGGTGCCCGTCACGTCGGCGTCCGGGAACAGCGCCCGGATCAGCGCGAAGCGGCCGGTCCAGCCTTCGAGGTCGGCGCTCTCGTGCTCCACCCCGACGTCTCCGGCGCACAGTTCCATCCCGCCATCGTCGGTCGAGAGCTCGAACCTGACGAGGTCCCCGTCCCCCGCCTCGACCGCCCCGGAGAACAGCTCGGAGGCGGCGAGCCGGAGGTCGTCCTTCACGGGCTCGGGGAATTCGAACTGCTCGGTCACCGAGCCCACGAAGATCCGTACCACGAGCGCCAGCGCCGGATCGGGCGCGACGCTCAACCGGGAGGTGGACACCTCGTCCGCCTCGTCAGTCCTGGGAGATGTCGTCGATGCTCGGATAGAGCGTCAGCACGCGATCGAGTCCGGTGAGATCCATCAGACGACGGAGACCCGATCCCTCAGGCGCGACCAGCGCGAAGTCGCCGCCGCGCTCCCGGATGTGCTTGAGGCAGGCGACGATCGCTCCCAGGCCGGACGAGTCGATGAAGCCGAGACCGCGGAAGTCCACGATGACCTGCGGGTCCTCGGCGTCGCCCGCATCCAGGACGGATTCACGGAAGCTGGGGGCCGTGTAGAGGTCCAGCTCTCCCTTCACCTCGACAACGGCCCAGCGTCCATGCGTGCGCCTGTCGAGGGTCAGGTCCATGGTGCCAACCTCCTGATGTCGGGCAGCCGAAACGACCCCGGTAGTATAGGTCGACACCGTGACGAATCTCCCGACGGCAGTCTCCGTGGACGTCCCTGCGACCGCGGTGTTCGTCCAAGTGCTCCGCAACGTCGTTGCGGGAATAGCGGCGCGACTCGACCTGCCGATCGACCAGATCGAGGACATCCGGCTCGCGGTGACCGAGGCGGCGTCGCTCCTCCTCGAGGAGGGCGACGCGACGTCGCTCCACATGTCGGTCGGTCGCGACGGCGACACGATGGAGGTCACCCTCACGTCCGACGGGCGGTCGGACCCGTGGCCGACCGATCGCGTCACCGCCTCGTGGCCCTGGCTCGTGATGCAGGGACTCACCGACGAGGTCCGAGCCGACCGGGCCGAGGGCGCCGGTCCGTCGATCGGTTTCACCAAGGGTCGTGAGCGTGTGGATCGGTGAGCGAGCGTACCGGCCAGACACGATCCGACGAGGAGATCATGGAGCTCTTCCGTCGATTGCCCGACCCGACCGCCCGGGATGCGCTCGCCACGGAGTTCCTGCCGCTCGCCGAGTACTTCGCCCGGCGCTTCTCGGGCAGGGGTGAGCCCGTCGACGATCTCACCCAGACCGCCTCTCTCGGCTTGTTGAACGCGATCGATCGATTCGATCCCGAGCGGGGAGTGCCATTCTCGACCTACGCGGCAGCCACGATCGTGGGTGAGCTGAAGCGGCACTTCCGCGATCGCGGATGGGCGCTTCGGGTCCCTCGGAACGTCCAGGAAACCGCGATCCTCGTCAATCGCACCGTGTCGACGATGTGGCAGGACCTGGGCCGAGCTCCGACCGTCGGGGAGATCGCGCGGGCAGCGGACATCGGAGAGGACGACGTCCTGCAAGCCCTCGACGCCTTGCAGGCGTACACGACGGACTCGCTCGATGCTCCGGTCGGCGATGCGTCCACCACCGCAGCGGAGTCGATCGGCAGCGTGGACCGGAGCTTCCAGGTCTCCGAGGACTGGCTGAGCCTCGCGCCGGCGCTCCGCGATCTCCCCGAGCGGGAGCGCACGATCCTCTACCTCCGGTTCTTCGAGGGGAGGACCCAGACGGAGATCGCCGGGGAGCTCGGGATCTCCCAGATGCACGTCTCCCGGCTCGTCTCCCAATCGCTGGAGAAGCTCCGCAAGCTCGCTGAAGAGGTGTGACGCGGGAGCCGGACGGAGGGGGTCCGCGACCGGCTCCCGCCCCACGTTCGAGCGGAACGGTTACGAGGTCGCCCGCGCCTCTTTGACTCGTTCGGGGGTACCGATGTCGGGTCCGGCGTTCGTGTCCTCCGTGGCCTTCGACGCCGAGATCGACGCGAGCGTCTCTCCCACGCTCCGCATCGACGCCGATCCGATCGCCACGTCACCCAGGGACAACATGCCGACGAGCCGGTCGTCCTTGACGACCGGCAGCCGTCTGATCCGCCGGTCGGCCATCAGCGCCCTGGCGTCGCAGAGCTGTGTATCCGGCGATGTGGTCTCGATGCCCTTCGTCGTCGCGATCTCTCCCAAGCGCACGGCCTTCGGGTCTTTGCGTTCCGCGAGCACACGGAGCACCAGATCGCGATCCGTCACGATCCCGACGAGCCGGTCGCCATCGGTGATGGGTACGACCCCGATATCGTTCGCGGCCATGAGGCCGGCGGCGTCGCCCGCGTTCATGTCGGGAGACGCGGTCACGGGAGACATCGCCATCGCGTGTCTGACGAGAATCATGGGGGCACGTCCCCTCCCTCGCTCGGGTTCCAGCTTCCTCCGTGCCCTCCCAGCGTTCCCGCCGACGCCGTTGACCAAACGCGGCACCATCCCGTAGGTGGGGTACCGTGGCCTCGTGACCGAGGAGCGGCAGAACCAACGAACGGGCGCCGGAGCGGATCGTGGATCGGCGGCAACCGCGGACCCGGACGAGTCACCCAAGGAGCGCGTCGACCGCGAGCTGATCGAGCTGTTGAACGGCCTCCGCGTCATCCTGCCAGGCGTGCAGGTTCTGCTCGCCTTCCTCCTCACCGTTCCCTTCTCGAGCGGGTTCGAGGATGCGACCTCGACCGACAAGATCGTGTACTTCGCCACGGTCCTGTTGACGGTGGGCGCGACGGGGGCGCTCACGATGCCCGCCGCCTACCACCGGATCCGATTCCGGCAAGGGGACAAGGAGCAGATGCTGCGACTTTCGAACACGTTCGCGATCGTCGGCCTCTCGCTGCTCATGCTCGCGATGGCGACCGTGGTCTTCCTCATCACGAACGTGCTCTACGGCGTCGGCGCTGCGGTCCCTGTGAGCCTCATCGTTCTCCTCGTGCTGGGCTTCTCCTGGTTCGCCGTGCCGGTGTTCCGGCGGGTCGAGGACGCGGACTGACCGCGACCGGGATCGTGGCGCCGAGATCCAGCGAGAGAAGATCGGTCACCCCGGCCGATCCGCGCCGCGCGCACCGGGGCCATCCGGTTCGTGCTCCTCGTCCACGGCGGGTTCCGACAGGGGATGCGGCGTCTCGGACGGTTCTCCTCCGGGATCGGGCGATTCCAAGCCGGCGAACGAACCCACGATCGTGCCGTAGAGCAGTCCGGCGATGAGGCCGGCGATGCCGCAAGCGGCGACGGCACCGGCCCGGCCGTCGAACGCGAAGATCCCCACGGCGATCCCGATCGCGATCCCCACGAGGGAGCCGACGACGAGACCTGTCGACAGCCTGCGCTTCAAGCGAGGCTCGAAGCGTTCCTTGTCATCCTGAGATCCGCTCATAGAGATGGAAGAGCGCCGGGCCCGCCCGCACGGAGGAGCGGGCGGGCCCGGACGCTAGAAGAGGCTGACACCCCGGGGCCAACCAGAAGCCCGACGATGACCAACACGATGCCGGCAAGGACGCCGCCGCGGACGATGCTGACGATCCCCATGATCACCAGCACACGGCGAGGATCCAGAGCAGGGTGGCGGCGCCACCCGTCAGTGCGAGCGTGCCTGCCATCAATCGCTCCTCTCAGATGAGTCTCGGGACGACGACCAAGCCCACGAACGCCGCGAACGCGAGCAGGTCGAGTGTGAGGATCGCTCCGAACATCCAGCGGCGGCGCACGCTCGTGGCGCGTTCGTCGTGGAGATCGGGATCGATCGTCGACCGCGGACCTTCCGAGAACGTGTCGCCGTCCAGTTCCATCACGTGCCCATCGTTCCCGCCGCGATCACCGTGCAAACGCGAGGGAGAGGCGCGAGCCTCGCGCCTCTCCCTCGTTCCGACCGAAGGCTTCGGTCAGATCTTGCTGGGCAGGTCCGGGGTGCCCGCCGTGGTGGAGGTCGACCCGTTGCCGTTCTCCGGAGTGAGCGAACGCGCCCATCCCTTGAGCTGCTCGTAGCGCGCGCGGCCCGCCTTGGCGCCGAGCACGTACGCACCGCCCGCGAGCACCAACCACTTCATGCGGCCTGGCCGGCGGGTCTTCGAGAGCGCCGCGAGCGTCTCCTTCGAGCGATCCTGGGCGTCATCGAGGTCCTGTCGGAGCTCGCCCACCGCCTCTCGCAGCCTGTCGTTCTCCTTGGAGAGCTTCTCGACGCGCCGGTCGAGCAAGCGCTCCTTGACCATGGACTTCGCTTCGTGCATCGTCGCTGGTTGTCTCATGTCCAGATCCCTCCTCGGGGTCGCCGATAGTGGACCTGTACCCACTCCTCGCCAGGGCTACCCTCAGGCTACAGGCGCTTCGCCACGACCAGCGCCGCGTCGTCGCGGAGCTCGCCCCGGGGGTCGAGCAAGGTGCGTTCCACGGTCTTGATGATCCCGGCCGCCTCCTCGCCGGCAGCGGCGACGAGCGCCGACCGGAGCATGGCCTCTCCCTCATCGGGATGCTCGACGGAAAGCTCCGTGAGCCCGTCGGTGAAGAGCGCGATCGCGTCCCCCCGGCCCAACTCCGCGTGCGCTTCGTAGAGCGAGATGTCCTCGAACAGTCCGAGGAGCGAACCGGGCTTCCCCACGACGTCGAGCGACCCGTCGGCACGGATCACGAGGGGCGGGGGATGTCCACCCAGACATGCGTTCACCGCGGTCCCTTCATCGGAGAACGTGAGGCGGACGACGCACACGGTGCAGAAGCGATCCCCCATCAGCTCGCTCTCGAGCAGGAAGCCGTTGAGGAGCTCCAGCACCTCCGGAAGGGGCCGCGTGTCGTCCTCGCGAGCGAGGCTCCTGAGTGCGATCCGGGTCATGCCCATGATGGCGGCGGCCTCCGGGCCCTTGCCGCACACGTCGCCGATCGCCAGGTACCAAACCTTCCCGTCGCCGAACACGTCGTAGAAGTCGCCGCCCACCTCGTCACCGAACCGCGACGGGCGGTACATCGTGGCGATCTCGAAGCCCGGAACGTGCGGCAGCGACATCGGGAGGAGCGCTCGCTCGAGGGCCGTCGCCATCCGGTCCCGCTGGTCGAACAGCCGGGTTCGGTCGATGGTGGCCGCGAGTGAATCCGCGATGCTCTGAAGGAAATCGGCGTCTTCGTCGTGGAACGCATCCGGTGTGCGAGACGAAGCATGCAAGACCCCGACCACGCGGCCGCCCACCCGCACCGGAACCCCGACGTACGAGCGTCGCTCTCGCAGGGCCGGGCTGATCACGTCTTCGGGTGTCATCTCGCCGATCACGAGCGGTCGGCCGGTCGCGGCGATGCGGCCGGAGGCTCCCGCACCCAGAGGGATCGCGACGACTTCGCTCTCTGCTTCCGCAAGGCCGACGCGCCCCTTGAGCCGAAGGTCACGGCCGTCGTCCGACACCAGGAGGAAGGACGTGCCGTCGGCGAGCACCGCGTCCCGGACCACCGGAAGGACCCGGTCGACGAGCTCGTCGAGGCCGCTTGCCGCGTTCGCGGCGTCGCTCACGGCCTGGA
Source organism: Actinomycetes bacterium (assembly GCA_021155985.1). Lineage (GTDB taxonomy): Bacteria > Actinomycetota > UBA4738 > UBA4738 > HRBIN12 > JAJNBA01. The sequence continues at coordinate 19,869 of JAJNBA010000015.1, forward strand.
GCTTCCGTAGCCGATCCTCCGCATGCTCCGCGGTCGCCCGAGCGCGTCGCTCATCGTCGGTCGATCGGATGCGATCGAGCGCGATCGCCGCCTGGTGGGCGATCGAGAGGAGGAGACCCCGTTCCTCCGGCGGCACCATGTGGTCGCGATGGAAACCGAGGCTGAGCGCTCCCAGGACCTCGGTCCCCAGGGCCACCGGCACTCCCGCGAACCCGCCGAAGCGTGCGGGTCCGCGTTCGACCTTCCGCACGATCGGGAATCGAGCCAGGAGCTCGTCTCGGGTCTCGATGAAGATCGGTCGACCGGTCCTCACGATCTCGGGACCGGGCGCTGGCCGGTCGGTCGCGTGCTGCCTCCAGCCGGTGTCGGCAGGCTCGTCGAGCGCGGAGCCGACGAGCACCCGGAGGACCCCCGGATCGTCGGCGGCGCGCATCGTCAGACCACCGACATCCGCCCCGAGCGCTTCGATCGCCGCGGTGACGGTCGCGGTGGCGACATCCTCCGGGTTCGTCGCTCGCGCCAGCACCTCCGTGACCGCCTGGAGGCGGTGGAGTCGGTTGCCGGCCAGACGCTCGCGCGCGATCGCCGAGGTGCGATCAGCGTTCGCTCGCCGGAGCCTCCCCGCTATCACGCCCGAGCCGACCGACGCGATGAGCCAGAGGAAGACGGAGAACTGGGATCCCCGCTCGAAGTCGGTGACGAGCGGCACGAACACGAGACACCCGACGAGACTGACGAGCGCACCCGCGATCGGGCCGCAGACGATTGCGGCCGCTACCGACAGGAGCGCGCCGAAGCCCCCCGGGACCCCTTCGAAGGTCCCCGGACTCTTCTCCGCGAACACGAGGAGGATCGCCACCTGCGCGAGGACGAATCCGGGGATCCAACGTGGGTTCCAGATCCATGGAGCGAGCGGTCCGGGCGAGCGCGGCATTCGGACCGACCGCCGCTCCGCCCACCGTTCGATCGGGTCCAGGGACATCACGAACCCACGTCGATCTCGAACCACACTTCGCTGCGATCCCTCGTGATGATCCCCCATCGGTCCGCGAGCCGATCCACCAGGTAGAGGCCCCAGCCGGAGCTCTCCGAAGCAGTGGGCAGCCTGGGCTCCGCGACGAACCCCGTGCCGGGATCCGAGACCACCACACGGACCCGTGCCGGATCCACCTTGAGCCGGAGCTCGATCTTCGGGAGGCCCTCGCGGGGCGCGTGGCGCACGGCGTTGGTGACGAGCTCGCTGACCAGCAGCGTGGCGTCCTCCAGGACCTTCGTCGAGACGGCCGGCCCGAGCTCGGCGTTCACCACGGCTCGAGCTTCCGAGGCGGCTTCGGGAGCCAGCTCGAACGTCGCCCGATGTTCCATGGTCGACATGGTAGGGGACCCGGCAACCCCGGTAGAGACGCGGTGACGGAAGCGCACGCGGTCCGGTCGGCCCCTAGAAGGCTCCGATCCGGGGAAAATCCGAGAGCTACCTGCGGTGGTTCCGGAGCGGCGTGACGCGCTCCATCGGTCGATGCGACCAGCATCGCTCGCCGTCGTTGTAGACGGAGAGGACGGTCCAGCAGCCAGCCACCTCGCACACCCGGCCCTCATCGAAGCGGGGCACCGGAGGCCCGTCTTGCGGTGTTTCCGTCCGCACGGACGTCGGGTCGAGCTCGACGGACAGTTGCATCGGCTACCTCCCCACGGGTGTCGTTGTCTGGCGGGCGAGATACCCGAGAGCCATCCCGGCCAAACGCATATCGCTCATGTGTGCCCTCTTCACCGGCCGGGTACGGTCGAAGCACGGGAAGCACGGGGGACGAAGGAGAGGGAGGTCGACGTGCCGCAGCAAGCGTGGAGCGAGAAGCGCGAGCGTCAGTACGAACACATCAAGGAAGGGTTGCGGGAGCAAGGCAGGTCGAAGGACAAGGCGGAGGAGATCGCCGCGCGGACGGTCAACAAGGAACGCGCGAGATCCGGCGAAGCCCGGACGGCGAGTCGCACCTCGCTGGATGACCTCTCCTCGGGTCGGCGCGGGGGGTTGCGTTCCCATTCCGGACCGGGCGGCAGGACCTACCGACAGCTCTACGAGGAAGCGAAGGACCGCGGGATCGACGGTCGCTCGAAGATGTCGAAGGCCCAGCTCGAGCGGCTCCTCGACCGTCGTCGCTGACGGAACCCCGCCAGACAGAACCCAGACGAGGCAGGGAACAGAGTGAGGATACGAGAAAGGGAGGTGGCCCCATGATCGATCCGCTCCGAAACGTCCGCCGGGAGCCGGAGCCCGAGCCGCAGCCTCCGCAGCCGCCGGAACCAGGACCACCGGTCCCACCCCAGCCGGTTCCCCAGCCACAGCCCGACCCACAACCACAGCCGGTTCCTCCCCCTCAACCCGATCCCTCACCGCCCCCGCCCACGGGTTGACGAGGAGGCAAAGCCGCTGGGCCGACTGCATACCGCGTTTGCGGTAGGAAGGGTCATGGGTAGGCATCTGACGTGCTCCTTGACATGTGTTTCCGGCTCCCACCCGATGCGCGCTCGCCCGCCGAGGCTCGCCGAACCCTCGATGCACTCCGCGTGTCGCTGGACGACCCGGTCGTCGACGACGCGGCGCTGCTTGTGAGTGAGGTCGTCTCCAACAGCGTCCGGCACGCGGGTCTCGACGCCGACGACGCCATCGAGGTCCGTGTCCGCGGATCGAGGGCGATGCTCCACGTCGACGTGATCGATCCCGGGCCCGGGTTCGAGCCCCACGTCCGTCCACGCGAGGATGACGGCGGATGGGGGCTGTTGCTCCTCGATCAACTCGCCACGCGCTGGGGGGTCGAGCACGGTGACTCGACGCGTGTGTGGTTCGACCTGGCTCCGCCGGTTTCCGCGGCTTCCGCCTCGGGTACCTGAGCACCGAGGAAGCATCCGCGCAACGGGTCGGGAGGTGGACAGCTTGGGCGAGAACATCGACAAGGCCAAGGGTCACGCGAAGGAAGCGGTCGGCGATCTGACCGACGATGAGCGGCTGGAGCGTGAAGGGAAGCTCGATCAGGCGAGCGGCGACGTGAAGGGCGCGGCCGAGGACGCCAAGGACAAGGTGGGCGAAGGCGTGGACGCGGTCCGCGACCGGCTCACGGACGACGACTAGGAGAACAACGGATTCAGACGGGCGGCGCGCCGCTTAAGCGGCGCGCGCCGCTTCGCGTTCGGAGGCTGGGGCTTCCCCCATTCGAGTGTTTCGGCTTGTCCCGAGCTACCCGCGTCTAACCCGATCCCTTTTGCCCTTGTGTCGTCGTCCTCGTAGTTCTCAGTGTGCTCGTCCGTATCCACCACCACGTTGGTCGCGTCGACGAGAAGAGTCATCTCGACGCGGTACTTCTTCGGCATGGCGCCACCCCCTTCGACTCGCTTCACGTCGATCTTGCTCGCCGATAGCTCACGCCCGAGTGGTGTCGGGCCTGTGAAGGCCCGGCCCCAGCAACCTCGAGCCAACCAGCTCGCCGATTCGCTCCCTATCCTCTGCAGCCTGATGTTGAGAACTCCGCCACTCGATCGAAGGGCACCTCGGCGGGCTCAAGCTGCAGGCGGGTTCAATGCCCAGCCGGCTGTGTCCTTCGCGCGTGCGGAGCCGAGGGCCCTCAACCCCTACCGCGCATCGTTCGCCGGTTTGCCATCTCCGCCGAAGAGGTGTCAACTTGTGCCTTCGAACGGGAGGGGACCATGTCCAACGGCAACTCTGACCGCGCTGTTTTCGTGTTCGACCCCGACGCTGGCTACGGGATGGTGCGGGAGATCAAGGAGGCAGGAGTGATGCCGACCCCGGGCCTTCGGTACGTCGCGGCGGTCACGGGTCCCTTCAAGATCATCAAGGTCATCGCATTCATGGGCGTCGAGCAGCTTTTCGACCGACTCAACGCTCCTGGAGACGACTCCGCCACGTCGCTCACGTTCGCGAAGGTTCGCAGGAGTCAGTATCGGGAACACACCGTCTTCGTCCGGATCGAAGCTCGCGTCGCTGATCCGAGCGAGCTCCTCCCAGAGATCGCCAACGCGATCGACGTACCTCTGGACAACCTCGAGGCCGACGTGATCGTCGGTGATTTCGACATCCTCGCTTGCCTCTCTGCCGACGACGAAGACACCCTCGGCTCCATGGTGTTCGCGATACGAGCGATCCCCGGCGTCCGCCGGACCGTGACGCTTCGCGTTCTCGACTACGTGTCGACGAGCGACCATGCGCCGGACGATCATCGTGTCAGCCCCGCCTAGGGGGATCAGCCCGGTCGAGCGAGGAGCTCACCAGCGATCTTCAGCTCGCGCGCGGACCCGAGTCGATCGAACACCTGAACGGCGTCGCGTGCGAGGAGCTCTGCGGCGATCCGGTCCGCACCCAGGAGGGTATGTGCCAGGTCGAGGCGAGTGACGGCTGCCTCCCACGTTGCATCGAGCCCCGCGAACCCGTCGGTCGCCCGGCGCAAGAGCTCCGCGGCTCGATCCGGTTCGCCTGCTGCAGCCGCAGCCCTACCTTCGAGGCGCGTGGCGAAGAGCGCCAGCGGAGGCTCGCCGGCCCAATCCGCGTGGCGCGTCGTCCGATCGACGATCTCGGCGGCTTCGACCCAGGCGCCCTCCTCGGAGACCACCTCGCACCAGGCCTCGAGGATCTCGTCCTGTCCGCGCCGATCCTCGGTCACCTCCGGACGCTGGAGCAGGGCTCGCGCGTCCGCGAACCTGCCGCGCCGCGCGAGCACGCGCGCCTGCCAGAGGGTGAGGACGGTATCCAGACGATCCTCGACCTGCTCGAGCCAGCGGACCAGCCGGAGGTACCGGCTTGCGGTCCCCTGGTCGCCCCTCGCATCGTGCACGAAAGCGGCGATCGCGAGATGCATGGGGGCGAAGCCCGGCGGCGATTCGCTCCGGTCACCCAGGATCTCCTCAGCGAGCGAGACGTCCGCGAGCACGCCGTCCCAGTCTCCGAGCCGGAACCGCGCAGCCGCACGGAAGTCCAGGCAGTACAGGCCTTGCATGGGCGACCCCGGCATCGCCGCCGAATATCCGCGACCGGCCAGATCCTCCGACTCCCGATATCGGCCGGAACTGAGGGCCCACCACGCTGCCATCGCGTGGATGTCACCGACCTCGTACGGATCCGTGAGCTTCGGAGCGAGCTCGAGGCGTCGCCGGACCGGACCTTCCATCGGCATGTACCGTCCTAGCGACTGGTGCGCGGACGTAATCCCATCCAGCGCGGCCGATTCCAGGTCGACGCGCCCGAGCCGTTGCGCCATCGCCGCCGCTTCCTCACCGGTGGCGATCGCTCGCTCCAGCTCGGCGTCGTCCGGCTGCGGCTCGCGGAAGGAATCAGGCGCGAATGAGCTCGCGACGAGCAGCCGAGCCCGCTCTTCGCTGTCTTCGAGCCCTGCGGCCGTGAGCCCGATCTCCAGATACCGCCTGCCCTCGTCGCGTGATACGCGTTCACGCATGATCCCCGGAGCTCTCGTCACCATCTCTAGCGCGACCGCGCACAATCGCGCGATGCGTCGCGGATCCTCGCCGCTCGATCCGGCTTCATCGCCCCTGAGGAGGTCGATCGCCTCCTTGAAGGACCGCCACGCTCGGTCTCCCTGGTAGTCGTGGAAGTACGCGATGCCCAAGATCTCGAGCGCCCGCGATCGCTCGCTCGGCCCGGTGGCGACCGACAGCGCCGATTCGGCGTACCGCTCCGCCTGCTCCAGCGCGAGCTTGCTCCCCGCCTCGTTCGCGGCGAGAAGGGCGTACCGGAACACCCGCTCTCGCAAGCTCTCCACCTCATCGGGATCCGCACGAGCCTCGCTCGAGAGTGCTTGGTAGGCGTGCTCGTAGTGATGCGCGAGCAACTCGGCGAACTCACGATCCCGATCCTTCGTCCGTTGCTCGATCCACGCCGCCACGCGAGCGTGTGCCCTGGCTCGATTCCTCCGAGGCAAGCTCTCGTAGGCGACGTCCTTGATCAGGATGTGGCGGAAGGAGAACTGGCGCTCGCCCACGATCGAGGAGCCGGTTCGCGCGTGGACGAGGCCTCGGTCCTCGAGCCGCCACAGGACCTCGTCGAGCTCGACCGTGCCCGGATCCGGCTCGAGCAACGACCGAACGGCTCCGATCCAGAAGGTCCGGCCGACGACCGCCGCCGACTGCACGACCCGCTTCTCGAGGGGCATGAGCAGATCGATGCGCGCGGCGAGCACGCCCTGCACGGTGTCGGGGATCTCGAGGTCCTCGACGCCCGCCGGTTCCTCCAACAACCGCTGCACGATCTCCTCGAGAAAGAAGGGGTTCCCGCCTGCGCGCTCCAGGATCAGTGCGCGAAGGTCGCTCGAGAGGGCGCCGCTCTCCACGAGCAGGTCGAGGAGCTGCCCTGATTCGTCCGTGGACAGCGGCTCGAGCAACAGGCTGGAGTGGTTCCACCGTCCGCCCCCCCCATCGGGGCGGCGGGCGGTGAGCTCGGGTCGCGCGGGACACAGGAACAGGAGCGGGCCTTCGCTCCGATCCGCGGCGTCCTCCAACAGATCGAGGAGCGCCGGGTCGGCCCAGTGGATGTCCTCGACGAGGACGATGACCGGTCCGGTTCCGGCCAGCGCGGAGAAGAACGAGCGCCATGCGGCGTGGAGGTCATCGCGAACCTCTCGCGGATCCGAGGTCGCGAACGAGACGTCCGGGTCCTCCAGACCGATCGTGTACGCGAGGGCGGCGTTCGCACGTGCCGGGTCCGCGGAAACGTCGCGCGTGATCAGTTGGCCGCCGATCTTGCGGACCTTCTCGACCGCGAGCTCCGGTGGATCGGTGTCGAGGATGCCGGCTTGCGCCTTCAGGATCTCCCCGAGCGGCCAGTACGTGACGCCCTCGCCGTACGACAGGCACCGGCCATTGATCATGAGGGGCGGCTGCGGGAGGCTCGTCGTCCAGTCCGCGAACTCCTCGACCAGGCGCGTCTTGCCGACGCCGGCGTCTCCGTACACGGTCACCAACTGCGGCCGCCGATCCGCCACGCACCGCTCGAATACGCTCCTGACCATCGTGAGTTCGGCGGTCCGTCCGACCATCGGCGTCCGGTAGAGGCGAGCGTCGGTCCGCTGCGCCGTCCTCGGCTCCGTCACCTCCTCGTCGAGCAGCTCGTGCGCCCGAACAGCCTCTTGCTTGCCCTTCAGCGTGAGCGGCCCCAGCGCCCTGAAGGTCATGCCCGGCGCGGCCCGGGCCGTGCGCTCGCCAACGAGGATCTGCCCGTGCTCGGCGCCCTGCTCCAGCCGTGCCGCAACATTGACCGCGTCGCCGGTCACGAAACCCTCCCCCGGTCCCGGGCTCGCGCGCGCGACGACCTCTCCCGTGTTCACCCCGATGCGCATCGCCAGCCGGATCGCATGCTCGTCCTCGAGCGAACCGTTCAATCGCTCGAGACTCCGGCGCATCCTCAAGGCCGCCCGGAGCGCCCTCGTCGGATCGTCCTCGTGGGTGGTCGGGACGCCGAAGGCAGCCACCACCGCGTCACCGATGAACTTCTCGACCGTCCCGCCCTCCGCCTCGATCTCGTGACGCATCGCCGCGAAGTACGAATCCAGGACCTCCCGCAATCGCTCCGGATCCAGCCGCTCACCGAGCTCGGTCGAGCCCGCCACATCCGCGAAGAGGATGGTCACGCGCTTCCGCTCTTCTCCGGCGGGGAGCTGGGGCTGATCATCGACTCGGTGGCCGCACGCCGGACAGAACTTCGCATCCGATGGAAGCTCCGCGCCGCAGCGTTCGCACGTCCCGAGCGCCGCACCGCAACGGACGCAGAACCTTGCGGTGTCGGGGTTCTCAGCGCCGCAGCTCGAACACAGACTCACGCCAGCAGTCTATGGAGGCCCCCTCGGCATTCATAGGTGACGACGCCTGCGCGAGCACGTGGTAGTGGTACGCGTACTCGCCGTCCTGCCACGGCTCGCGAGCTCGTCGACCAAAGCGAAGCCGGCGTCGCCGAGCCACGCCCGAACCTGCTGGAGGCTCGGGTAGTGGTGGCAGTAGCCGGGTGAGTCGTCCGACGCCTCCCTCATGACCTCGTCGACGACGGGGAGACCGGCGCGGCGGTCCGCGTCGTTCATCGAGCGGATCCCCGATCGCCCGCTCGCGAGGGCGATCCCGACGTACCGGCCGATCCCGCTCGCCGCGTCCGGGACCGAGCCGCCGGCTGGAAGCCGAACAGGACCGCTCGACGAGGTCGACGTGGGCGTCGTCGGTGTCCGCCGACCGGCGACTCTACCCAGCGTGTCGAGGCGATACGGCGCGCTCCTGAGTTGTATAGCGCGCAAGGGGAACGTCGTATCCGCCGGCGTTGCCGAGCAGCTGGAAAGAACGGCAAGCTGAGCAGAACCACGACGGTGAACCACGGTCACCTTCGGATCGGCGCCTTCGCAACCTGCTCCGTAGAGTTCCTGCCGGTTCGGAGACGCTCGAGGAGAGGGACGCGTGGTGGGCTACGACGTGATCGTGATCGGCGGCGGACACAACGGGCTGACCGCCGCGTTCTACCTCGCCCGCGCCGGTCTCCGGACCGTCGTGCTGGAACGGCGGGAGGTTGTCGGCGGCGCGTGCGTCACGGAGGAGATCGCGCCGGGCTGTCGCGCGTCGACCACGTCGTACATCGCCTCGATGCTCCGGCCGGAGGTGATCCGCGATCTCCGACTCGAGCACCACGGCCTGCGGATGGTCCCGTGCGAGCCGGGGCTGCAGGCCGTGTTCGAGGACGGAACGGTCGTCCCGTGGTGGACCGATCACGACCGCGCGGTGGAGGAGTTCGCGACCAGCATCTCCGCCCGCGACGCGGAGTCGTTCGACCGGGTCCATCGTCGCCTCCATGCCCTGGCCCGCTACCTCCAGCCGTTCTTCCTCGAAGAGCCCCCCAACCTCTACGCGCGTGGCTGGGCGAAGGTGCGCGAGGGGAGTCGCGCGTGGAGGCGGTTCCGATCGATCAGCGGCGACGAGCTCGCCGATCTCGTCCGGTTCACGACGGGCTCCCTCGGCGAGTTCGTCGAGCGCCACTTCGAGTCCGATCGTATGCGCCGGATGTACCTCGCGAACAACGTTTACGGGATGCACGCCCCTCCGTACATGCCCGGCACGGCGATCGGGCTCCTGTTCCATCTCCTGTCGGGCGGTAGCGAAGGGGTGCAGGGGTTCTATGGGCACGTGATCGGAGGGATGGGGGCGATCACCCACGCCATGGCTGAGGCGGTCCGAGGGGCGGGCGGCGAGATCCGGACGGCCGCCCTCGTGTCGAACGTGATCGTGCGGGACGGCCGCGCGGCAGGGGTGGTGCTCGCGAGCGGTGAGGAGCTCTCCGCCGACATCGTGTTGTCGAACGCCGATCCGAAGCACACGTTCCTCGGTCTGGTCCATCCCGAAGAGCTCCCGGAGGACTTCCGCGACGATGTGGCCGCGATCAAGATGGCCGGCCCGTGCGCGAAGGTGAACTTCGTCCTCTCGGCCGAACCGACCTGGACGGGGATGCCTACGGACGCCGATGCCAACCGCCGGTCCCTCGCCACGCTCGTCCCGACGCTCGCGGAGGCCCAAGCGATCTACGACCGTCATCGCGACGGCGAGATCCCCGACCGACTCTGGGTGGACTGCGTCACGGCGTCGAACGTCGACGATTCGCTGGCGCCACCTGGTGTGCACGTGATGACGGCGTTCGTGCAATACGTTCCGTTCGCGCTCCGCCGGGGAACATGGGACGAGCGTCGGGACGAGCTCCTGAGCATCGTGGTCGGGAGGATCGAGGAGTCCGCACCCGGCTTCCCCGGAACGGTCGAGGCCGCGCAGGTGCTCACCCCATTGGACCTGGAGCGCACGTACGGGCTGACCGAGGGCAACATCTTCCACGGCGACCTCCACATCGGGCAGCTCTTCTCGATGCGGCCCACCCCGTCGTGGTCGCGCTATCGCACGCCGGTCCGAGGCCTCTACCTGTGCGGGGCGGGCGCTCATCCGGGAGGCGGCGTGACGGGTGCTCCGGGCTACGGCGCATCCCATGCAGCGCTGCGAGACGGCCGTCGCCGAAGAGGACGGAGGGTCCCGTGGCGTTGAAGGTGCCGTGCCCGAACTGCGGATGGCGTCCCTCGACGGAGTTCGCGTGGGGCGGTGAGCTCCGGGCGATCGACGCCCCCGATGCGGAGTCGGACTTCGCACGCGTCTTCCTGCCCGCGAACGTCGCCGGTCCCCAGGAGGAGCGGTGGTTCCATCTCCTCGGCTGCCGGCGCTGGCTCACCATGACCCGAGACACGACGACGAACGAGCTCGGATAGATGGCGGGCACGCTACGGCTCGGCCGGAAGCGGATCGAGGTCGAGGACGGGGACTCGATCGCGTCGGCGTTGTATCGCGCCGGGATCAGGACGTTCTCGCGATCGCTCAAGTATCACCGGCGCCGAGGCCTCTACTGCGGGACGGGGGAGTGTCCCAACTGCCTCGTGACCGTCGACGGCATCCCCGGCGTTCGTTCGTGCGTGACGCCCGCCGCCGACGGGATGCGGGTGCGCCGCGAGCGCGGGTGGCCGTCGGTCGAGCGAGACGTGCTCGCGATCCTCGACCGACTGCACGTCCTGCTCCCCGTCGGCTTCTACTACAAGACGTTCATCCGTCCGCGATGGTCGTGGGCGGTGGCGTCTCGGATGATCCGGCGCGCCGTCGGTGTGGGACGCCTGCCCGGCGGACCGGTGGTGACGCGCACGAACCGACATCTGCGCTGCGACGTGCTCGTCGTCGGCGCGGGCGAGTCGGGTCGCGCCGCCGCCGCCTCGGCCGCGATCCGGGGCGAGCGTGCGGTCCTCTGCGACGAGGGCGACGTGGCCGATCATCCCGAGGCGGTGGAGGTCCTCGGCCGCCACGCGGCGATCGGCGTCTACGAGGGACCGATGGTGGCGCTCGCGTCGGCGGAGGGCCTCGTCCAGGTGCACCCCCGGCGGATCGTGGCGGCCACCGGCGCCTCGGAGGTCCATCCGGTGTTCCCGGGGAACGATCTGCCCGGGGTGATGCTCGGTCGGGCCGCCGTGGGGCTCGTGGAGCGAGGTGTCGCGCCCGGCCGTCGGGCGGTGATCGTCGCGAGCCACGACGAAGGGATCGAGCACCTCACCGTGCTTCGGAACGCCGGCGTTCCGATCGCCGCCGTGGTGGTCCCATCGGTCCTCGCGGAGCAGGTGCCGGACGACGTCAGGTCCCTGGTCGATGCGACGGTCGTGCGTGCGGAGGGCAACGACCGGGTTCGCTTCGCGGTGCTCCGTGATGTCGACGGCGTGACCCGGGGGATCGGCTGCGATCTGTTCGTCCTCTCGGTGGGACTGTCGCCGAGGGACGACCTCGTCCGGATGAGCGCCGCGGGAGAGGTCGAGCCCGTCGGCGACGCCGGGGGGGAGGCTGCGCCGACCGTCACGATGCACACCGCGGGGACCGTGTGCCTGTGCGAGGACGTGTCCGTGAGAGACCTGGAGCGTGCGTGGGCGGAGGGGTTCCGCTCGTCGGAACTCCTGAAGCGCTACACGACCGCGACGATGGGACCCTGCCAGGGAGCGATGTGCGGCCGGCACCTGGCGGCGTTCGCGGCGGCCAAGAACACCGACGCGGGCGCCACCGCGAGCGCGACCATCAGCGCCGCTCGGACCACGGCGCGCCCGCCCGCGCGCCCGGTGCCGCTGGCCGCTCTCGCCGCCGCGGTCCATCAGGTGATCGAGAAGCGCACCTCCCTGCACGACGTGCACGTGGCCGCCGGCGCCCGGATGGCACGGTCCGGCTCCTGGCTCCGCCCGTTGCACTACGGGGACGCCGAGGAGGAGTACCGAGCCGTCCGCGAGCGCGTCTCCGTGATGGACGTCGGCACGCTCGCGAAGTTCCTCGTCACGGGTCCCGACGCCACGGTCCTGATGGACGCGTCGTTCCCCACCCGCTTCGACGACCTGACTCCCGGGAGGTCTCGCTACCTGCTCGCTCTCGACGAGGCGGGCTATGTCTTCGACGACGGGCTCGTCTGCGGGTTGGGCGAGGAAGGCTGGTACCTCACGTCGACGTCTGGCGGGGCCGATCGGATGGAGGCCTGGCTCCGTGACCGCGCCGATCGGCTGGGACTGCGGGTCCACGTGATCGACCTCACGGCCGAGCGAGGCGCGATCCTCGTGGCGGGGCCGCTCGCGCGAGCGCTCCTCGGCGAGCTCACGGACGCGCCGCTCGATACGGAGGCCTTCCCGCCGCTCGGCGTCCGGGAACTGACCGTGGCGGACGTTCCCTGCGGGGCGATCCGCAGCGGCTTCGTGGGGGAGGTGGCCTTCGAGCTCCACCATCCGCGCTCGAGCGGCCCTGCCCTGTGGGAGGCGATCGTGCGGCAGGGGGAGGGACTCGGGATCCGTCCGCATGGACTGGACGCCCTCGAGATCCTGCGACTCGAGAAAGGACACCTGTACGTCGGGCAAGACACGATGCCCGACGACACCCCCGTGAAGGTCGGGCTCGGATGGGCGGTCGCTGCCGGGAAGGCGTTCGCCGCGTCGCGTGCGCTCGAGCGGCTGGCGGAGACGCCGTCGGATCGCCGGCTCGTCGGCCTCGCCTTCGACCGCGGAGGTGCGGAGCTCCGTGGGGTCCCGCTGCGCTCCGGCGGGCGCATCGTCGGGAGGGTGACGTCGGCGGGCTGGAGCCCGATCCTCGAGCGTTCGATCGGACTCGGCTGGGTCCGTCGGGAACCCGGCGGCGACGTCCCCCACGCACTGCGTGCCGATCACGTCACCGCCCGCGTCGTGCCGACCCCGTTCCTCGATCCCGAAGGGGAACGCCTCCGTGGCTGAGCTCTGGTCCGTCCACGCTGCCGAGGAGGCATGCGACATCGTGATGCGGGCGCCGGGCGCGGGCCGAGTGGCAGCGGACGAGGTGATCGTGCGTGGCTCGATCGCGGAGGATCTCCGGGCCGCCGTCCACACGATCGACGCGGGCGCCGTCATCCGCGAGTGCTCCGAGGGATGGTCGGAGATCGTGCTCTCCGGCGCGGATGCCCGTTCCACCTTCGCCCGGGTATCGGATCTCCCGCTGCCGGATGACGGCGGCTACGTCCAAGGGGATGTCGCGCGCGTCGCGGCCCGCGTATTCGTGGAGGGCGACACGCTCCGCGTGTTCGTGCGCGCCTCCTGGGGCTCCTACCTCACGCGACAGATCGGGAGGGGGCGGTCGCGAGCGTGACCGGCCTCCTCCGTCACCGGACCTATCTGCCGGCGCGCGAGCTGCGACGCGCCTACGACGTCGTGATCGTCGGAGGCGGAGTGAACGGGTTGTCGCTCGCCTATCACCTCGCCGCGGAACACGGCATCCGGGATGTCGCCGTGCTCGAGCGTGCCTACATCGGCAGCGGCGGGAGCGGTCGCAACACGCAGGTCCTCCGCGCGAACTACAACACGCCGGAGACGGTCCCGCTGTACGCGGCCAGCCTCGCCCGCTACCGGGGGCTCTCGCAGGAGCTCGGATTCAACGTGCAGTTCAGTACCGAGGGAGAGCTCGATCTGTGTCACACGGAGGACTCGCTGCAGGTCGAGCGGGAGAAGTCCGCCCTGAACCGGGCCCTCGGCGTGCAGACCGACATCCTCGGACCGGACGAGATCCTCGAGGTGTGTCCTCTGGTGGACCTGAGCGGCGGTGGCGAGCTGCCGGTGATCGGCGCCTCGTACCACCCGCCCGGCTCCTTCGCCCGACACGACGCGGTCGTCTGGGGGTTCGCGCAGGCCGCCGCCCGCCGGGGCGTCGACATCCATCAGGGCGTCGTGGTGACGGGGGTGCAGGTCGACGATCACACGTGTGTCGGCGTCGAGACCTCCGCCGGGCCGGTCTCGGCAGGTCACGTCGTGAGCGCCGTCGCCGGCTGGTCCACGCAGCTCGCCGCGATGGCCGGCGTCCGCCTGCCGATCGTGACCCACTTGCTCCAGGCGTTCGTCACCGAGCCCTATCGCCCCGTGCTGCGCGGGCTGGTTTCGTCGATGGATCTCACGATCTACGTGTCGCAGACGACGCGAGGGGAGCTGCTGGCGGGCGCCGAGATCGTTCCGTACTCCACGTTCTCGACACGCTCGACCTTCGAGTTCCTGTCCGAGGCCGCGCGGAGGTCGATCCTGATCCTCCCGTTCATGGCGGAGGCGCGGGCGATGCGGCAGTGGGGTGGGTCCTGCGATATGACGCCGGACTCCTCGCCGATCCTCGGGCCCACGCCCGTGGACGCGTTCAGCGTGATGGCGGGCATGGGGACCTGGGGGTTCAAAGGCGCGCCGATCTTCGGGGCGACGATGGCGGACTCGATCGCCACCGGTCGCGTGCCCGACCTGATCGCGCCGTTCGCCCTCAGCCGGTTCCGCGAGGACCGCATGGTTCCGGATGCAGCGTCCGCGGGTACGCACTGAGGCGAAGGATGCGACGACTGGAGCTGCTCCGGCACGCGAAGCGGGATCCGAACGAGGACCGACTCTCCGCTGCGGGGCGGGCGCAGGCCGAGGACGTGGGGCGAGAGGCGAGCGGCTACGACGCCGTCTTCGTCTCGCCGGCGGCGCGCGCCGCGGAGACGGCCGCATGGATCCTGAGGGGGTCGGGCCGGCAACTGGCGTCGCACGGGGTGATCGACGGCCTCGCAGGTCGGGATGCGACGGGAGGCACTCCGGAGGGGATGGCCGCGGGGATCCGGGCGCTGCTGACCGCCGTGCCGGAGGGCGGCGTCGGGCTCGCGGTCAGCCACACCCCGTTCGTCGAACGAGCGATGACGGGGCTCACGGGACGCGAGCCGTCCCCGTTCGCGGAGTGCGAAGGCATCCGCGTGACCGAGACGGAGGACGGTCGCATCGAGGTGGAGGAGATCAGGCGGGCCGGACAGCCGACGGCGAGGACCTGATCAGGTGTCGACGTAGGCCGCGAGGTGCTCGCCGTCGTGGCCGGCGCCGGGGCCGAGGTCGATGATCCAGTCGGCGTGCGCCATGACCGCCTGATTGTGCTCGATCACGATGACCGACCTTCCGGCGTCGACGAGCCGGTCGAGTAGGTCGAGCAGCTGCTCCACATCTGCGAGGTGGAGGCCGGTGGTCGGCTCGTCGAGAACGTAGACGTCCCCCTTGTCGCCCATCTGGGTGGCCAGCTTCAGACGCTGCCGCTCGCCGCCGGACAGGGTGGTCAGCGGCTGTCCCAGTGAGAGGTAGCCGAGCCCGACGTCGGCGAGCCGTTCGAGGATCGTGTGGGCGGCCGGCGTGCGAGCCTCGCCGTCGTCGAAGAAACTCTCGGCCTCGATCACCGACATCGCGAGCACCTCGGCGATGTTCCGACCGCCCAGGGTGTACTCGAGGACCGAGGCCTGGAACCGCTTCCCCTCGCACTCCTCGCAGGTCGATTCGACCGTATCCATGAAGCCCAGTTCGGTATACATCACGCCGGCGCCGTTGCAGGTGGGGCAGGCGCCCTCGGAGTTGGAGCTGAACAGCGCGGGCTTCACGCCGCTGGTCTTGGCGAACGCCTTGCGGATCGGGTCGAGCAGTCCGGTGTACGTCGCGGGGTTGCTCCTTCGTGAGCCGCGGATCGCGCCCTGATCGATCACCACCACGTCGTCACGGCCGGCGACCGAGCCGTGGATCAACGAGCTCTTCCCGGAGCCGGCGACGCCCGTCACCACGCAGAGCACCCCGAGGGGGACGTCGACGTCGACGTTCAGCAGGTTGTGGGCCGTCGCCCCTCGTATCTCCAGCGTGCCGGACGACGACCGGACCGATCCCTTCAACGTCGCCCGGTCGTCGAGGTGGCGGCCGGTGGTGGTGTCGCTTCCCCGCAGCCCCGCGACGTCGCCCTCGTAGCAGACGGAGCCGCCCGCCGACCCCGCGCCCGGACCGAGGTCGACGACGTGGTCCGCGATCGCGATCGACTCCGGATCGTGCTCCACGACGAGCACCGTGTTGCCCTTGTCGCGCAGCTGCAGCAGCAGGTCGTTCATCCTCTGGACGTCGTGGGGGTGCAGGCCGATCGTGGGTTCATCGAAGACGTAGGTGACGTCGGTGAGCGACGAGCCGAGATGACGGATCATCTTGGTGCGCTGCGCCTCACCCCCGGAGAGGGTGCCCGAGGGCCGGTCGAGCGACAGGTATCCCAGTCCGATCTCCGCGAACGAGTCGAGGAGGTGCTGCAGCCCGGTGAGGAGCGGGGCTACCGACGGCTCGTGTAGGTCTCGGATCCAGTCGGCAAGGTCGCTCACCTGCATCGCGCACACGTCGGCGATGCTCTTCCCCTCGATCTTCGACGAACGGGCCTCCGCGCCGAGCCGGGTGCCCTCACACTCGGGACAGGTGGTGAACGTCACCGCTCGCTCGACGAAGGCGCGGATGTGCGGCTGCATCGCGTCGACGTCCTTGGAGAGGATCGACTTCTGGACCTTCGGGATCAGGCCCTCGTAGGTCATGTTGATGTTGCTGACCTTGACCTTCGTCGGCTCTCGGTGGAGGAGGTCGTGAAGCTCCCGCTTCGTGTACTTCCGGATCGGCTTGTCGGCGTCGAAGAAGCCCGATTCGGAGTAGATCCGCGCCGCCCAGCCGTCCGCCGTGTAGCCGGGGATCGTGATCGCCCCTTCGGCGAGCGACTTGCTCTCGTCGTAGAGCTGGGTTAGATCGATGTCGGTCACGTTGCCCTTGCCCTCGCAGCGTGGGCACATGCCGCCGAGCAGGGTGAAGGTCGCCTTCTCGGTCTTCGTCTTGGCGCCGCGCTCGACGGTGATCGCGCCGCTACCCCGCACCGACGGGACGTTGAACGAGTACGCGTTGGGCGAGCCGATGTGCGGCTTCCCGAGCCTGCTGAAGAGGATCCGGAGCATCGCATTGGCGTCGGTGGCGGTCCCGACGGTGGAGCGAGGATTGGCCCCCATCCGTTCCTGGTCCACGATGATCGCCGTCGTCAGGCCCTCCAGGACGTCGACCTCCGGCCGCGACAGCGTCGGCATGAATGCCTGCACGAACGCGGTGTAGGTCTCGTTGATCATCCGCTGCGACTCCGCGGCGATCGTGTCGAACACCAGAGAGCTCTTGCCCGAGCCGGAGACGCCGGTGAACAGCGTCAGCCGGCGCTTCGGGATCTCGACGGTGACGTCCTTGAGGTTGTTCACGCGTGCGCCCTGTACGCGGATCAGGTCGTGGCTGTCGGCGACGGGCGGCGCAGGCAACGACGTGGGGCTCACCTCACGGCCTTCTTCACGAGCGCCGCGATCTTCTTCTCGTCGGCGGCCGTCAGCTTCGTCAGCGCCCAGGAGGTCGGCCACATCGAGCCTGCGTCGAGGTTCGCGTCGTCGTTGAAGCCGAACGTCGCGTACCTCGCCTTGAACTTGTCCGCGCTCTGGAAGAAGCAGATGACCTTGCCGTCCTTGGCATACGCGGGCATCCCGTACCAGGTCTTCGGTGCGAGGTCCGGCGCGCTGGCTTTGACGATCGCATGGATGCGCTTGCCCATGGCGCGATCCTTCGGAGGCATCTCGGCGATCGCCGCGAGCGCGGCCTTCTCGTCGTTCGCGCCGCGCGCCTCCTCCTTCAGCTCTTTGGCGTATGCCTTGGCCGCGGCTCGTTCCTCGGGCGACCATCCCGTCCCCGTCTTGCCCTTCGCGGTGGTGCTCTTCGCGGGCTTCCGCGTGGCCTTCTTCGCGCTCATCGTCTTCTCCTCCACACGCTCACTCACTGGTCCTGGATCAGCCCGAGCACGTTGCCATCGGTGTCGGTGATGGTCGCCACCAGGCGGCCGCTCCCGACATCGCGGGCCGGATCCTTCAGGGTGGCGCCCGCGGCGGTCACCTCGGCCAGCTTCGCCACGATGTCCGACACGTGCCAGTAGGCCACCGGTGAGGTCATGCCCTGCGGCCCTCCGCCCGGCACCAGCCCGATGTGCTGGCCCTCGGCTTCGAAACCGACGTAGTAGGCGTCGGCCACCTGCGGTGCAACGCCGAGCAGGGCCGTGTAGACGGCCTTGGCCTTCTCCACATCGGAGACGGGATGCAGCAGGGTCTTGGCTCCCTGCGTGGATGAGCCGGTCATGTTCGCTCCTTTCGTCGCCTGATGGTCCCTGGCTCGCACTCTAGGTGCGGCCGGGTGATTGGTGCTTCTCGATTCCTGATCGGTCTCGGAAGGGAGACTCAGCGCAGTTCTTGGATGCGGAGCAGGTTGCCAGCGGGATCGCGGACGGCGCAGTCACGAACCCCGTACGGCTGCTCGATCGGCTCCTGGACGATATCGGCGTCGCTGGCCTGGAGCCGTTCGAAGGTGCCGTCGAGATCGGCGGTGGCCAGGTTGATGCCCGCGTACGTGCCCTTGGCCATCATCTCCACGACGGTGCGACGCTCGTCGTCGGTGATCCCCGGTGTGACGGCCGGCGGATGGAGAACGATGGAGGTGCCGGGTTGGCCGGGAGGGCCGACGGTGATCCAGTGCATCCCGCCGTATTCGACGTCGTTGCGGACCTCGAAGCCGAGGATGTCCCGGTAGAAGGCCAGGGCGGCGTCCGGGTCGTCCTGCGGCAGGTAGCTCGAGTGGATCGTGATGTCCATGGCCGTCAGGCTAGCTGGGGCTCGCGGGCCGGCGCTTCTCGATTCCTGATCGGTCTGCTCACCTGCTTCGCCACGCACGGCGGCATCCCCGCCATCGCGCCCGTCTCCCGGTCCCGATAGACGCTGGGTGGCACGCCGACCAGCTCCGTGAAGCGGGTGCTGAAGGTGCCCAACGACGAGCAGCCGACCTCGAAGCAGACCTCGGTGACGGTGAGATCACCACGACGCAGCAGCGCCATCGCGCGCTCGATGCGTCGTGTCATCAGGTAGCTGTACGGCGACTCGCCGTACGCGAGCCGGAACTGACGGCTGAGATGCCCCGCCGACATGTGCGCGCCGCGGGCGAGCGCCTCGACGTCCAGCGGCTGCGCGTAGTCGCGGTCCATCCGATCGCGAACGCGGCGCAGGACCGCGAGGTCGCGCAGGTGCCGCGCCGCGGCGATTCTGCCGGTCACGCGCGGAATCGTGCCACGTCGCGTCGGAGGTGTCAGCGCGACCGGCCTCAGTGCCGTCCCTCCGGGACCCGCCACCCACCGTGATCCTGGGCGAGGCGATCCGCGCTCGCCGGACCCCACGAGCCCTTCGCGTAGTGCTCTGTCGGCGGCGGCGCATCGAGGAGTGGCTGCAGGATGCGCCACGTCTCCTCGATCACCTCCTGTCGGGGGAAGAGCGTGCCGTCGCCGTTGATCGCGTCCAGGAGCAGGCGCTCGTACGGCGCCGGCGCGCGCCCAGGCTGTTCCTGGAAGGAGAAGTCGAGGTGTACCGGATCGGGCCGGTCCTCTCCCGGTGCCTTCACCATCACGCCCAGGGAAGCCCCCGGCTCGGGCCCGATCCGGAGCGTCATGTGGTTGTGGCGCTTCACCTCCCCGATGCTGTCGCCCATGAGGATCGCGGGCGGGAGCCGGAACCGGATGTCCACCTCCGTGGCGGTCACCGGCAGCGCCTTCCCCGTACGGATGAGGAACGGCACCCCGGCCCAACGCCAGTTGTCGATCTCGAGCCGCAGGGCCGCGAAGGTCTCGGTCTCCGAATCCGGCCTGACCCCCTTCACCGCTCGGTATCCCTCGTACTGACCTCGGACGTAGGCGGATGGATCCGCGTCGGGGATCGACCGGAGCACGTCGAGGCGCCGGTCCGCGATCGGGTCGTGACCCCCCGCGGGAGCCTCCATCGTCACCAGCGCGAGGATCTGGAGCAGATGGTTCTGGACGACGTCCCGGAGCGCTCCGACGGGGTCGTAGAAGGTCCCCCGGTCCGCGACGTCGAAGTCCTCGGCCATGTTGATCTGCACGGTCGAGACGTGGTACCGGTTCCAGATCGGCTCGAAGATCTCGTTCGCGAACCGCAGGTACACGATGTCCTGGACCGGTTCCTTCCCCAGGAAATGGTCGATGCGGTAGACCTGATCCTCCTCGAGCACCCGGCGGATGCGGCGGTTCAGCTCCGTCGCCGACGCCAGATCCTCGCCGAAGGGCTTCTCGATCACGACGCGCGCACCGGTCGTGAGGTCGGCGGCGCCGAGCGCCTCGACCGTCGACCCGAAGTACGACGGGGGGATCGCGAGGTAGAACACCGGCCGCTCCGCGCCTCCGAGGGCCTGCGCGATCTTCGTGTACAGCTCGGGGTCGGTGACGTCGCCCGCCACGTACCTCAGCCGATCGGCGAGCCGCTGGAAGACCGCCTCGTCCACCGACTCGCCGGCCTCCTCGATCGCCTCACGCGCGCGGGTGTGGATCTCCTCCTGCCCCCCTTCCCTCCGGCCGACGCCGAGCACCGGGCACGGCAGCAGGTCCCTCGCCTCGAGGCGGTACAGCGCGGGCAGCGTCATCTTGCGAGCGAGATCGCCGGTGATCCCGAAGAGGACGAGCGCGTCAGCCGTTCGGTCCATACGCTCTCGGGATGAGGACGGATCTGGCGGATGAGCGAAGGGAGCGCCGATGACGACGGATCGACCGATGGAGCTCGGCATGGTGGGCCTCGGCAGGATGGGCTCCAACCTCGTCCGGCGGCTGATGGCCGACGGACACCGGTGCGTGGTCCACGACGTGAGTCCCGAGGCAGTGACGGCGATCGTCGGTGAGGGAGCGGCGGGCGCGTCGACGATCCTCGAGCTCGTGGCGGCCCTGCAGCCCCCGCGAGCCGTGTGGGTGATGGTCCCCGCCGGCGAGCCCACGGAAGCGGTCATCCGGGAGCTGGCCGAGCACCTCGAGCCCGGGGATACGGTCATCGACGGCGGGAACACGAACCATCGTGACGACCTTCGGCGGGCGCGCGAGCTCGCCGACCGGGAGATCCATCTCGTGGACTGCGGCACGAGCGGCGGCCTCTTCGGCATCCAGCGCGGCTTCTGCCTGATGGTCGGAGCGGATGAGGACGTGTTCGGGCACCTGGAGCCCATCTTCGCATCGCTCGCGCCGGGTGTGGACACGGCCCCGCGTACCCGAGGCCGCGACGGCGATCCCTCGCCTGCCGAGCAGGGGTACCTCCGTTGCGGCCCGGTGGGCGCCGGGCACTTCGTGAAGATGGTCCACAACGGCATCGAGTACGGCCTGATGGCGGCGTACGCCGAGGGGTTGAACGTCCTCGCCAACGCGAACGCGGGCGGAGCGGTCGCCCCGGCCGATGCGGAGACCGCGCCCCTTCGAGACCCCGAGGCCTACCGGTACGAGATCGACGTGGCCGAGGTGGCGGAGGTCTGGCGCCGGGGGAGCGTGGTGTCGTCGTGGCTCCTCGATCTGACGGCGGCCGCGCTGCACGCCGACCCCGGACTCGACGACCTCGAGGGACAGGTGGCCGACTCGGGCGAGGGGCGCTGGGCCGCGATCGCCGCGATCGAAGAAGGGGTGCCCGCCGATGTGTTGACCGCCGCTCTCTTCTCCCGATTCTCGTCGCGCGACCGTGGCGGCTTCGCGAACCGCGTCCTGTCCGCGATGCGTCTCGAGTTCGGGGGGCACCGGGAGCGGTGATCCGTCTCGAGGTGTTCCAGGACGCCGACGCTCTCGCGGCCCGGGCCGCGGCGGTGATCGGGGCGGCCGCGGAGGAGGCGGTGGCGGATCGCGGGACCTTCCACTGGGCGGCAAGCGGCGGGGCGACACCGGTTCCGACGTTCCGACGACTCGCGTTGCCGTGGTCCGGGACCGGCACGTTCCAGGTCGACGAGCGGGTCGCCCCGGAAGGGGACGACGACCGGAACCTCACGCATCTCCGCCGGGCCCTGTCGGCCGACGGCGTGGCCACGGTGCGTCCGATGCCCGTCGAGGCAGACGATCTCGAGTCCGCGGCGGCGGCGTACGAGCGGTCGCTGCCCGGGCGGTTCGACCTCGTGCACCTCGGGATCGGCGACGACGGGCACACGGCTTCCCTCCTCCCCGACGACCCCGTCCTCAAGGTGCGCGATCGAGACGTCGCGGTGACGGGAACGTTCCGGGGGCGGCGACGGATGACCCTGACGTATCCGGTGCTCGATCGGGCTCGGCGGGTCGTGTGGATCGTCGCGGGAAGCACGAAGGCGGACGCGCTGGCCGGCCTCCTCGCCGGTGATACGTCCATCCCGGCGGGACGTGTGGCGGCGGCCGATCAGTTGGTGCTGGCGGACGCCGACGCGGCGCCGCCCGCCTGACCCGCTCGATCAGGATCGCGGCGCCCCTGGAGCTCTGCGACGCTCACCTCACCCGACGGGGTCGGTCACGTCCGCGAGATCGGCGTGCACGAGACGGAACAGATCCGCCGGATCGTGGTGGAGATTGACTCCGTGTGCGAGGGTCGCGTCGGCCACGACCGGCCAGCCCGTCGACGACGCGAACGGGGTGATCGTCCCCCGCTCGTAGCCGGTCGCGTCGCGGGCTTCTCCTGGTCCGGCAACGACAGCCGGCTCACTGAGGTGCGCGCGCAGCCGGGCCAGGCGATCTGCCGCCCGCCGGGCACGAGGACGAAGACGTAGTCGCCACGGCGGCGGCGCACGACGATCGACCGGATCAGCTGTCCGAGCTCGATCCCCTGGAGCTCGGCGCTCTCCTCGGCGCTGCCCGGCCGCTCCGTCCGGACGACGCGGAAGGGTACGCCCGACGCGGCCACCTCGAGGATCGCCCGGGTGTCCTCGGTCATGCGACGAACGTCTCGTACGCGGGCCGGATCACGTCGTCGAGGAAGGTGACGCGCTCGTCGAAGGGGAGGAACGCCGATTTCATCGCGTTGATCGTGAGCCGGCGGATCCGGTCCCATCCGATCCCGAACGCCTCGACGAGCTGCGCGAACTCGTTCGAGAGGGTCGTCGCCGACATCAGCCGGTTGTCGGTGTTCACCGTTACGCGGAACTTCAGATCCGTCAGGAGCCCGATCGGGTGCTCATCGATCGAGGCCGCCGCTCCGGAGTGGATGTTCGAGGTCGGGCACAGCTCGAGCGGTACACGTCGGTCACGGACGAGATCGGCGACGCGTCCGAGCCGGGCATCGCCATCGGGCTCGACCTCGATGTCGTCGACGATGCGAACCCCGTGCCCGAGCCGCTCGGCGCCGCACAGCTGCAGTGCCTCCCATATCGACGGCAGCCCGAACGCTTCGCCCGCGTGGATCGTGAGGTGGAAGTTCGCGCGCCGGACGTGGTCGAACGCATCGAGGTGACGGGTCGGCGGATAGCCGGCCTCCGCCCCCGCGATGTCGAAGCCCACGACCCCGCGGTCCCGCCAGCGGACCGCGAGCTCCGCGATCTCGAGGGATCGCGCGGCCGTGCGCATCGCGGTGAGCAGCGTGCCGATGCGGATCCCGGTCGTCGCGGAGCCCTCGATGAACCCGCGCTGTACCGCTCCGACGACCTCGTCCAACGTGAGACCTCGTTCGAGGTGTTGCTCCGGGGCGTAGCGGACCTCCGCGTAGACTATGCCGTCCGCGGCGAGGTCCTCCGCACACTCGCGGGCGACGCGCGCCAGCGACTCGGTCGTCTGCATCACCCCGACGGTGTGGGCGAACGTCTCGAGGTACAGGACCAGGTCCTTGCGATCGGCCCCCCGGGTCATCCAGGCTTGGAGCGCTTCCACGTCGCGGGTCGGGAGGCCCTCGTAGCCGGTCTCGTCCGCGAGCTCCACGATCGTCGCCGGCCGCAGGCCGCCGTCGAGGTGATCGTGGAGCAGGACCTTCGGCGCCTCCCTGATGCGCTCGAGCGTCGGCGGGGTCACACGCCTGATGGTAGGTGCTGGGTGCTCGGGGAACCGGGTGCGTCAGGACGCTTGGAGGTAGCTGTACGTGATCTTCGCCGTGACGATGCGGCAATCGGCCGATGCTCCAGCAAGATCCTCGTGCACGGTGAAGGAGGATTCGTGCTTGGTATGTCCCGACCGGCGGATCGATTTCGGGCAGCTCCCCTCTTGGGTATCCAGCACGACGCTGGCCCGTTCGATCCGTTGCGATGGGCCGAGGCCCCATCGCCAGTAGACGGACACGCGCCCTCCCTGACAGAGGATCCGCAGATCACCGGCCTCCACCATCACGAAACAGCCTCCCCCGATCACGATGGGGGTCGACGCACTCCGATGGTGGTAGTCCCTCGCGGGCTTGGTCTTCGTCTTCACCGCCCGATAGGTCCGGGCGATCGTGACCTTGAAGGGCTTCGAGACGCCGACGACGGCCGACGGATCCTCGGCCCGGATCTTGACGAAGTAGTCGCCTTTCGGCAGGAGCGATCCTCCCGACTCCTGCGTCCTCCCGTTCCACTCGTAGTGGTTGACCCCTGCCGGGTGCGGCCCATCGTCCTGCTCGAGGACGAGGGAGCCGCAGCACTTCCCGCGCGCGTCGGCACCGTAGACGCGAACGATCGTCGGGGCGGATGGGGCCTGCAGTGTGTAGGAGATCCTCGTTTCGTCCTTGACGTCGTCGTCGATCCAGGGGAGGAACGGGTTCGGCGTCGCTCCCGTGATCGAGACCAGCGGCGGAAGCACCTGGAAGCTCTCCGGGCTCCCCTGGAGGTTCCCGCCGCGGTAGATGGCCACCTGGTACGTCTTCGCCGACCCGACGGAGAGCGCCGGCCAGCTGAACGATACCGGATGCGGTGATGTCATCGTGTCGGGGTCGATGAAGACCTGCCTCGTGCGGATGACTGCGCCACCGACGCGCCGGAGGCGAAGCTCGAACGTCGCGTCGTTCGTGTCGGCGTCGAACGCGAACGTGACGGTGGCCGGTCCGGAGAACGGGGAATAGAACACGCTGGTCCCGCCGGGGAACTCGATCAGAGGGTCCTCGTAGACCGCCGACGCCGGCAGGGGTGTCAAGAGGCCGAGTGCCATGGCGATCGCCGTGGCTGCCACCAGGGATCGAGTCCGCATCTATCCATCATCGGCATCCGGGCCGGGGGAATTCAGCATCGGATGACCTCGGTCGCCGTTCGGCGGGTCATCCTCGGCGAACTCGGCACGAACGCCGAGCAGCCGCACCGGTCGCTCGATCGGTGGGAACCGTTCCAGCGCCGCCCTCGCGCCCGCCACGATGTCCCCGGGAGCGCTGGAGGGCGCGGGCAGCGTCACCCCCCGGGTCTTCGTGATGAACGGGATCAGCCGCACCTTCACGACGACGCGCGCGGCCGGACGGCCGTCCTTCCGAACGTCCTCCGCCGTTTCGGAAGCGACCCGGTCGAGCTCGCGGAGCACGTCGTCATGCGTGGCGAGGTCCGCCTGGAACGTCCGCTCACGGCTCACGCCCTTCGGGATCCAGGGCGCGTCGCTGACCCGGCTGGTGTCCTCGCCGCGGGCGAGTCGCGCGAGCCACGGTCCGGTGCTCGGCCCGAACACGGCTCTAAGTCTGTCGAGGTCGGCCGATGCGAGCTCGTCCACCGTGCCGATGCCGATCGCCGCCAGCTTCCTCGCCGTCTTCGAGCCGATGCCCCAGAGCGCGTCCGTTGGCCGCGACCCCATCCACTCGGCCCACCGATCGGAGGTCAATCGGAAGACCCCGGCGGGCTTGCCCGCGTCGGTCGCGATCTTCGCCTGGAGCTTGTTGTCCCCGATCCCGATCGAGCACCAGAGCTCCGTCCGGTCGACGACGCGGCGCTGGATCTCGCGGGCGAGACTCTGCGGGTCGTCCGTCTCCACGGCGACGAACGCCTCGTCCCACCCCATCACCTGCACCACGAAGCCGAAGGATCGGAGCGTGTCCATCACGCGGCGCGACGCCTCGAGGTAGAGGGGCGCGTCGACGGGGAGGAACACGGCTTCGGGGCACCGCCTGAGAGCGGTCCGGAGCGGCATCCCCGATCCCACGCCGAACGCGCGGGCCTCGTACGAGGCCGTGGAGACGACGCCCCGCTTCGTCGGGTCGCCGTCGCCTCCCACGACGACCGGTCTGCCGCGGAGCTCGGGGCGCCGGAGGACCTCGACGGCGGCGAGGAACTGGTCGAGGTCGACGTGGAAGACGAACGCGGTCACGCGTGTGTCAAGCTGCGCTCGCGCTGTCGAGCGCGGCCTGCAGCCGCTGGACCGGACCCTTCAGCCCGTGCTCGTCCGCGAACGCCTTGAGCGCTTCGTCGTCGCGCGCGCCCGACCAGACGGTCAGCGGTGCGACGGCGTTCACGGGCACCAGGCGGCGCATCTTGTCCAGGTACTCGGCCGCCTCGACGATCCTCGCCTTCAACGCCGGCTTGCCTTTCATCGGCCCGGGACGCGACTGCGGCTGCGCGGCGTCCGCGACGATCTCGTCGAGGGAGTCGTACGTCTGGATCAGGGCCAGCGCGGTCTTCGCACCGACGCCGCGCACACCCGGCAGGTCGTCGGAGGGGTCGCCTCGGAGGATCGCGAACTCGGCATAGCGCGACGCCGGCACCCCGTACTTGGCGAGGACACCCGCCTCGTCGTACTCGGCGAGCTCCGAGACGCCGCGGACGGTGAACAGCAGCTTCACCACGGGATCGCGAACCAGCTGGATCAGATCGCGGTCGCCCGAGACGATCTCGATCCTGTCCTCCTCGTCCGCCTCGACACAGAAGGCGCCGATCGCGTCCTCCGCTTCCCATCCCTCGGTCTCGGCCTGGAGCAGCCCCGTGAGATCCAGCACGCTCCGGAGGAGGGCGAACTGCTGCGTGATCGCCTCAGGTTCCGGGGGGCGGTTGGATTTGTAGCCCGGATAGATATCGGTGCGCTCGACCGGCCGCCAGTCATGGTCGTAGACGTGGACGACCTCGTCCGGCCGGCGCGTGGCCACGAGGCGCGTGACCATGTCGAGGTAGCCGTGGACCGCGTTCACCGGTCGCCCGTCCGGCGCGGCCACCGAGTCCGGCATCGCGAAGTACGCCCGGTAGGTCAGACTCGAGACATCCAAGAGGAGTCGCTCGGTCACCTGCGCAGCGTAACCCGGTGCATCTCTCGGGGTAGGTCCAGAGGCTCGCGCCCGATGGCCCACGGTAGATTGCTCCTCGTGAAAGTCACGTACACGTGGCGCGGAAGCGTTGAGAACGGGGAGCTGAACCGCCTGCACGCGGAGGCGTTCGACACCAAGTTCTACTCAGCAGACGAATGGAACTGGGTCGAGCTCCTCGAAAGGCATAGCCTTGGGTGGGTCGCGGCCAGAGACGACGACAGACTCGTGGGCTTCGTCAACGTTCTTTGGGATGGTCTCGTGCATGCGTGGCTACAGGACACGATGGTTGCTTCCAGCGCCCGACACAGCGGTATCGGAACGGAGGTCGTGAAGGTCGCCAAACGCGAGGCAAGGGCGGCCGGCTGCGAATGGCTCCATGTCGACTTCGACGAGCACCTTCGCCCCTTCTATCTAGGCGCGTGCGGATTCGCGCCGACGCATGCCGGCCTGATCGCTCTCTAGTTCGATGTTCGACGATGCGGAGTGCGGCGACCTCCAGACATCCAAGAGGAGTCGGTGCACGCGGCAGAGCCTCGCCGGGCTCAAGAAGGCTCAGGCCACGGAAGCTGGTGGGCGGCCAGGAGGTCGAGGTCGCCCGGTGAGTTCCCCGACTCGGTGAAGTAGCGGGCGAGCTCGCTGCGGTGCTGCGTCCCGTGGTTCACGACGTGGGCGACGACCAGCCACCGCGGCTCTCGGGGGTCGCCGTCCGCGAGCGGCTCGTTCAGAGCCGCCTCGTCGAGGGACTCCACGTAGCTCCGGAGGCGGATGTCCTCCTCGAGGCAGAACGCATGGATCGCCGCCAGATCGTCGAGCACGAACCCGTGGTCCCAGACGTACGTCTGCCCGACATCGTTCCCGATGCATGCCTCGCGCCAGCTCCAATCGACGTCGACGAGATGCCGGAGCGTCTCGAAGGCGCTGCCGTGGTCGAGCACCGCCGGTCTCCGGAACTCCTCATCCGCGAGGCCCGCCGCCGTCGTCAGGATGCGGTCGTTGGCCCACGCGTGGAAGCGAACGAAGGCGAGGAGGCTGTCGCGATCCATCGGCTCATCCTAGGGTTGCGATCCGAGCCCAGAGCGGGCGTGCCGCCTCGTGGGGCAGTATGGGCTGCGATCGGGTCCGCGGAGAGGGGAACGACATGGACTGGTACCTGCCGCTCAAGCTCGTGCACGTGTTGTCGGCCATCGTCGCCGTGGGGACGAACGTGACGTACTTCGTCTGGCTCGCCGCGATGAAGGGACGCGCTCCGACCCAGCAGTCGTTCGCCCTGGACACGATCAAGAAGCTCGATGCCCGCCTCGCGAATCCCGCGTACGGCGTGCTGCCGCTCACCGGCGTGATCATGGTCCTCATCTCCGACGGACTGGGGTTCACGACGTTCTGGATCGCGGTCGCGATCGGGCTCTATGTCATGGTCGGGGTGATCGCCGGCGTGTTCTTCGCGCCGTCGCTGCGTCGCCAGACGGAGCTCGCCGACGAGGCAGCCTCTCCCGCGTACGAGGCCGCGGCTCGCCGCACCCGGACGACGGGCCTCCTGACGATGCTGCCGGTCGCCGGCATCCTCTACCTGATGGTGATGAAGCCCACGCCGTAGACGATCAGCCGCGATCGCGCTTCCCTGGTGTGAGCCGCTTGCCCACGAAGCCGAATCCGACGGCGGCGAGCGTGACGAGGGTTCCCACGAGCAGGACGACGATCAGCAGCACCGCGACCGCGCTCGGACGGCCGTCACCGATCATCTCCACCAGCGCGTAGATCGACAGCGCGATCCAGAGCAGCACCGCGACGATCCACGCGAGGATCGCGAAGACGCTGAACGAGCCGATCGCCACGAGGAGCGCCGTGCCCGTGCCTTCCCGGAAGCGCGCCATGGGCTGCAGCCTAGCGGCGACCGGGTGCTAGCGTCGGCCGCGACATGGAGACGACTCGCTCGCGGACGGCGTGGCCCGCCGTCGCGGCGGCGGTGGCCGGGTTCCTAGCGGAGGCGGTCGTCGCCGCGGTCCCCGGGTCCCCTCTCCAGCCGCTCCTGGCCCCGGGCGCGGCTCCCGGGGGGCCGTTCGTCTGGGTCGCCGAGGCGTTCCAATTGGATCGGCTGGGCGACGCCCTCCCCGTGGCGTCGGTGCTCGGCGTGGCGGCGGGGATGGCAGGATTCCTCGCGCTCCTCCGGGCGACGTGGCGAGGAGATCTGTCGCTCCGCTTCGCCCTCGGGCTGTCGATCGCCTTCCATCTCGCGATCGTCCTGGAGCCCCTGTTGATCTCCCGGGACGTCTATTCGTACATCGCGCATGGGCAGATCGTGTCGGTGCACCACGCGAACCCGTACGTCCAGACGCCGGCCGACTTCCCCGGCTTCCTGTCGCGGACGCTCGTCGGACCGCGGTGGGTCGACACGCCCTCCGTCTACGGGCCGCTGTTCACCCATCTGGCGGGGCTGGTCACCCGGACGACCCCGCGCCTGGACGTGCTCGTGGACACGTTCCGGCTCATCGCGATCGCGGCGGGCCTCGCCACCACGTTCGTGATCGCCGCCGTGTCCCGCGGGCTCCGCCCGGATCGAGCGGCGTTCGCGGTCGCCGCGTTCGGCTTGAACCCCGTGATCCTCTTCCAGTCCGCCGGGAGCGGGCACAACGATCTCCTTGTTGCGCTCGGGATCGCGCTGGCTGCCTGGTGCGTCCTCCGGGGGCGTACGCACTGGGCGATCGTGCTCGTCGCGTGCGCGGGACTGATCAAGGCGACCGCGTTCCTTCCACTCCTCCTGCTCGTGATCTGGGTGGCCTGGCGGCGGGCGCCCGGGGAACGCCTGCGCGCCGGCGCGACCCACGCCGCCCTCGGTTTCGCCGTGGTCATCGCGGTGGCGCTTCCCTTCCTCCAGCGACACGACCCCACGCTCGGGATGCTGGAGCTGTCGTCGCACGAGGGATGGCTCGCGCCGTCCCGGTTCTTCCGCCGTGTCCTGGACGCGGTCAGCGGGGACGCGCTGGGCGTCGTCGCGCGCGTCGTGTTCGCGGTGGCTCTCGTCGCCGCGGTCGTGTGGCTCATCCGCCGGGTCGCGCGCGCCGCCGCGTCGGGGCGTCCGGTGCTCGAGCTCCTCGGGGGATGGGGGTGGATCCTTCTCGTCCTGACGATGCTCGGCCCGGTGCTCCTGCCCTGGTATCTCGCGTGGTCCCTCCCGCTGATCTGGGTCCTCCCGCGGGTGCCCCGCGTCTCGCTGATCGCGCTCTCGGTCGTGCTCGCGCTGTCGCAGTGGACGGCGGAGCCGCTCCGGTTCCCGGGCGCGTACGACCTGAACGTGCTGATCGGCCACTACGCGCTGACCCCGATCGTGATCGGTCTCCTCGTGTGGCTTGGGCTCGACCTACGCCGGCGCCTCTCGATCCCGCTGGCGCTGCACGACGAGGAACGCCGCGAGGCCGCCGAGACCCGCCAGCAGTGAGGCGGCGAGCGCGACCGGCGTCGAGTCCAGGCGGAGACCCGTCCGGTCGAGCGCGACCGCCGCGAGCGTGAGGGCGGCGGCACCGAATGCGGGCGAAGTCGCGATCGCGACGATCAGGTCGTCGCTCGCGACGCGCGCGTAGCCGAGTCCGATGACGGATAACACCGCCAGGATCGCGAGCGCGGCGATCGAGATCCCCGCCCCCGACGAAGGGACGACGTCGAACGGGCCGCTGACGGTCGCGGAGTACTCCGGGAGAGGTTCGCTCGCCCAGAAGGAGGGTCCAAGCTCGAGGAGCTGGGGGCTCGAGACGCTCCCCCGATAGAAGGAGCCGAGGACCAGCACCAGAGGCTCGGGCTCGTCCGGGATGTTCGCGAGCGTCAGGCGAGAGAGGGCGTCGTATTCGGGATCACCTCGCACCGTCGGCCGGTCGTCGAAGAAGTCGCTGACCGTGCCGACGAACACGTAGACGTCGGATGCACGCTCGGGGGAGGCGGCCGCCCGAAGGATGTTCGCGGCCCGCGATCCGAGGAATGTCGCCGTGGCGTCGGCGTCATCCACGATGTAGACGATCGGCCGCCGGTCCAACGGGGGTCCGACGCGGAGCCCGGCCTCGCGAGCCAGCTCGGCTTCCCTCGGGTTCACGAACGGGGCCTGTCGGCTCCATGCGAGTAGCCCCCCGATGATCATCCACGCGGCGAGTGCGCCGAAGACCCCCCACGTCAGCCAGCGTCGCCCGCCCAGCCTGCCGTGAAGCCATCCGAGCCCGAAGGCCGCGGCGATCGGCACGGCGAACCCGAACGTGACGAGCCGGTCCGGTGGAAGCCATCCCGTGGCGTAGCCCACAGGGATACCGATCGCGATCACCGTGAGCCACGACCCGAGGAACCGCCGGAGGAACCCGCCCGCCGCCGAGGCGTCGGCGACCGCGGTCCCGGCGACGGCGAGCGGGACCGAGATCCACTGGACGTAGCGGGCCGCCCGGAGCCGGAACCGCTCGCGGTACGCGTCGATGAGCTGTCGGTCGAGACCCGCTCGTCGGAGGTACCCGTCCCTCGATGTCTCGGCGGCGATCGGACCGGGTCCCGCGATCGTCGCGAGGATGCCGGCTCCCGCGGCGACGCCGCCGACCGTAACGGAAAGCGCGATGTCGCGGGCTTCGTCGCGGGCGCCCGCTCGCCAGGCGAGTGCGGCGGCTCCCGCGAGCACGACGATCGCATGGACCAGGAACGGCGCATGCGCCAGGCCCCCGCCCGCGAGGAGCACGGCCGCCGTCCACCACGACCGACGGGTTCCGGCGAGGCACGCCGCCGCCGCGAGGAACGTCACGGCGACCACGAGATTGGCCAGGTAGCCGGCGACGAGATGAACGGAGAAGACGCCCGCGAGGAGCCCGGCGAGGAGCCAGGTCATCCCCGCGCCGCGGGCCCCGAGGCGGACCAGGGCCGCCGATGCCCCACCCACCGCGACCCCGAGCGCGGACGACAGCCCGGCCGTCACCGCTGAGACGTTCAGGTGCAGCGCACCGGCCAGCGCCGCCACGAGCGCCGGCGCGCCCGGCCGGCTCCCCACCATCGAGAGGCCCTCGCTCGCCCCGACGCGCGTCCACCAGAGGTAGACAGGGACGTCGGGGCCGACGCCGAAGGGGTGGCCGTCGATCGCATACGGCCACACGAGCACGACGAAAAG